>PDQK01000013.1 GCA_002746685.1 Desulfobulbus propionicus | reverse complement strand
TATGGATTTCGGAGCGATAACCTGAGGGAAATCGCGTTATATCATACGCTTGGAAACTTACCTGTTCCTGAGTTCACCCACAGATTTGTCTGAAGAGGCCAAAAAAGGCCTTACAGAGAAAACCCTGCAAGACCTTGAAATATACTGGTAGCGGGGGAGGGATTTGAACCCCCGACCTTCGGGTTATGAGCCCGACGAGCTACCAAACTGCTCCACCCCGCGATTCGTGAGGCGTCAATGTACAACTTTTCAGTTTTTTGTCAACGACAAAATAAGAGCTATTCGCCTTTTTCAGGCGTGAGCTGCATAATTTTCTCCATCACTTCATCGGGAAAGGCGGTCAGCTTGCCTTTGCGGTCAATGCAGGCCAAGGTCGTGAATCCTTTTACAAGCAATTTCTCCTTCTGATCCTCTTCACGGGTGATAGCATAGTGAATACGACAGGACACCCGTTTTACCTCTGCAACTGAGGTGGCAATGGTAAGAACATCATCGTATCTGGCCGGTGCTTTGAACCTAATATAGCTCTCCGTTACAGGCATCACGCACCCCAGTTCTTCCACTCGGCTGTATGGCATTGCCCACTCGCGCATCATTTCAGTGCGCCCTATCTCAAAGTAACGGAGGTAGTTGGCATTATACACCACCCCGGCAGCATCGGTATCACCATAGATCACCCGATAGGTGGTCTTAAAAATGGGTTCCTGGAGCTTGATAGAAAAAGATTTAGCCATTGCTGGGCTTACGCTCCATAAAACGGCTGAAGAACGCAGCTCCAGATAAGCCTTTCAATCCGTTCTGTTCCACAGCATGCAGCACATTTTGCTCCGTGTACTCAAGCCCTGAAGGTGCATCCACCCCCCTGGAGTCGTACAAGAACATGGGCACGGGCCAATCTTCATGGGTCCGCCGGTGAACAGGAGTATAATGATCCATGGTGACCACCACCCGGAACTCCTCCTTCCTGCGTTCCATCTCTTCAACGATGGGTGTTACGATCTTGTGATCAAAATCCTCAATGGCCTGGACCTTTTTCCTGGCAAGGCCCTGATGGCCTGTTTCATCCGGTGCTTCAATATGGACGACCACCACATCTTTTTCCGCAAGCACATCCATGGCGGCCTGTGCCTTGCCCGCATAATTCGTGTCCAGGTAACCGGTGGCTCCTTCCACCTTGACCACCTCCAGACCGCCGAGCACACCAAGCCCCATGAGCAAATCCACTGCTGAGATCATCCCGCCATTAAGGCCGTAGCGCTCGGGAAGAGTATCCATGGCTGGCCGCTTCCCCTCCCCCCATAACCAGAGCGAGTTTGCGGTCAGCTTGCCTTCCTGCTCCCGCCTGATATTCACGGGATGGGTTGCCAGCACTTCTGCGGCATGCTCCATCAGGTCAATCAATGCCTTATCCTGCCTGTAGTGCTCATAGAACCCACTCACATCCTGATCCATGTGATCATGGGGCGGGACCGTTTTAAGCGAACCAGGCAGCTCGCCTTTATACACGGTCAGGTGACGATAGCTAATCCCAGGGTACAGCTTCACAATATCGTTTCCGCACGCCTCCTGCACCGCTTCGATAAGCTGACGACTTTCTTCAGTGGATATATGGCCTGCACTGTAATCAATCATGGTACGCTTTTCGCCTTCTTGCTGAATGTGTACCAGGTTACAGCGAAAGGCCAATTCGTCAGGGCCGATCTCCACTCCCATGGAGGCAGCTTCAAGGGGCGCTCGTCCCGTATAATACTTCTCTGGCTCATATCCAAGCAGTGACAAATTTGCTACATCACTGCCCGGCGGATACCCATCAGGAACCGTCTGCACCAACAACATTTCCGCATCCTTTGCAAGCCGATCCATGGTTGGAGTGTTGGCTGCTTCAAGGGGCGTTTTATTGCCGAGTAACTCGACCGGCACGTCACCCATACCATCGCCAATTAATAGAATATATTTCATTGTATTCCCCTTATCGCCCTATTCTTCTTCCTCTTCAAGCAGCCTGATTTTTACCGGCGGCGCCACCACAGCTTCCAGCTCGTTGATCTCCCTAAGCGCTGCTGAGACCGAAGACTCTTTAGCAGTATGCGTCAGCATAACCAGCGGCACCGCGCTGTTTCTTTTACGACCTTTTTGTACCATAGACTCGATACTGATATCATGGTCACCCAGAATACCAGAGATGGTTGACAGCACACCAGGTTCATCCAGCACAGTAAAACGGATATAGTATGGTCCGAAAAGCTCATCCATGGGAGTGACTTGACGATCTTTCAGCTCCTCTGGCAGATAGGCAAGCGGTGGAACCCGCCCAACAGACCCAGAGGCAATATTACGTGCGATATCAGCCACATCTGCAGCTACAGCGCTACCAGTAGGAATCTGTCCTGCTCCTAATCCGTAAAGCAACACATTGCCAACCGTGTCCCCGGTAAAATGGATGGCATTGTATGCTCCATTGATGGCTGCCAACAGGTGACTTTCCGGCACCATGGTGGGATGCACCCGCGCTTCCACGTGATCACCATGGTTGCGACTGATGGCAAGCAGTTTGATCCGGCACCCAAATTCACGGGCCAGCTCAATATCCAAAGGCTCGATCTGAGCAATCCCTTCGGTTGCAATCTCATTATGGGTGATGTTCATGCCATAGGCCATGCACATCAGGATGGCCAGCTTATGAGCTGTATCAATCCCTTCCACATCATAGGTGGGATCAGCTTCGGCAAACCCTTTTTCCTGGGCATCTTTAAGCACCTGGTCAAAGGGCACACCTTCTTCGGTCATGCGGCTCAAAATATAGTTGGCTGTACCATTCATAATCCCCATTATGGATACAATCCGGTTGGCAACCAATCCTTCACGAAGCGCTTTCAGCACCGGAATACCACCACCAACACTGGCCTCAAAGCCGACCTCAACGCCCTGCTCTGCTGCAGCACGAAAAATGTCATACCCCTCCTGGGAAAGCAGCGCCTTGTTGGCAGTCACCACATGCTTACCGGCCTTAATCGCATCCATAACAAAGGTCTTGGCTGGCTCTATCCCGCCAATCAGCTCAGCTACGATGTCAATCTCAGGGTCATTGATAATCTCACCGGCATCCTTCACCAGGGTTACCCCCTGAAAATGATCGGGCAGAGCTTGCAGACTGGTATCAGCGACCTTGGCCACGCTTATGGTTAGCCCTGTCCGCTTGGCCATTCGTTCCTGCTGCGAATACAAAACCTCTGCCAAACCGCTGCCTACTGTACCAAAACCGATGATACCTACCTTGATCTCTTTCATGGTCTACCTGTGTATACATTTGTTGAACTTTTAAATGGGACGCCTGCCACGTTTTTTCTAACCACTTTACCTCAGGTTGTCAAAAAGTATAGGAAACCAAATGAAAAATCTTTATTCTTGCCGTTTTTCTTCTATATTGCTGAATTGTCGTAACACAAAGGGGAGCTCGCCTATCATTTTCATAGCCAAAGTACGCGACTTGCTGTATACTCGCGGCTTTAATGAGAAATTATTCATTTTCCCTGCCTGCTTTTCTCTTTAGAATTAAAGGTGTTAGGGACAAAACCATACTGAAACAAAGACAAAGGAGACGGCATGAACATTCTTACTTTCGGCCCAAACGGCAGTGGTAAAGGCACCCAGGGAGCAATCATAAAAGACAAGTACGGTATGGACCATATCGAGTCTGGCGCTATTTTCCGTGAGCACATCAAAGGCGGTACCGAGCTGGGTAAAAAAGCTAAGGAATTTATTGATCGTGGCGACCTGGTTCCCGATGACATCACCATCCCAATGGTTCTGGAAACCCTGGATAAGTCGAAAGACAAAGGCTGGTTACTTGATGGTTTTCCACGTTCGCTCGCTCAGGCAGAAGCACTTGATAAAGCACTCAAGGATGCTGGCATGAAGCTGGACTGCGTTGTTGAGATTGTACTTGACCGTCAGATCGCAAAAGAGCGCATCATGGGCCGCCGTCTCTGTGCTAACGACAACAACCATCCTAACCACATCGCATTTGAAGCGATCAAGCCAGTGGAAAAAGATGGCGAACTGGTTTGCCGTGTATGTGGTGGCGAGCTTTCTGCCCGTGCTGATGATCAGGACGAAGATGCTATTAACAAGCGTCACGACATCTACTATGATGACAAAACCGGCACCATGGCAGCAGTAAACTACTTCAAAAATCTGGATGGCATTCCAGTAATTTCTGTTGATGGTTCCGCGCCCATTAAAGAAGTATCTGAAGCAATCATGAAAGACCTGCCATAATTCAGCTCTTTTTTTAGCTTTTATAAAAACGTTTCCACGGGCACCTGCCTGTGGAAACGTTTTTTTATTTGACACCACACCCGACAAGATACATTGATAATGGTGATGAAAACGTTACTCCAAGAACGACTGGCCCTGTCCATTGCTGCCAAGCAGGCCTTTGCTGCTGCTTCTTTAGATGATCTGCTAACACTTACGCAGTGGATAAAACAGAGCCTTGATACAGGTGGGAAGCTCCTGCTTTTTGGCAATGGCGGGAGCGCAGCTGATGCCCAGCACGTGGCAGCAGAATTTGTCAACCGTTTCCTGATCAACAGACGGCCTCTGCCTGCCATTGCACTGACCACAGACACCTCGACTCTCACAGCCATTGGCAATGATTTTTCCTACGAGGTCATCTTTGCCAAACAGGTGGAAGCGCTGGGTAAGCCCGAAGATGTTGCCTTGGGCATATCCACCTCAGGTACCTCTGCAAATGTGGTTAAGGCTATGGAAGCTGCCAAGGCAATTGGAATGAAAACAGCCGGGCTCACTGGCGGTACTGAAAATCCAGGGGGTGCGCTCGCCGATCTCTGCGATATTATTCTCAATGTCCCCTCTGACCACACTCAGCACATTCAGGAAACCCACCTGTGGATTGAACATATGATCTGCGAAATTGTGGAAAAACAACTATTTCCCTCCACCTGACCCTTCCCTTGCCAAAACGAGTGCTCACCATGTCCCAATATGCTATTGATCCGTTACATTTTGAAAAACTCCACACCTATTCGGTGCATGACCGCCACTCCAAGGTCAGCGTAAACGATTTTGCCGGGCCGGTCAGTCCCAATATGACTGTCAGCCAGCTCATGGAAATTCTACCTGCGCAGTTAATGGGAGTGGATTTTCCTGATTTTATAAAACGTACCGCTCAGGCACACAAGGCGGGGCGACCAATTATTCTTGGTATGGGAGCCCATGTTATCAAGGTTGGGCTCAACCCCATCCTGATCTCGCTGATGGAGCGCGGCATTATCTCTTCCATTGCGCTTAATGGTGCGGGTATTATCCATGATACTGAAATCGCGCTGGTGGGCCGAACTTCCGAGGAAGTGGCTGACGTGCTGGGTAAAGGGGCTTTTGGTGCTGCCCAGGAAACCGGAGAGATACTCAATACTGCTATAATCAGGGGCAACAAGCAGGGGCTGGGGATTGGCGAAGCTGTTGGAAAAACGCTTAACCATGAGCAGTTCACATTCAAAGACCATTCCCTGCTTGCTGCTGCCTACAAACACAACATCCCGGTCACCGTGCATGTAGCCATGGGAACCGACATCATCCACATTCATCCCAGTGTTGATGGTAGCGCGATTGGTGAGGCTGGGCACCGGGACTTCAGACTCTTTTGCGCCATGGTCAGCGACCTGCAAAACGGCGTATACCTCAATGTCGGCTCTGCGGTACTGCTCCCGGAAGTCTTTCTCAAGGCACTCACCGTGGTTCGCAATCTGGGGCATGAAGTACAACAGTTTACCACGGCCAACTTTGATTTCATCCGTCATTATCGTCCATCCACCAACGTGGTCCACCGCCCTACCCTTGAAGGCGGCAAAGGCTTTAACTTCACCGGCCATCACGAGTTGATGCTGCCGCTGTTTGCTGCTGCCCTGCTCGATGAAATTGACAAATCAGGGTAAAGCCTGTATATGGCTCTACGATAATTTTTCCTTACAAATAACATAACCTCGGAAAACTTCATGCGTCCTCAATTACGGATCGGCACCCGCGCAAGCCTGCTCGCTGTCACCCAATCCACCTGGGTAAAAGAACAAATCGAAAAGCAGTATCCCGGTACCACAGTGGAGCTGGTGCGTATCACCACCAAGGGGGATAAAATTCTTGATGTACCGCTGGCTAAGGTTGGCGGAAAAGGGCTATTTGTTAAAGAGATCGAAGACGCCCTGTTGGCAAACGAAGTTGATATCGCCGTCCATTCCATGAAAGATGTGCCCACCCAGCTGCCGGAAGGACTGCATGTGGCCATTGTGCCAGTTCGTGAAGTTGCCACCGATGCCTTTGTTTCCGTGAAGTATAAACATTTTTCCGAGCTGCCCCAGGGAGCCACCATGGGGACGTCCAGCCTGCGCAGAAAAGCACAGCTTGCTGCGCTTCGTCCTGATCTCAACATCAAGGACTTACGCGGCAACCTGGATACACGGATCAAAAAGATGGAAGATGGTTTATATGATGCCATCATCCTGGCAGGTGCGGGGCTCAACCGCTTGAACATGCAGGATCGCATTGCATCCTTGTTTACCCCGGAAGAAATCCTGCCAGCCATTGGCCAGGGCTCTTTAGGGTTGGAAATACGTAAAAGCGATACCGAGCTGCTTGCCGACCTGCAATTTCTCCATCATGATCATACCGCAACCACAGTAGCTGCTGAGCGGGCGTTCCTTTTACGCCTTGAGGGCGGGTGCCAGGTACCTATCGGCGCCCATGCAACACTGGAGGACAACACGGTTCGATTAACAGGGCTCATTGCCAGCGTTGATGGCAAGACCATCCTCAAAGAAAGCATTGAAGGGAGAGCGGAAGAAGCTGCCGCTCTTGGCACCCAGCTTGCCGAAACACTGCTGGATATGGGAGGCAAAGCCATTCTTGATGAAGTGTATGGCGCTGAACACTAAGGTATATCACCCACCTTTTACCCAACTTACCATTTAACTTTTTCTCTATGGAAATCAGTGACTGATCAAAATACCCAACACACTCAGAAAACCGGTAAAGTGTACCTTGTTGGTGCAGGCCCAGGCGACCCCGGCCTCATAACCCTGCGGGGTAAATATCTCCTTGAGCGTGCCGAAGTGGTAGTATACGACTATCTGGCCAACAAAAAGCTGCTCAAACACGTCCCTGAAACGGCCAAACTCATTTATGCAGGGAAGAAAGGTGGTGGTTTGCATGCCTTTACCCAGGAAGGCATTAACCAGTTGCTCGTAGAACATGCCAAAGCAGGTAATATGGTTGTCCGGCTCAAAGGGGGTGACCCGTTTATCTTTGGCCGTGGCGGGGAAGAGATTGAAGACATTGTTGCCGAGGGGATTGATTTTGAGGTGGTCCCGGGTGTTACCTCGGCCACAGCGGCAGCCACTTATGCAGGTATCCCCATAACCCACAGGGATTATACTGCATCAGTCGCTTTTGTAACCGGTCATGAAGCTCCCACCAAGGAACACTCCAACATCCATTGGGATAAGCTGGCCACTGGTGCAGGGACCATAGTTATTTACATGGGGATCAAAACCTTGCCCGATGTGACTAAAAAGCTTATCGATTATGGCAGATCACCGGACACCCCGGTTGCTGTTGTACGTTGGGCATCTACTCCGCATCAGCGTTCGGTGGAAGGAACCCTTGCCACCATCAGTGAGGTAGTGAAACAGGCAGATATTAAACCACCTGCTCTGGTTATCATCGGGGATGTGGTCAAGCTCCGTAAAACCATTGACTGGTATGAGCGCCGCCCCCTGTTCAACAAAAGAATCGTGGTCACCAGAACCAGAGAGCAAGCCAGTGAGCTGGTGGCCAAGCTTGAGGAATTTGGTGCAGAATGTCTGGAATACTCCACCATTCATATCGAGCCTGTAGAAGATTATTCGCTGCTTGATCAGGCGATTGAAAACATTGAACAATACCAATGGATTCTCTTTACCAGCCTGAATGCGGTAACCTACTTTTTCAAGCGGCTTTACCAAACAGGCAGAGACAGCCGAGCCCTGGCAGGGCCGCATATTGCTGTGGTTGGACGGGCGACAGCAGAGGAGTTGCTCAAGTATGGACTGCGGGCAGACCTTATCCCACAAAGATTCACCGGAGAAGGACTTGCAGAAGCGCTGCTTGAAACGAAGATAGGCAAAGGCTCACACATCCTGCTGCCACGCGCGCTTCGGGCAAGCGAAATCCTCCCTGAAACCTTGCAGGACGCCGGAGCAGAGGTAAACGTGGTGCCCGTCTACCAAAACACTCCACCACAAGGCCGTAAAGAAGAGTTACGCCAGGAGCTGTTGGAAGGCGAGGTGGATCTACTTACGTTTACCAGTTCCTCCACCGTGACCAACTTCCTGACCATGGTAGATGCAAAAAGCGATGAAGAGCTGCAGAAAATGCTCGAAAATGTCACCATTGCGGCCATCGGCCCCATCACTGCGGAAACAGTGATCCAAAACGGGCTGCAGGTGCACATCCAGCCTGACAAATATACCATTAAGGATATGGTGCAGGCCATTGTTGCCCACTATCAAAGCAAAGCAGGGTAAACGGTACAGCAGCAGAGACAAGAAGCTGTGCCGGGTGGAGCTTATTCCTGCAAAAGCATCACCCGATGAGAGCGCCGCTGATGCATCACGTTCAAATGAAGGGGAAAAACGTTTTATCCTCTGCGCCGGATGCAGAACAGTTATCACCTCTTTACGATATGGTGTGCACATTGATAACAGTCATGAGCACACCTTTTTTAATCCGGCAGGCAGAGTCTTTGAGTTACTCTGTTTCAGCCAGGCACACAATATTTCCATCCGCAGTGAACCTACAACAGCGTTCAGCTGGTTCAAAGGCTATGCATGGGAAATTGTCACCTGCAGCAGATGCGCTGTGCATTTGGGGTGGCGGTTCAGCAGAGGAGCAGCCTGTTTTTTTGGCTTGATAAAAAACAAACTCATCAGCAGCACTCTCCCACCAGCACAGTAACGATGTTCACTGCAAGGCAAGGATATCTTGCCTTTGTAACGGTGACTACACGTTCAAAAATATAAATTTTTCACCCTCACACCAAAAAAGTACAATTTTTTGTATTGCCTTTCTGTCCATCTCGATGTACATTATCAAAAAATAGAATTGAATGGGGTCAGATGAAATTTATCTCTCGTACATACAGCATACTCATTGTTGCTTTTACCCTGATGGCAATGACAGCTGCATCCTCCAGCCGGGCAGAAGATGGCGTACCCATTTGGGATAGTGTCGTTAACAGCCTGCTGGCGACGGGAATGTACGGGATAGATGACGAAAGTGATCAGGGGTTACGTACCAGCCTCACCCACTCCAGCGATCTTTACAGTTTTCTTACCCCCGATGACCAAACCATACATTCACAGGCTATCACCCTTTCCTATGTAGGATCCTCGGGGCTTCTGGGGTTCTCTGCAGGATATTTATATACAGGTTTATCCACAGATAACCAGCCAGAGCGTTTTTTCCTGGGTTTTGATCCATATACCCTTGAAGGGGTTTCCAAAAAGCGATCCTGGTTCATGGCTCTTGATCTTTCCAAAGCGTATCAATACGATGAGGACGTTGTCTTCCGGTTCAGTTCCAGCTCCATGTTACATGAGCACCCACTGGAAAATGAAGCAGGCAAGACCTTTTCCATGTTGTTCAACATGCCTATCACCTACAAAAATACTGTTACCATTACTCCTGAATTCCAGTGGCTTCGAACGTCCAAAAAGCAAAACGCCTCCCTTCAGGACATCCTGGACAAAGACGAGTCTCAAGACAGCTTTTATGGTGGGCTCTCCATTTCTTTTTCCTATTAGTCTGTAGCACGCTTTTTCCTCTACCCACACTCCTTTTCTACGATCAGAACGCTCCTGCCATTCTTGCGGTCAGGTAAGAGATAGTTTATAGTGCCAGGCTACATCAGCGACTTATCTTCTCCTGGTCAATGGCGAAACACCGCCTGCCGTGCTTGAATGTGAAGCACTACCAGAAACAACATAATATCCAATTATAGGTGCATTATGCGTCTGCTACGAGCAAGTATCCTCAGTGTAACACTACTCCTCCTGTTGCAAGGAAATGCTGCTTGGTCAGCCACTGACTCAGGCAAAACAATCAGGGTAGCACTATTACCCCTTGATGTCGTCCGCACAGGTCAATTCAGCTACCTTGGCAATTCTGTTGAACAGATGCTACATACCCGCCTCGGTCGTTTCGACAACATTACAGTGGTCACCAATGAAGTATCTGGAACGCAGCTCAACAAGCTCAACCAGGAACTGAAAACCAATGATTTTCATGCAGCTATCAAACATTTGCAGGTCGATTGGATTGCAGATGGCAGTGTCTACGCCCTTAAGCAGGGTGTACAGATAAACATGACCCTCTACCCGGCATCCGAAGATGGCAAGCCCTCCCAGTTTGGTGTAACCGCAGCAAAAGCAGAAGATATTTCATCTGCACTCACCAGCCTCACCGCAGATATTGGCCGCGTCGTAACCGGTGCCGCTGACAACACAGCAGGTGGTACCACAAGAGTGAAAACTGGTAACGACGGGATGGAAGCGTTTAGAACACCGCACCCTGAGTTGGCCTATAAAAAAGGGCTGTATGCTGCTGGAGGATTAACCGGTGATCTGGCTGGACGCTATACGACATCACATATCCAACGAAGCTCTACCATTCCAATGACAGCGGAAACAATGGTTGTTACTGATCTGGATGGTGACGGCAAAGACGATATCATTGTTGCATCGCAAAGTGACATCAGAATTTTTCACTATGGTGAATACCACTTTGATCAAGTTGCAGAGTACCGTTTCAAACTTAATAAAAAAATCCATGCGCTCTCTGTCTTGCCAGCGGCACAAGGCACCACAGCCCACCTGCTGGTGTCAGCCGATGGTAAAAACCTTCCCTCCTCAGTAATCATGTCCTGGAATGGTTCCAACACCCTGCAGGTTGAGCATAATGCTATCAGGTGGTATGTGCGAGCCGTCACAATGCCAGGAAAAGGCACCTTCATTGCGGGCCAGCAACTCAAACCCGGCACAGACCAATGGCAGCTTGCACCGTATATCTATCGCCTGGTCCTTAATGAACAGAGCGGCAAGCTTATGAATAAAGGCAGGCTTGCCCTTCCAGAGGGGATCACATTATTTGATTTTGTGTATGCGGATCTCAACAATGACAAAAAAATTGAAACAGTCGTCATCGATGCTCACCAGAAGCTGTTGCTCTACAATAGCAGTAACGAACTCATCTGGGTAAGCAGTACAAATTACGGTGGCGGGTTGAGCCATTTCGGCCCATCGCTTAACGCACATGTCTCCGATGAAGAAGCAGGCGGGCGGATACTCAACTATATCCCCGGACGGCTGGAAGTAAGTGATCTGGACAATGACGGCAGCTGGGAGATTATCGTCAACACCAATACAGTGGATAGCAAACTGCTGCGCTTTTTCCCTAACCTGAGGCATTTCAACAGTGGCGCGGTTTCCTGTCTTGGCTGGAATGACGGCGCTCTCCAGGAGTTGTGGCGTACCAACACCATCAACGGATATGTTGCCGATTATGCGTTCAAGTCCGGCGCAGATGCTGGCTCCCCATCACCTGCTGGCAACTCTGGACGGCTTTTTGTAGTGCAGACCCAGGGAAAATCCCTGCTCCAGAGATTACTTCCCGGCAGCGATACTTCAAAAATTTTCATGTATGCACTGGAAATCGCACCATCTGAAGAATAATGGAGTGAGAACCTGTTTAGATTACAGCAAAAACCAGAAAGTTTAAAATTTTATACTTTTTGGTAAAAAAAACTTGACATGCCAGGTGAGCGAGTATATTCTCAACAGTGAAATGGTAATAAAGCCATGACGTATGGATACGTCATGGAGCGTAGAAAAAGCAGTTTAACAAGGGCCTTTTTGTGCCCCACAATAATAATTGTCCAATTGGAGGCAAAAGATGAAGAAAGTATTAAAAACAATTGTAGCAATTCCAGTACTGGCTGGCCTTGCAGCTGTTCCTTCCATGGCTGCTGATCAACTGGATCTGTCTGGCAGCATGCAGGTTCGTGCATGGGCGTTTGATTCAGACGAAAATGACAGCAGCAGCTACATGGATCACCGCCTTCGCATGTACGGTATTTTCAACGTGAACGACAATATTCAAGTGCACTTCCGCACCGATTTAAGTGAAGCGAGGTGGGGAGACACCAATTCTAAGTATGGTGCTGGCCGTATGCTCGATGGTAACGAAATACACACAGACCGTGCGTTCATGCAGCTTGAAAATGACAGCTATCAATTCCGCGCTGGTCTGCAGTACATTGCTTTCAGCCCTTCTGGAGCAATTGACAATCAGGATGAAGGCTTCTCTTTTACCTTCAAAAATGAAACAGCTCCAGTTCAACTCGTTGCAATGATGACTGGTGACAACGCTTTTGAGAAGGCAATCTTCAGTGAAGACTGGTTGTACGTTTTTTCAGTCAGCCCCACATTCGGTAATGTTTCCACTGATTTTTTTGGTGGTTACTTCGATGGCCGCGATGGTAGCCAAGACAGGGAAATCTATATGGCTGGCGCTGCGGCAACCTTTGATGTAGGTATGGCAAGCATTACTGCTGAATTGAACTATTTTGGTGGTGACTGGAACGATACCATAGATGTAACGGGTCTCCAGGCTTGGATTGGAGCTGACGTAAAGGTAAGTGATGCTTTTACTCTCATGCCAAAATTCTACTATGCCAAAGCACGAGACACAGATGGTACAGACAAGCAACTGACTGCTTTCGGTAACGATTTTGGTGACTGGGATCCGCTCTACGATATGGGTTTCACCAATCTGAACAACGAAGAAATGGGGCTTCATCGTCCATTTGATTTTACTGGCAGAGGAGCAGGTGCCATCGGTGCAAGCCTCACCGGTGCCTACCAGGTGAGCGATGCGTTAACTGTTGGTGCAGGTATCAACTACATCACTGTTGAAGATGATGATATCTGGGATGAAAATCAGTTTGGTCTCGTTGCTGGTATGAGCTACAAGTTCATGGGTAACGCAAGAGTTGATGTACAGGTTGAATACCATGATGTCAATGTAGATGAGCCTAACCAAGAAGACGATGAAATACTCCAAGCTGGTGTATTTCTTGGTGTAGAATTCTAATTTTTCGTTATTGCGAAAAACGAGCAAGAAGACAAAAGCCGGGCTCTTTCCAGAGTCCGGCTTTTTTTGTTACTCTACAGGAGCAGCACTTCCAATCCAGCGACTTCCTCTGTTACATTGGCAGGGTTACCAATGCCTTGGTGCCTCCATTTTCCCCCTCTTGAATGACAAGCGATCCCTGGTGATCCTCCAGGATGCGATGGACCAGTGCAAGCCCCATACTCACGCCAGCGGTCTGGGTGGTAAAAGATGCGGCTTGCTTCGGGTTTTCCCCGTCACGGCAATACGTCTTGCCTGTATCAGCGATACTCACCATCACCTTTCCTTTTTCTACACTCACCTCCACTGTGAGTTCACCTCCGCCTGGCATGGCCTCGATGGCGTTACGAAGAAGATGGACAAAGACTTTCTGCATAAGCCGCTCATCCATGTATATCAGAAGGTCATCCTCGGGCAGGTGGAGTGAATGCTGAATCCTGTTTTCTTTTAAAGAGTTGTAATGGAGTAATATCGACTTGTTCAGCAGGGAAAAGAGTGCCACCTGCTGAAAATCTGGCTGCACTGATTCAACAAAGTTAAACAGATCTTCCAGAATACCCTCTATTTTCTCCGCCTCACTGGTCATCATATTCAAGAACTGCAGCCACTCAGAATCATGAGTCCGTTTGGCAAGTAACCTGGCTGTACCACCAATGGAGGTTATAGGGTTGCGAATGTTGTGGGCCAGCTGAGCAGCAACGTGCCCCACGACAGAATAGCGCTCGCTTTCAACGAGCAGGTCCTTATTTTTTTCCAGCTCGCGGGCCATGGATTCGAGCTGCTGAATCTTCTGCTTCATATCCATATGCAGATGACAATGCTCTATGGCTAAACTGGCCTGGGAGGCAAAGCTTTCCAAGGCTTTAATCCGCCCATCAGTTATGGGCTTGTTGGAAATATAATGGTCAGCAATAATGACCCCAAGCGAGCGGGTTGAGGAAAAAAGCGGTACCACCACAAAGGAGTCTTCCTGAAGCAATCCCATCAGCTCAAGCGGGACGGCAAAGCTGCATTTGCCCTGTACCACATTAATCGGCTTCCTGGTTTTGACAGCCTTAATGAAAATATGTTCCTCATCCTCCACATCCACCTGCAAGGCCTTGACAATCCGGTTCACCTCCCGGTCACTGACCAGTACATTGGAGCAGGAAAGCAGGTCATGAAAATCAAGATTCAACGCTTCAATATTTTTCCAGATATGTCCCCCGTCCTCTCTGCTCGCTGGCCCGATGGCCATTCTTCCCTGGAGGGTTGTTCCCTCATCATTAAACAGGGCAAGAAAGGCCCGGTTAAACTGGAGCCCCTCTTCAGCGGTAATCCCGACCAGGATGGCCTGCAGAATCTCATCCAGCTCAACTACACTTAAAAACGCCGAGTTCATTTTCAGGGCAAGCTCATGGGAGAGCAGCAGGCGGAACCGTGCCTGCTCCAGTTGGTGCTGATAGAGGCGGTTATTGATCTTAAGCCGTCTTTTTTCCAGTACCTTATTCAGCGTTGCCAGCAGATCGGCAAAGTTGACAGGCTTGGTCAGGTAATCATCCGCCCCAAGACGCATGCACGATAACGCTGTCTGCAGGTCACTGACCGCAGTCAGCATGATGACTGAAAGGTCTGGATGTTCTACAAGCTCAGGGAGGAGTTCCATACCATTGGCATCGGGAAGCCCGATATCAAGAAGCACCAGGGCTACATGATGTTGGGCCAGTGCTGTTCTGAGCTCAGCAGCGGAGCAGGCTGTAATAACAGGAAGATGTTCATTGGTAAGAAACTCCTGAAGCAGGTGGACGAGATCTGAAAAATCATCAACAATCACCACCACTTCATCATTTTGAAGCAGCTCCTCACTTTGACCAGGAGGTTCAGTAAACAATGAAGGCGGTGGTACCATGAAAAATCTCAACAAATAAAATGATGCCCTGGATGAAAAAAACCAAGGTCCAAAAAAGAGTTCATACCTTACTGCTTGTTCTACCCACGAAATTTTAACGTGTCAAGTGTCGAAAGCCTAATCTCACATTGCCTCTTGCCAGGTCTCATGGTAAGCAGAGAAAGCCCATGTATATCAGAGAACACCATGCAGTCACAACGCTTAAAACACAACACACAAAACGCCGTAAGTGATACGGAACTTCGACAGGTTATTGCGGACTTTCTGGCAATGGGCCATGTGGATAATATCCTTGCCATGTTCAGGCAGGAGCCACGCTACAATGGATGGGTTAGTGAACTGCTGCTGGACGAACGCTTTGCCGTGCGCCTGGGGCTGGCGGTTCTGTATGAACAGCTGGTTATCGAGCGTCCACCAGAAGAGCTGCACCTTGCCCTGGAGTCACTGCGCATAGCCCTCCAGCATGAGCAGGAATGGGTCCGTGGCGAAGCTGTGAATCTTCTGGGAATACTTGGTACTCAAGAGTCCCACGCCCTTGTACAAACGCTTGCGGATGACCCTTCACCTCAGGTGCGGGAAGTTGTTCAGGACGTTTTAGCTGCTGCTGACCATGAATGATATTTTTGGAGCAAAAGGGCTGCTGGCCAGCCACCTGGAAGGTTTTGAACCTCGGCCCGGGCAGCAGGAAATGGCTGAAGCAGTACTTGAGCTCCTGACCAGTACCCAGGATGATCCCTTTTTTGAAACAGACCAATCAGCTTGCCTGGCTGTTGAAGCGGAGACCGGGCTTGGCAAAACTCTGGCCTACCTTATCCCAGCCGTTTTAAGTGGCCGCAGGGTGGTTATTTCAACCAATACCCGCAACCTTCAGGATCAGATCATTGAGCGGGAAATCCCCTTTATCCAGCAATATGTTGCTCCCACCCTGCAGGCCATGTGTGTCAAGGGACGGCAAAATTATCTCTGCCTCTATCGCTGGCATCAGGTATATAGCGAGCAACAAGCCACATTACTGCCAGATGGCGAGCACCAAACCATTGGGCAATGGATAGGCGAAACCAGGTATGGTGACCGTGGCGAACTTAGCTGGTTATCATCCAATGCGCCGCTGTGGCAGAAAATCTGTTGTGTCTCCCACCTCTGCCTGGGGAGCGACTGCCCGGAGAGTAGCCGCTGCTTTTTAAACAAACTCAGACGTGATGCCGCTGCCTGCCAGGTATTGATCGTCAACCATCATTTGCTTTTTTCTGATCTTGCGGTCCGAAAAACCGGATACGGTGAAGTTCTGCCCCGTTATGAAGCCGTTATCTTTGATGAAGCTCACCATATTGAAAACGTTGCGTCCACCTTTTTTGGTTACTCCTTTTCACGCTACCAGGTAAACGATCTTACTGGCGATATTGAACGCAGTGCAGCAACACCGCTGGCACCTCAGACACGAAAAAGCCTCAACGCACATATCAGCGCCCTGACAGGAGCGGTTGAACAGCTTGGGTTACAGCTACCAAAAGAGCGGAGCCGCTTACCCCTGGATGATATTATCCAGCACAACCAGCAGGTCTCTGGCGAAATCCAGCATGTGCTGTCTGCTCTTGATCAGTTGGGCAGCCTGCTTGATAACACCAAAGAGGGAAGTGAACCGTGGGACCAATACGCAAACCGCTGCCACGAACTCAGCGCCCGCCTAACCCTTATC
Source organism: Desulfobulbus propionicus (assembly GCA_002746685.1). Classification (GTDB taxonomy): domain Bacteria; phylum Desulfobacterota; class Desulfobulbia; order Desulfobulbales; family Desulfobulbaceae; genus Desulfogranum; species Desulfogranum propionicus_C. Next base: position 20,912 of record PDQK01000013.1, on the reverse strand, counting down.
AGCGCTGATTATTTTGATGATATCCCGGCAGAGGATTTGCGTTATACCCACTGGTTTGAACGAACCGAACGTAATTTCTCCCTGTTTGCCACCCCCATTGACGTGGCCCATGAACTGCAGTCCACCCTCTATGCCTCAGTGGCGGCCTGCGTATTTACCTCCGCAACCCTGACCACTGGAGGCAGTTTCTCTTTTTTGCGCAAGCGGCTGGGCCTGCCTGAAAACACCCGTACCCTTTCCTTTCCGTCCCCTTTTGACTATCCGGGCCGGACCCTGCTCTATCTACCGCAAGCACATTTCCCTGAGCCCGCAGCGCCAAGCTACCCTGAAATGGTGCAGGAGGAGCTCCGTCAACTGCTTGAACTCTCCCAGGGAAGAGCCTTACTCCTGTTCACCTCATTTAAAGCCATGGAAACCGCCTACTACAGCTTAAAAGACCAGCTTCCCTACCCGCTGTTTATCCAGGGTGAAGCACCGCGTCATACGCTGCTCAAACGGTTCAGCCAGGAGGTTGACTCGGTGCTTTTTGCGGTCTCAAGTTTCTGGGAGGGGGTTGACATTCCAGGGGAATCGCTGAGTTTGGTGATCATTGACAAATTACCGTTTGAAGTACCCAGCGACCCTGTTATTATGGCCCGGATGAATCGTATCAAGGCCAGTGGGGGGAACCCGTTTTTCGATTTCCAGGTACCCAGAGCCATCCTCAGCCTGCGCCAGGGTGCAGGACGATTGATGCGCTCTACCAGTGACAGCGGTGTCATTGCGATTATGGATATCCGGCTGTTCACCAAAGGCTATGGCAAACGGTTTCTTCAAAGCCTCCCCCCAAGCCCGATCACACGAGATTTGCAGCAGGTTGCTGATTTTTTTACTTTTCTGAGCACAGATACAACTCCAAAAGCATGAATACTATTAAAGAACAGGCAGCAGCCGTTAATACGCAAGTGGAATCAGCCATCAGGGCAGATCTGGAGCAAACGCTGAGAGGCTGCGACTCTTTACTTCAAGAGATCATCAACTACGCTGTTTTCAGTGGTGGTAAACGGATTCGTCCCTTTCTGGTAACCCTCTGCTCACGGCTGTGTGGACGCGATGATATCGAGCTGTACAGGCTTGCCAGCGGATTTGAATATCTCCATGTGGCAAGCCTTATCCATGATGACATCATTGACAATGCCCAAACCAGGCGGGGCAGGAAATCGCTGGTTGCCAAGTACAGCACAACTGCTGCAATCCTGGCCGGGGACTGGCTGCTTTCCCGCAGCATGTATATCATTGGTGAGCTGTGCGGCCACCAGGGGCTGGCTGTTTTCTGCCGTGCTACCGAGGGCATGGTGGATGGCGAGTTTCTCCAGCTTCGCTGTGTGGCCGATCCCGGCACCACAGAAGAACAGTATTTTCAGATCATTCGGTGCAAAACCGGTAACCTGATCTCCTCCACCTGTACCATAGGTGCCATTTACGCTGGCGCTTCCGAAAAACAGCAGGAGGCCCTGTACCAATATGGAGATAACATTGGTGCAGCCTTTCAGGTTATCGATGACCTGCTTGACTACCAGGGCGATGCGCAGCAGACTGGCAAGGCCGTGGGCAACGACTTTATTGAAGGCAAGCTCACCCTGCCGTTAATCCACACACTCGCCCAGGCCCATGGCAGCGATAAACAACGAATTGGTGAGCTTATAAACGGAGATCGAACCCAAACGGACGCCTATGAGCAGCTCTACCATCTCATGGAAAAATATGATGGCTTTACCTCCGCCCGAACAACGGCCACCCAGCTGGTGCAGCAGGCAGAGCAGGCACTGGAAATATTCTCGTCCTCGCCGGATCAGGAAAGCTTGAGCGCCCTGCATGCGGTTGCCCAATACATCCTGCACCGAAATAGATAATCCCCATGCGACACTCCTTTTTTGCTCTCATCAGGTTTACATGCACACTCCTGCTTATCTTTTTTGTTGCTGGAAGTAGATTAACCCATGCAGCTGTCAAAGAGCCCACAGTCCATGAACTGGTCATTGTTTTTGAAGAACCTGCCCCGCCTGAGGGAGTAACAACTGAAATCGAGGCGCCCCAGGAGCAGCAGGAGAGGCCACTGCCTGCCAGGGAGAAACAGCTCCCCCAGGTGGCTATTATTATTGATGACATGGGCTACCATGACCAACTTGGGAAAAAGCTGCTCGGGCTGGATATGAACTTGAGTTATTCCTTTCTCCCCCATGCTCCGTTCACCAGGGAGCATGCCCAAATTGCCAAGGATATGGGACGCGATATCCTGGTACACATCCCCATGGAACCCAAAGATCCCAAATGGAACCCAGGCAGGCAAGCGCTTTATGTCCAGGATAGCCAGGAGCAAATCAGAGAAAAAACCAGACAGCTGATCAGCCTGGTGCCCCATGCCACAGGAGCGAACAATCACATGGGGTCACGCTTTTCCGAGGAGAGCAAAGCCATGGAGATCGTGCTTGAGGAACTCAAGCGCAACAACTTCTTTTATATCGATTCGTTCACCACCGTCAATTCACAGGGGCTGGAGGTGGCAGGTAAACTTGGCATTCCCACCAACCGACGTCATGTCTTTCTTGATAATGTGCATGACCCTGAAAAAGTCTGTGCCCAAATTCTAAAGCTGGTCAAACTTGCCCGGGAAAAAGGTTCCGCCATTGGTATCGCACATCCCAGCAGCGCCACACTTGACGGATTGCTGCAATGCGAGAACAACCCGCTCGCCTCGGTTACAATTGTTGGCGTCCACCATCTCGTTCAATAATGGAGTGTGCCATTTTTTGGAGATGACGTTTAGAGAGAGCCTGGCCAGCCTACCGGCTACACAGCAAGGTTTGGCATCTGAAAGAAAATGTTCTCCTCCTTACCCTCCATTTCTGTAACCTGTACTTCGCTTTGACCAGCGAGATATGCAATCACCTCCTGGACCAGGTGTTCTGGTGCCGAGGCACCGGCAGTCACTCCAACCCGTCCGACCCCTGCAAGCCAATCTTCTTCAATCTCATCGGCCTGGTCAATGAGGTACGCTTGAGTGCCCTGCTGTTGGGCCACCTCTCTCAAGCGGTTAGAGTTTGAGCTGTTTTTTGATCCCACCACAAGCACCAGTTCTGTGTGCTCTGCAAGCGTTCTTACCGCATGCTGGCGATTGGTGGTTGCATAACAGATATCAGAACGCTCAGGAGCATTGCTCTCTGGAAATCGGTTATGGATGGCAGCAAAAATATCCTTGGTGTCATCCACGCTCAGTGTTGTCTGGGTAACGTATCCCACCCTTGTTTCATCAGCGACTTGAAGCTTTTCCACTTCTGCAACGTTGGACACCACATGCACCACTCCCTTAGCATGACCACAGGTCCCTTCAACCTCGGGATGGCCCTTATGGCCTATCACCAGCACCTCATACCCAATCTTGTTGAGGCGGCTCACCCTTCTGTGGACCATGGCAACCAGGGGACAGGTGGCATCAATTGCACCAAGACCGAGTTCTGCAGCCCTTTGCTCCACCACAGGTGAAACACCATGGGCACTGAAGATCACCACTGCACCCCGGGGGATATCCTCTAACTGCTCAACAAAAACAGCCCCCTTCTGCGTAAGCTCAGCAATAACATGGGTATTGTGTACAATCTCGTGCAACACATACACAGGTGCGCCGTGCAACTCTAACGCCTGATTGACAATCGCAATGGCCCTGTTAACGCCAGCACAAAACCCTCTTGGACGTGCCAGAAATATTTCCATTATTTCCTGTTCCTTTGCTCATACCTTAACAAGGCTGCTCAAATGAGCAGCCTTTGGTACTGAGAGAGCTGTTTATCAGTCTTCTGATTTTTTCAGTGCATCGCTGATAGAAAGCGCATATGGATGGTGCTTACGCAGGAACACCGGCATGGTATTTCGCGCGTTGCGGGCTGCATCCAGGGAATCGTAAATGCCGTAATACACGAACAGGGTGGGCGGTGTGACCTTCTTACGCAGAATATACAGCTTATCCTTAAGAGAATAATACGCATCCTGAACCAGCATCTTTTTCAGGTTGATCTCTGCCTGTTGGGAGGTCAACATCATGAGCTGGATGGTATACCCGCCATGGAGCGCTTCAGCAACCCAGCTGGCACTGGCTCTTCTTCGCTCCCGGAACACCTGCTCTGCATCCCGCCCCTTGACCACAATCCTTGCAGGAGAGGGTGAGGGAGCAACCTTTTTTTCTGCCGCTTGAACGAGTGAAGGCTTTGGTGCTGCCTGCTCACCCTGTGGAGCATCAGGTAAGCGCTTCTTTCCTTCGGGTCGTATAATAATCACTTCAGGTTCTGTACGCTCCTCAGTTTTTACCTCCTGAAGAGCCGGTGTTTTAGCTTCAGGGGCAAGCGTATCAAGGGGTTTAGCAATGTGTTCCTGCTCAGCCTCAGGCTCAGGCACCGGAACGGTTACCGGCTTTTCATCTTTTATCTGCTCTGCAGGTTCGCCCACATCCGGGATAACAGGTTGCTCGTCTTCCACTCCAAGCACTTCCTGCTGTTCCTCTGCAGGAGGTTCTAGTGGTGCCACAACCGGTTGAGCTGGTTCAGAAGTCTCTATTACAGCAGTTTGGGGCGGTTCATTCTTCACCGGCTCAATGATCGGGATTGCTGCTTGCTGCTCCTCAATCACCGGTGCGGGGTCTTCGCCAGCGGACAAGAGCATGACGAGCAAAGCGATTAACACAAGAGCGCCACCACCAGCTCCGGCCAGCACCTTGTTTTCTTTCAACAGCTCGACAATGCCACCTGCGCGTTCAGTGATGCCGGAAACAACACCTGTCCCCTTCTTCACCTCTTCATCGTCCACGGAAACATGGTCAAGCAGCACCATGAACGACTCATCTGTACAGGAATTCTGGAGGGATTCTTCGGCCAGGATATTGACCATGCGGATGTTCCCCTGGGATGAGGTATGAATTTTCCCTATAACCCCTTCAGAGAAAAAATCCTCCTGCTGTGCCAAGGACAGGCCCGCTGAGCCAAGCCTGAACATGAGGTACTCGCCGGTTTCTTCCTCTGTCAATGGCTCAAGGTAGTGTCCGGAATCAATATCTGCATTTGCACAATAGATGGAGAGCTGGTCAAGGTTTCCATCAAGGCCGGGGCGACCGGCAAGCACAATACGCAGCACATCAATATCATCGGCCTCGCATAATGAGCACAGCATCCGCTCAAGGGTGGCAAGGAAAAGTTTTTCCGCCTCATCAACGATGAGCAGAACTTTCTTGTTCTTTTGCCGACGCTTATCCAGCAGGCCGTTAAGCTCATGCAGAAAATTGACCGACTCGTGGCTTCCAGCTGGCTGCATGCCAAGGTCTAAACAGATGACTCTGAGCAAGTCATCAAAGGAACCAATGGGATTATCCAGATAGATAACTTCAAAATTCTCAGGAACTTTTTCTCTCAGTCGTTTGCAGATGAGCGTTTTACCTGCCCCTTCAGCACCAATGAATTTGGTCAACGGTTTCCCTTTAACAACCTCACTGATTAAAGCCTGACAAACGTCCTCCCGCCGAGCACCTGAGTAAAATATCGTTACATCAGGCTCTTCTCTAAACGGTTCATGTTGCAGATTAAAATGTTCCAGATACATATATATTTGCGAGTTGAGTGATCGTAATTGTTACGTTGAGCAGCCCATGGCGATCGAACAACACCAAAGACGTAAATTTGGATAGTTTATCATAAGTCATGCGATTATCAATGACTTAGCCTGTTGTGTACACTTCTTTTTTACTATTTGAAATACTTTTTCCTTTTTAGTAACTATTATATCCGTACAAAAATATAATTTTCCCTTTGGATAGAGCTGCTCCCTGTCACCTGAGCCTGGACAATCATCACCCTTACCCCAAGAAAAACGAATTTCCGGAAAACAGAATTCGCTTATCCGGAAAAAACTTGCAGATACTTTTTTTCTTCCTGTTTCCCCTGCATCTCTAAAAAAAATAACAAGGAAAAACAACATTATACGGAAACACTGCTTTTTCTATTATTTGGGCCCGAATCATGCATTATGAATTTAAACCATAGCAACCATAACACATCAAAAGAGATTCTAACCATCTCAACTAAAACAAAGGAGCCAATATGAAAACAGTAAAAATGACCCTGCTCGCGACAACAATGTCGTTCTTTTTTGCAATGAACAGCTACGCCCTCCCAACAGCAGATGATGAAGTAACGTTAACCGATAGCTTTGGCAGTGTAAACGGAGGAGAGTTCAATGTTTTTGTAAACGATTCTACAGAAGTTAACTATATCAGCTTTTGCCTCGAAAAGCATGAATACGTCAGCATGGGCACACCTTATACTATCTCCAGTGTAGCGGATTATGCTGAGAATGGGGGTGAGGGAGCCGTAGACGATAAGGATTACGTCAGCGACGCAACCAAATGGGTTTTTTGGAATTATCTGTTCAAAGGTACATTTGGAGATAGATCAGAAGAGTTGGCAAACAACGTTCAAAACACAATCTGGTTTCTGGAAGAAGAAATAACTCTAGCTGAAATGGGAGATGCTTCCGCAACCTGGTACAGTACTAATGTAGCTGTTGTCACCGATTATACCATTTCTGGAACAGTCAAAGTGCTCAACTTGAAGGATGATAATGGTATCTATAAACAGAGTCAACTGATTGGAGAAGTTCCCGAGCCATCAACAATGCTGCTTTTCGGAACAGGCTTAGCAGGTCTGGCAAGCTTTGCCCGCAGAAAAAGATAATAACGTATTAAATACTTCTCATTTTTTCATGTTCACAAGCAGGCCGTATTGGCCTGCTTTTTTTATTTCTGTTGATTTCCTGCACGATCAAGTATGGTACCCTGATCGTATAGATATAATGGGCACGAACATTTTTCCCTAGTCAACAACACTTTATGCCTGTTTTTCGCCTTTCCGGAAAATACATATTCCCTCCAACTCACCTTGCCGAACCTGACGGACTCCTTGCCATCGGAGGCGATCTCTCACCGGCAAGGCTCATAACAGCCTACGCCAACGGTATTTTTCCCTGGTACTCAGGAGATGATCCGATTCTGTGGTGGTCACCAGCTCCGCGGTTAGTCCTGTTTCCTGAGGAATTTCATCTTCCCAGAAGTCTTCAACGAACCATCAACAGGCAACGGTTCAACGTTACTGCTGACAGAGCTTTTGCTGAAGTCATCGCCTCTTGCGCCAACGCACCCCACCGAAAAGAACAGGGAACCTGGATTACCCCAGCCATGCAGCAGGCTTACAGCACACTCCATGAGCTTGGTTTTGCCCACTCCATTGAAAGCTGGCAGGATGGGGAACTTAGCGGTGGCTTATACGGGGTATGCATCGACAACTTCTTTTTTGGTGAATCCATGTTCACCAAAGTAACGGATGGGTCCAAGGTCGCTCTGGCAGCTCTTGTTGCAGCAGCTCCAAAGCTGGGTATCAACATCATTGATTGCCAGATGACCACTGCTCACCTGCTCCGTTTTGGAGCCCGAGAAATTTCCAGGGAAGTGTTTCAAGAGCAGCTTGAGGCCAACATCGATCAATGCAGGCCTCAAAAAAAATGGTGTCTGTAAGCTCAACAAAGGTGGAAACCTGAGACACGGCCATTACAGATCCATACCAAAATCAAACCGTACTGCTGATTTACTAAAATGCCGGTTAATCTTTTTTAACCCATATAAATCGGCTACCGTAAAAGTAATCTCCCAATCACCAAGCTGAGAAGCTCCACGACCAAGAAAGACAATATCTTCCACCTTCATTTCTTCCGGAGCCACAGAAAGCAACATAAACAACCGATTGCGATTCACCTCCATCACGAGCAGCTTTTGTGGTTTATCAATCCTGGTTCCTTTCAACTTCCAGCGCACCTCAACCGCATCTTCCCGCTGAAAGGTAATCCGCTGGAGCTGCTCACATTCCTTACGGTGGAGTGACAGTCCCCGCTCACTCAGCAAACCAATAACGCCCTTATCAAGCGGCGTTGGTTTACAGCATGCTGAAGATTTCATCACCGCCGGGTCCAGGGTGTCCAGATCAACCCGGTTGAATTCCCCGGTTGGCCGATAAAGGGTCGGACGCCCGACATACAGCCCATTTCGTATTTCATAGATCAACTCACGCAGTCGAATTCGACCAATACCAAGTTCAAGAAACAGTTCATCCAGCGATTCCAGGTTAAAGTATACGAACACATCTCGCATTTCCGGCTTTTCAATGACTTCAAAGGGGACACCATAGCGACGCATCTCCTGACGCAGCACTGAGGCACCGATCTCAGAAAGCACCGTATCCCGGCGCATGCGAAACGCTTTGGCCAACTCGGAACGGGCACGGGGGGTCTGACATTTTTTCTGACTGGAGACATCAAAGTTCACCGGCTTGTCCTGACGGAGCACCTTAACCACGTCACCGTCCTTGAGTACCGCATCAATGTCGACCCGACGATTACCAATCATACCACCCACACAGGTGTGACCGATCGCAGTATGAACACGGAAAGCAAAATCAAGCACCACCGAGTTGACCGGAAGGCAAACTAAATCCCCCTGGGGAGTGTAGGTGTAAATTTCCTTTCTGCCCCTTGCAGCAATGAGATCCCGGTACGATACAGATTCCTCGTTTCCCAGAATATCAAACATCTCCTGCACTTCTTTAGTAAAGCGGGCGGCAGTCTTCCCGCCTTCCGTCCAATCCCGCATCAGCCCCCGTTGTGCATGGCGGGCCATCCCTTCAGTTCTGATTTTAAACAGGTATTTCCGGCCGCCTATATTTGCCCGTGCATGAAGTCCCTGGTAACCGGAAGGTTTGGGATTGGCAATGAAATCACGAATGGTCCGTGGTATGGGCGGGTAAATAAAGTTCAGTACCCCCAGGGCGCTGTAGCAATCTTTACGCTGGGGCACGAGCACCAGAATCTCCTGGGGAGTTTCGATCTCCTGAATCAATATCCGATTACGGAGGTCATAATAGCCCCACAGCCCCTTTGTTCTAAGCCGTATCTCATTTTCAATTCCCGCCTCCTGCAAGGTCTGACTGGCATGTAATACGATATCCTGGGCAGCCGTATCGTTTTGGAGCTTGTTTATTTTTGTCTGGAGCTTACTCCCCTGACGTGGGTACTTGTACGCCAATGCCAGGTTATACAACTCACGCTTGATATCAAATAACCCCAGGATGGTTGCCAAAGGTGCGTAAATATCCAGCGTTTCAGCGGCGATCTTCTGCCGTTTATGGCGTGGCATGGAAGAGAGGGTACGCAGATTGTGGAGCCGGTCGGCCAGCTTAACCAGCATCACCTCAAGCCGTGAGGCTGTTCCGCTGAATATCTTACGATGGACAAGCTTCTTAAAGGTCTGCTTATCTCCTGAGTAGTTGGTAACCTTGGTGCATCCATCAACGATGGCCTCAACCCGCCGTCCAAAATGCTGCCTGATGGTATCGTTGGTTATGGATTCCACATCCTCAACCGTGTCGTGCAACAGGGCCGCAGCCAGCATCTTCGCATCAAGAATATCAAGCTCTTCAGCAAGTATCTGCGCAACACTGCATGGATGCATGATGTATGGATCACCGGAACGACGCCATTGATTGCCATGGGCCTCAAGGGCAAACTCCAAAGCGTCCCAGAACACCTTGGTTTCTTTTCCGGTACCAATATACCCTTCCATGACCTTTTTATAGGTCGCTATGTCAAATGAAGAGGATCCCATTATGTTAGTCAAACTGACCGTCTGTATCGCTATTTTCTTTTTTTATATCATTTATGGTGTAGGATATCGGTAATTATGCACTTAATCAACAAGCACACGCTCTCTCCTGTATCCTCCAGCCAACACAGGCCTGCAGTGTAGCAGATTGTCCACATCCAACAAAGAATTTTTCTCATTTCCCTTCAATCCAATGACAAATGACCAACGATGAGCAGAAAACGAGCACAACGCATAAAGGCTAAAACTGTACGAAAAAAAATGGCAAAAACCCATCGGCCAGGAGGAAAGAAAACATACGGTCATCAAGGGCGGATACGCTCTTTCCTCACAAAAAGAGCTAAACTCCAGTCACTTACTGAAATCTCAACGGGTCTTGGATTACAAAAAAAAGACCGCCCCCAACTGTTATCGCTCCTCACAGAGATGGTAAAGAGCGGTAAGATACGCAAAAAAGGCAAACGGTTTGGTTATGCTGGCGGGGCACAAGGTGAGAAAGGTCTGATAAAGGCAACTCTGGACCTGACCAGCAGGGGGTTTGGTTTTGCCACAGTCGAAAACCAGCCTGCCACAGAAAAAGATATCTTTATCGCTGCCCGTGATCTCAACGGGGCCAGCCAGGGTGATACTGTGCTGGTGGCTCTCACAGACTTTTCGCGAGGCAGGAAAGAAGGCCGGGTTGAGCAGATCGTCTCCCGTGCAGTGACAAGCCTTTGCGGGATATTTACCAGCAGCGGCAGTGGTGGTTACGTAACCCCGGACAATGACCGCTTGCCCTACACAATCATGATTGACAAACACAACACCCTGGATGCAAAAGATGGCACCATTGTTTGCGTTACAATTGTTGATTACGGCAAGGATGGTCAAAACCCCAGCGGAAAAGTGATTGCAATTCTGGGTGATCCCTATGATCCAGCCGTGCAAATAAACCTGGCCATTGCTGAGCATAACCTGAGAACCTCCTTCCCCGAAGAGGTTCAAAAGGAAGCCGAGCATCTGCAACCGGTGACCCAATGCGAGGATGACAGGGAAGACCTGCTTGGGATTCCCCACGTTACCATTGATGGAGCTGATGCCCGCGATTTTGATGATGCGATCTGTGTGGAAAAAGATGACAAGGGGTTCACCCTGTATGTTTCCATTGCTGACGTCAGCCATTACGTAGTACCAGGGTCAGCCATAGATAAAGAAGCTTATCAGCGGGGCACCAGCGTGTATCTGCCGGACCGTGTGCTGCCCATGCTGCCGGAACGGCTCTCCAACGACCTTTGCTCGTTAGTCCCAGACCAACCAAGACCTGCCTTTACCGCCATCCTCAGCTTTGACCTTACAGGAAAGCGGGTGGGAGAACGTTACACCAAAAGCCTCATCCAGAGCCGGCAACGTTTTACCTACTCTACAGTAAACAGCATCCTCTATCTTGAAGATCAACAGCAGCGAGATAAGTTTGCCGAGCTGCTCCCCATGCTGGAAAACGGGAAACAACTGGCTGCACTCTTATCTGAGCAGAGGACCAAACGCGGGAGCCTTGGTTTTAACATCCCGGAGCCATCCATCCAGATTGAACAAGGTGCAATAGCAGGCATCAGCGCAAGTCAACGAAACCAGGCGCACATGCTTGTCGAGGAATGCATGCTGGCTGCCAATGAGGCAGTTGCAGCAACATTGCACAGAGCTGAACGCAGTGTCCTTTTTCGCATCCATGAAGCCCCTGATCCCGCTAAACTGGAGAGCTTTATGGAGGTGTGCAAGGCGCTTACCGTTACCCTCCCAAAAGGAAAAAAAAATCCATCCTGGTTTGCCCAGATTATCAGGGAAACAGCAAACACTGAGCGGGAATATGTGGTCAACAACCTCCTCCTGCGAACCATGCAGCAGGCAAGGTATGCTGAGGAAAACAGTGGCCATTTTGGGCTGGCAGCAGAATATTATCTCCACTTCACCTCGCCCATCAGGCGTTATCCCGACCTCATCGCCCACCGGGCACTGCAGGCCTTTTTGCTCAGGCAACAGGATGGTCTCCACCTGCTCCCCCAAGTAAACGGAGCACACGCCCTGGTCGAAGCAGGTAAGGAACTCTCCCAATGCGAGCGCAAGGCCATCAAGGCTGAACGCAGTGTCCATTCACGGCTCGCGGTTCTCTTTATGCGGGATAAAATTGGTCAGCAGTTCACCGGTATCGTTTCCGGTATTTCATCATTTGGAATGTTTATTGAGCTGGAAAACTCTTTCATCAGCGGAGCTGTCCCGCTCAGTTCAATGGGCCACGATTATTTCCTTCACGATGCAAAACGTCACCGGCTGCTTGGTGAGCGTACCCACATTATGTATCAGCTTGGAGACCGGCTTGAAGTGGTGCTGGAAGATACGGACATCATCAACAAAAGAATCACGTTTTCCCTTAGCCAGACAAACAAGGCAGATGAGACAAGTTACCAATGAAGCAACGCTCCAGTAACATCACTTTCCCTTGACGAAGCACAGCTTTTTAAATAAAACCCTTTTCAAGAAAGACGTACCGTTGATAACCTGTACCTCCCCTGCGAGGAAGGCAACGGGTATTTTTTCATTTTTGGGATAACCAATTATTGTAATATAAACAGTTGAATACTTGAGGTAGCATCATGGAAGAAGCAGGATTTATCAGCTCTATCTGGGGGAATCTATTCCTTCGTGGACTTTTTATAGGTTTGGCAATTGCGCTTATTCTCTGGGTACGAGGATTGTTAAAAACCCGTGAGCTTTCCGCCAACTTAAAAAAGTTGCGAGAGCATCTCCACACCAAGCTTGAAATTGATTCAGAGGAAAATGAGCGCCGCAAAGCGGAAATGGATAAAATCAAACAGGAGCGCGATAACCTGCGTAATATGGTTCAGGTGCTCAATCAAAAACCTGGTCGCCCAGAGCTGCGCCAGACCCAGGTGTACCAGAAAGCTGTGGAGATCATGTTTGAAAAATCCCCCGGCTTTGCTCCTGCCTGGCAGATCACCCTCAAAGAGGCAGAAGAGGAAATTAAGCAGGCAGAAAAAGGCATTATTCCATTTTTCAAGCGCATGACCGGCAATCCGGGCTCACCCAAACGGCATCTGGAAATAGAGGACAATACCGGCAACTGATCGTGCCTGTACTCCATCTTTCTGGGAACCTTTTACCAAGGTTCCCAGTCATCTTCCTGTGTTATCATCTTAAGCTCTTCTCTCTTTTCGCAATCATTCATGACCACAGCTCATTCCACTAACGCACAGCACATTACTGCCATTATTTTAGTTCGTCCAAAGTACCCGGAAAACATAGGTGCTGCAGCGAGGATTGCCTATAACTTTGGCATGCACAAGGTAATCGTTGTCAGTGATTTGAAGTTCGAAAAAGAGCGGATACTAAAGATGGCCACCCATAAAGCAGCCCACCTTATTCATGAAATGGAGATATGCGCAACAACGGCTGAAGCGGCCAAACCTTTTCAATTCATCGTTGCGACCACTGCCAGACAGGGCAAACAACGTCCCCAGGAAATGAGCCCGCGCCAGGTGATGAAAGCATTTGCACCGCTTGCAGCGCAGAACAATACGGCCATTATGTTTGGCCCGGAAAGCACTGGGCTGACGAACGAAGATATCGACCTGTGTCAGTTTACGTCAACCATTCCAACTGCAGGGTTTTCCTCGGTCAATCTCGCCCAGGCAGTAGCCATTCATTGCTACGAACTCTACGCCGCAATGCCAGGCACCACTATTCCTGATGAGCACCCACAGGAGTATGCCAACTCCTTTGACCTGGAAGGAATGTATGCACATATTGAACAGGCGCTGGAACAGGTTACCTTTCTTCAGGACACCAACCGTGTGTACTGGATGCGCAACGTTCGCCAGTTTTTGAGCAGGGTTAAAATCAAAAAACGAGAGGCCAGCATGATCCGTGGCATTTGTAGAAAATTCCTTTGGCATCAAACCAGGGGACCAGCTCCCACCAAGTGAATCGGTCAACAGAAAAATTGACCAGGACGCTCTTTACACTCCCTTCAGAGGGCAGTTGTCGCAATCAGGGGTACGCTTACGACAAAAATCCTTGCCCACCTGTACCAGAAGTGCATGGTATTCATTAAAGACCTCCGCGTCCTGCGGGAGACTGTCCATAAAAAAATCCTGAACGGTCTGATAATCGACAGCTCCGTCAATAAGCTGGTGCCGAAACAGAACACGACAGGTATAGGTATCAACCACAAAAACAGGTAGTCCAGCCGCATACAGGCAAATGGTATCAGCTGTTTCAGGTCCAACCCCTTTTACACCAAGGAGACTTTTACGGAGCTCTTCAAGTGGCCTGTCTAAAAACGCATCAACAGTGCCAAAACTGGCCACCGTTCTACACAAATTCATGAGCCGCCCTGCCTTAATGTTATAATAGCCAGCAGGGCGAATGTACGCAGCAAGAAGATCCACAGGGAGGTCTACCAGCTTACCCAAATCCAGCACCCCTGCTCCCTTCAACGCATCAAGGGCCTTCTCCACATTACGCCAGTTCGTGTTTTGGGTGAGGATTGCCCCCACCATAATTTCAAAAGGTGTCTCAGCAGGCCACCAATGCTGGGGGCCATAATGATGAAAAAGACGCTCATACATTTCGTACAGCGTATCTCCACTCATGATGGGCAGCTAATCTCCCAGGCAGATGCCAATTTCCCTGGCGGTTAAGACTTTATCACTGGTAAGATCAACTTTCTTGCGCTTGCAAATCGCATCCGCAATAGGTACCGCAGACATGGTGGGCGGAGTCCAGGCAACCATGTGATCAAACTGTTCAGCCTCTGCCATGCGGACAGCAGCGGCACCAAAACGAAGCGCCAGCAGGCGGTCAAAAGTGGTTGGCGACCCACCACGCTGTAAGTGCCCAAGGGTAAGCGACCTGGTATCCTTACCAAGCCGGTTGCGAATCTCACCAGCTACCCAGTTACCCACACCACCAAGCACGACCTCTTCACGACCCAATTCACCTCTCCCCTTGTTAAAAACTTCTCCTCCTTCTGAGCTGGCGCCTTCCGCAACCACAACGATGGAGTAATGTTTGCCATGGAGCTCGTTATCTGCGATTTTTTCACACACCGCATCCAGGCTAAAAGGAATCTCTGGCAGTAAAATAGCGTCAGCTCCACCGGCAACACCTGAATAGAGTGCGATCCATCCAGAATCTCGCCCCATCACCTCAACCACCATCACCCTGTCATGGGATTTGGCTGTGGAGTGTAACTTATCAATGGCATCGGTGGCGGTGGAAACGGCGGTATCAAACCCAAAGGTGCGGTCTGTGGCTTCCAGATCATTATCAATGGTCTTGGGGACTCCGATAACAGGCATCCCTTTCCTGGCAAATCGGTGTGCAATCTCCAGGCTGCCATCACCGCCCACAGCAATGTGACATAAAAACCCCATGCGCTGAAAACTCGATAAAATCTTATCTGAAAGATCAACCACCTGCAGCTCGCCAGCCAGGTTTTCCACAGGCATGGCAAATGGGTGCCCTTTGTTGGTTGATCCCAAAATTGTTCCCCCAACAGGAAGAATCCCTTCCACAGCTTCTGGAGTGAGCCGAACCAGGTCATCGTGATCAAGCAGCCCCCCGTAGCCAGAACGACTCCCGTATACTTCCCATCCCTTACGGGTTGCAGCTTTCACCACAGCAAAAATCACCGCATTTAACCCGGGAGCATCACCACCACCGGTTGATATCAATATTTTTTCACGCATAACAGTCTATAGAAAAAATTTTCGTTGCAGTAAAACTTTGTTCTCCAAGGCTCAACAGAGACCTCTCCCTTAAGTGTAGAGAGTGTTTGCCCATTTGACAACATCTTTTCCCTGCAAGATGCATAGAGTACCAATCCAGGTAATTATCCCAGTAACCGCATTACACCAGAAGTGCTTTTATCTTTACCTGGAAGAGGGTAAAGGCACCAGGAATACAGCGAGATGAATGTATTGAAGTGGCAAAAGTGTTTGGCCTCTTTATTGACTTTTTTCAGCAACAGCCTTAAGGTCTACTGCGTGTTAGAAGATACGCCCTCAAAAGGCTTAAGAAAGAAAACCTAGGAGGTATGAATGTTTGAAGTTACCGAGTCAGCGATGAACAATCTTAAAACCTATTTAGAGCAAAACAGCATTGACTCTGCTGTACGTATTGCCCTGATGCAGGGTGGCTGAGCTGGCCCATCACTGGGATTGGCTCTGGATGAGCCAAAAGAAAATGACAAGTCCTTTGAAGAAGGTTCAATAAAATTTTTGGTTGAAGACTCTCTTTTGACAACCTGTGGAGCGATAAAGGTTGACTTTGTCGAGGCAGGATACCGTTCAGGATTCTCCATCACATCAACCAACCCTGTAGGTGGCGGCGGCTGCAGTTCTGGTTCCTGTTCTTCAGGTTCCTGTGGCGGCTGATATTGCCCACCACTCTGGATAAAGCCTCTGCCCCATGGGCAGGGGTTTTTTTGTTGCAACATCATGGCCTCCATTGTTTTGCAGAAACAGGGTAATCATTGTGCAGAATTACGTACACAGGAGACATGCTGTCTGCAATCACGGACAAAGCCGCTGCAAAACTGCGCAATGAGTGCACAACAAGAGGTTAAGCAATGCTTGAAGTTACTGACAGTGCAACAGCAAGTCTTAAAGAGTATGTCCAGGAGTTTGATTACAACAAGCCCATCCGCATCACCATCATGCGGAAACAGGGTTGCTCTGGTGTGGGGCTTGGACTGGTTTTTGATGACCCAAAAGAGAGTGACAAAACTTTTAGTGTGGACATCATGACCTTTGTTGTTGAAGAAAAGCTCCTCAACATCTGTGAAGGTATTAAGGTGGATTTCATCGATCTGGGTACCCGCAAAGGCTTTGTTGTTAGCTCACAGGTTCCCATAGAAGGTGCAAGCTGCGGAAACTGCACAGGAGAATGTGAAGAGTAAACTCCTGCGCGTAACTCTTTCCTGAATCCGTGACGGTTTAGAGCCTGATTCTTCATAAGGTATTGATATACTCACTGTATACTCAATTACGTTACCGCCTTGTATCTGTACTGTTTTTGCATGCTCACGGATGCAGGTCTTTTTAAAAGCCCCTGCTCTTTTTAGGTTTTCCCATAAAAAAAGCAGGGGCTTTTTTCTGTTTAAATCCCTCCATAAAGAGGTGCCAAAATCTTGACACCCCATGTTTCATCCTTATTTTCTCTCCTGAATAAACAAAAGTATATCCCAACCAGGGAAAATAAGGAGAAAAACAATGCAGCTGGATAAATTTACCCTTAAATCACAAGAGGCTATCCAAAATGCCCATAACCTTGCTCAAAGCAGAGCACATCAGGAAATCCAACCGGAACACCTGCTTAAGGTCATTCTTGAGCAACCGGAAGGGGTTGTGGTTCCGGTTTTACAAAAAATGGGTGTTACCCCAAGCGTAGTCCTTGCCGAGACCAATACGCTTATCAACGAGTTACCCCAGGTCAGTGGCAGCGCAGCAAACCAGAGTTACCCATCGCAGAAATTTCGGGCACTGCTTGAGCAATCCTTTAAAACCGCCAGCAACATGCAGGATGAGTACGTCTCTCTAGAGCATCTCTTTCTCACCATGCTTGCAGACAGCAGCCTGAAAGTGACCACCATGCTCAGCCGCCTGGGCGTGACCAGCGGTGCTTTTTTGCAAGCGCTTATGTCGGTCCGCGGCAACCAGCGGGTAACTGACCCATACCCGGAAGAAAAGTATCAGGCCTTGGAGAAATACGCAAAGAACCTTACCGATGTAGCCCGCCAGGAAAAACTTGACCCGGTTATTGGCAGGGATGAGGAGATCAGGCGTATTATCCAGGTGCTTTCACGAAGGACCAAAAACAATCCAGTGCTCATCGGGGAACCAGGGGTTGGAAAGACGGCCATTGTCGAAGGCCTTGCGCAACGGATTGTTAACGGAGACATCCCGTCCACCCTGGAAGGGAAACAGGTTATCTCGCTTGACCTTGGTGCGCTGGTTGCCGGAGCAAAATACCGTGGTGAATTTGAAGATCGCCTCAAGGCAGTGCTCAAGGAGGTGGAAAAACGAGCCGGGGAAATCATACTTTTTATTGATGAGATGCACACCCTGGTGGGAGCTGGAGCTGCCGAAGGTTCAATGGATGCCTCCAACATGCTCAAGCCAGCTCTTGCTCGCGGAGAACTCCATTGTGTGGGAGCCACTACTCTGGATGAATATCGTAAATATATAGAAAAAGATGCTGCCTTTGAACGAAGGTTCCAGCCAGTACTGGTTCAGGAGCCCAGCGAAGAGGATACGGTCGCTATCTTGCGCGGGATCAAAGAAAAGTATGAGGTGCACCACGGGGTGCGGATTCAGGATTCGGCCACTGTTGCTGCAGTATCGCTTTCCAATAGATATATCACAGATCGATTCCTGCCAGACAAGGCCATTGACCTTATTGATGAAGCAGCCTCAAGGCTGCGGATCGAGATCGACTCCATGCCCACCGAGATCGACCAGCTGGAGCGAAAAAAAATCAAACTGGAAATAGAACAGGAAGCCCTCAAAAAAGAAAGAGATAACGCATCAAAAGAGCGCCTGGAACAGCTGAAAAAAGAGCTGGCTAATCTGGATGACTCCCTCAATGCGATGAAAGGGCAATGGAGCCTTGAACGAGACATCATCGATTCGATCCGCAATGTAAAAGCGCAGATTGATGAAGCTCGAATGGAAGAGCAGCGAGCGGAAAGAAATGGCGATTTCAGCAAGGTAGCTGAAATACGCTATGGCAAGATTGTGCAGTTGGAGCAAGAACTGGAAGCAGCCAAGGCAAAACTCGGCGACATCCAGGAAAACAACCAGATGCTCAAAGAAGAGGTGGCAGAAGAAGATGTCGCTGCCGTGGTCGCTAAATGGACTGGTATCCCCGTGGACAAGCTCCTTGAAGGAGAGAAAGAAAAACTGGTTCAGGCAGACCAGGAGCTTGCAAAACGAGTCATTGGCCAGCAGGAAGCCATTGGTGCCGTAGCCAATGCAGTGAGAAGGGCACGTGCTGGATTGCAGGATCCGGATCGCCCCTTGGGCTCATTTATCTTTCTTGGTCCAACAGGGGTGGGTAAAACCGAACTTGCCAGATCTCTGGCAGATTTTCTGTTTGATTCCGAAACCGCGATGATCAGAATCGATATGTCGGAATACATGGAAAAGCATTCAGTCGCACGCCTCATAGGAGCACCTCCTGGTTACGTGGGCTACGATGAAGGTGGAATGCTCACCGAAGCTGTCCGCAGGCGTCCCTATTCGGTTATCCTGCTTGATGAAATTGAAAAGGCTCACCCTGATGTGTTTAATGTATTGCTCCAGGTGCTCGATGATGGCCGCATGACTGATGGCAAAGGAAGAACTGTTGATTTTAAAAACACCCTGCTTATCATGACCTCCAACCTTGGCAGCCACATTATAATGGAAATGGATCAGCGTGATCCCATTGGCATGCGGCAACAGATTGAAGATCTCCTGCATAAACAGTTCAGGCCAGAATTTCTCAACAGAGTGGATGAAATTATAACCTTCCATAGCTTGGAGCGCGACGATCTAGCAAAAATTGTTGCCATTCAGATTGCAAGAATGAGTAAACGCTTAGCTGAGCAAAAATACACAATAACCCTGACCAAAGAAGCTGCCGAGTTTCTGGTTACTGCTGGGTATGATCCAGCTTTCGGCGCAAGACCTCTAAAAAGGGCCATCCAGAGACATATTGAAGATCCTTTGGCCATGGAAATTCTTGAAGGAACATTCATCCCGGGTGATCATATTGTCGTCTCGGTTGACAACAGCCATCAATTAGCGTTTAACAAAGGGTAAACATATGGGTTTTGCTTTTCTCACAAGAAGAGCAAAACCGTTTCTCTAACATGGAATAGAGAGTGAAAACCTTGCTCAGCAAAGGAGAAAATCATGGCTTCAGATGTAGATGAATTGACAATAAATTATGAAGAGGACGGGCAGCTCATCGTGAAAGAGCTGGACAAAGAAATTCTTTCCAAAGGGGCCTGGACAACTATTTTGTATTGTTACCAGGAGTACAGCCGTGGAAAAGAAGCGTATGGCCCTGAAAAATACTCCATCCGCAGGTATCAAAAACGAAACGGGCAATATATTCCTAAATCAAAATTCAATATTTCCAGTGCAGCTCAGGCTGAAAAAATCATAGAAACGTTGTCCAAATGGACAAAAAAGTAATTGCAGCGTAAATCAGGCAAGCCAACAAAACACGAGTATACAGCAAGATAAAAAGGGGTAATATATTTCGTAACAAAAAGAGGAAACACTTTGCTCTTTTTTCATTGACGAAAGCATCCGATCCATGTAGATTGGCGCCTCGTTGCTCACAGCCCATCGCTGGAGCAAAAAGAAAACATCCGCTCAAACAAAAGTTTGCTTGACAGCACAACAAAACCAAAGTAGAGTGGCTGTCCTGCAGCGAATAGCTGCCAGGTGCTCAGAACGAACGCTGGCGGCGTGCTTAACACATGCAAGTCGAACGCGAAAGTTTTCTTCGGGAAACGAGTAGAGTGGCGCACGGGTGAGTAACGCGTAGATAACCTGTCTTCATGTTTGGGATAACCCACCGAAAGGTGGACTAATACCGGATGGTTAGCGGGTCTGAGAGGATGATCCGTCACACTGGCACTGAAACACGGGCCAGACTCCTACGGGAGGCAGCAGTGAGGAATATTGCGCAATGGGGGGAACCCTGACGCAGCGACGCCGCGTGAGTGAGGAAGGCCTTCGGGTCGTAAAGCTCTGTCAAGAGGGAAGAAATGCATAGAAGTTAATACCTTTTATGTTTGACGGTACCTCTAAAGGAAGCACCGGCTAACTCCGTGCCAGCAGCCGCGGTAATACGGAGGGTGCGAGCGTTGTTCGGAATTACTGGGCGTAAAGGGCGCGCAGGCGGCTTGGTAAGTCAGATGTGAAAGCCCACGGCTCAACCGTGGAAGTGCATTTGAAACTGCCAGACTTGAGTATCAGAGGGGAAAGTGGAATTCCTGGTGTAGAGGTGAAATTCGTAGATATCAGGAGGAATACCGGTGGCGAAGGCGACTTTCTGGCTGAATACTGACGCTGAGGCGCGAAAGCGTGGGGAGCAAACAGGATTAGATACCCTGGTAGTCCACGCCGTAAACGAT
>PDQK01000027.1 GCA_002746685.1 Desulfobulbus propionicus | reverse complement strand
GCCTGAATCTCCTTTTATGTTAATGTGTTAGGGATAACAACATTATACAAGAAAGAAGCTCTTCAGGCCTTATCTATTTTCTTAACCGGACAGCAGTGTGTTTAAATTATACATATATTTTGTAATTCTATATCAACGTTATCCTGCTGCAAAGCTTTATTTTAAATAACGTAATTCGCACCTGATCACGAACATTTTATCTTTGCACGATTACTCTTCCCCGCATACTCTTGTACACGGAGTCTCACGTTGTTCGCTTACCTGCTTAAAAGAGTGCTTGTACAATTCTGTTGCACCCGAGACCAGTTACACGTCAGCAGTAGAGAATACCGCTGAAGTATAGTCCTCGTGACAGGTTGCAACTGAAGAGCTTTTTTGCCCGCTGGCAGTGGTACGATTCTGGGGTGAATTTCATAGCGCGCGTATCCTGATACCCATTTTTGATGTGGAGGATCTTCCAGGGATGATTCCCATCATTGCCGCTGTAAATGCTGCTGGCGAGCATCATATACAAGTGCTGCTGCTACTCTCGTCTACCACCCGGCAACAGGAGGCAGAAAAGAAAGAACGCGAACTTACCAGTTGGTTAGAAGAGAACGCTGCAGAGCTTGAAATGGAGGTGGAGCCGGTGATTACCCATTCCAGGCTGGAGGTGATTGAGGATGCCGCACAACATGCGGACCTGTTGATTATGCACGGAACTCCGGCAAGTAGAGTGGGAAAATTTCTGTTTGGTTCGTTAGTGGACTCGGTATCGGTGAGAATCCGTAAGACCTTGCTGGTTGTGTACAACGGAGAGAAAACGGTTACCTGATCTGTTTGGCTCTGGCCTGGCCTATCTCAACCATCGTTTCCAGCCGGATCAGACGGCGATCATGCTCACGCAGCTCTGCTGAAATTGCAGTGAGCATGGTTCCGGTGCGTTCCACCTTGTCGGTGAGCAGCAGGACCTCTTTCATCGCTGCGATGGCGTCTTTTATTGCGCTCATTGTAGGCTCCTCATCTCTTCCAGGGCCTGCTCAGCATCTTTAAGCCCTTTGTTCAACGCATTTTGCGCTTGTACCGTTGCCTTGCGAACCTCTTCAACCAGGGCGGCTAAAACCTTTTCATCCTCGCTGGTTGTTTTTTGGGCACATCGCTGGCGAACCAGCTCAGACATACTGATGCCTTCTTTTTTTGCCTCTCGGGTAAGGAACGCTTTGAAATCCGGAGTTCCAAGGATGGTAATTCGTTCTGTCTGGATAGCCATGGTAAACCTGTTTATGCTATTATCATTGTAATGAATAGTATAATGATAATGTTTTCCAGACGCAAGTGCATTTCCTGTATTACCGCCGTTTAGCCCTGTATTACCGCCTGTTTACGTTGCAGGATTGTACCTGTTGAACAATGGCTTGCAAGAAGTTGAAAAATTGGTTGGCCTCCTGGCTTGAGGACGCTGTTTTTTGCAGTTCCTCATATTTTGCAAACAGTTGAAAAAGTATCTGCCCATACTCGTTTTCGTCCATTTGACCGAGTAGTTCCCAAAGATCATTTGTGTTGGTGGTCATTGCCCCTCTCCTGTTAACGCACAGTTCCAGATGTTCTATTGCTCCTTTATTATGGCTGTCAGAAGAACAGTACCATGATATCTGTCAGGGCTCAATCCAGACAGGAGAGGGGAGCTCAATTATTGCTTATCGCGACGCCCCTTGTAGCTCTCATACTGCAGGGCCTTTGATTGTGCTTTCTGTTTTTGCATCACTGCCGCAGGGGCGCCGGTAAAGGTATCTTGCACCTGTTGCTTCAGCATTGATACATCACCATCAAGGTTTTCAGCGACCTCAGCTGAATCCAGTGTTGCATTGAGCTTTCTGGTTTTTGCTTCATACTCGCTGATGGATGCCAGGGCCTCAGCTTTTTTCCCGGATTTTACAGCGCTGGCAACCTTTTCCTTCATTTTGTTGTACGCATCGTTGACGGTCTGGCGGCTCCAGGCCTGTTTATCAATGCTTGCAAGGACTTCGTTTTCGTTGTCAACGCAGGCCACTGAGTGGATCGTTTGCTGCTGTACCCTTTGCTCTGTTCCCTGGTTGCGATAGCAGGCGGTGATACTTCCCAGACTGAAATGCTGCTTTTTTGAAGTTGGGACAGCAAAGGTAAGAAAGAAGTTTCTTTGCTGACCTGAGAGAATATCACCAGGGCGGATAACAGCGTTCCTGTTTTCCATCTTTATCGGATAGCCGCCGCCATCAACAAGGGTGACTCCCCGGGGTAAGGCAATGCGTATTTCTGTGCCGCTGGCCGCCACACTTCTGGCCGTTCTGCATTCTTTTTCAAAGACCTCTGCAAAGCGCTCAGGGCTTTCAAGGAAAGAGTAGTTGCCGCCGCCATGATCTGCAATAGTGGTCATCAAGACTTCGTTAAAGTCGTATCCCACTCCGACAGTGCTCACAGAGAAATTATGCTCTGGTCCGTTAGAAGCTATGTTTCCCAACTGATATGGATCGGTAATGCCCTGATTAGCCAGCCCATCTGAGATCAGAATCACCTTTCGCTGCCGATTTATCCCTGCTGATGAGGTGAACATGTTGACTCCACGCTGCAAACCACCGCCAAGGTTGGTGCCCCCGCTGGCTTGGATGCGCGCTACTTCACGCCGCAAGCGCTGGACGTTTGGTAAGCTCATTTCAACCAACGGCGTGTGGGTATACACATTGTTGGCATAACTGATTAAGGCAAAGCGGTCCCTGCCAGAGAGCCTGTCCAGTAAGCGCCCTATGGCATAACGCGCATCATCAATTTTCTGCCCTTCCATGGAACCACTTCTATCCAATACAACAATGAGATCCACAGGGTGCTGTTCGGTAGGGGGCAGGTCGGGTAATTTTTGAGCGGAAAGCGTCAGCTCCATGGACACCAGGCCGTCGGAACCCATGAGCACCTTGTTTTGGACCAGTTTGGTTTCGAGGTTCAGGATTTGCTTGCCCCTGGCCGTTTGTGCGCTGGCTGCAGAAACGCCTGTACTGATTATCCCCAATGACAGCGCAATGAACAGGATTGGTTTATAAAGAGTTGCTTTCAGGTTTTTCATGATTTCCTCCTCAGGTATACGTTTGTGTTGGTAACCGATACGCGTAATGAATGTAACCAAAGGATAGAGGCAAATCGTCTCTAGTACAATGCAGACAAATGCAAAAGATAAGCACCCGTTTTTTGCATTTGTTTTACTTTGCTTCAGGAGCCTGCCAGAGTACATTGGCTTAAGATATGCCCAAAAATATAACCATAGAGGAACCGTTTATGGGTGAAGCTAAAGCACATATACTTGTTGTTGAAGACGACCCAGCAATTCGTAACGGGCTCAGTGACGTGTTGGTGTTCAATGGCTACGAGGTCACTGCTGAGGAAGATGGGCAAAAGGGGCTGGAGCGGCTGTTGCAGGAGTATTTTGACCTGGCGCTTCTGGATGTCATGCTGCCCACAAAGGATGGGTTTACTCTTTGCCGCGAAGCCAGGGCAGCAAAACCCAACCAACCCATTATAATGCTCACTGCCAAAGGTGCCGAGGACGATATTGTTACCGGGTTTAAAGCCGGTGCAGATGATTACATCACCAAGCCTTTTTCACTGCGGGAATTGATGATGCGGGTGGAAGCGATTTTGCGTAGAAGCGGAAAATCCGTTGGTGAGGAGCAGGTCGTGGTTAATGAAGTGCTGTTTGACGGTCACAACCTGGCAGCCGAGTACGCTGGCAAGACCACCCCTATCACGCGCAAGGAGATGGATATCATCTTGTATCTTCATCGTTTTCAGGAACGCATCGTTTCCAAAAAAGAGCTGCTCTCCGAGGTCTGGCAGTACACTGACCCCGGAGTTGAAACGAGAACCGTGGATATCCACATGCTTAAGCTGCGAAAAAAAATTCAGGCTCTTGGCGTTGACGGAGATTTTATCAAGACTGTGCGCGGTGAAGGATACCGGTTAGAGCATGAAGCGGCTTAAACTCCTCATTACGGTCTTTTCTTTGGCCGTTTCCCTGCCCCTTGCCTATGTGGTGTACCAAACCTATACCCGGCTTGAGCAGGAAGAGCGGGCACAGATGCACTATTTTGCCGAGACCATGTTTGATCAGATGGAAGCGGAGCTTGCCGTGCTGATTCAGGAGGAAGAGCGCAGAGAGGTGGATGAGTATGGTTATTTCCGGGCCGGAGTCAGCTCTGACGGTAAACAACCTGTGTCGCCTCTGGCAGATGGCAACTACGCTTCTTTTATCTACGGTTATTTGCAAAATAACCCTGATGGCTCGTTTCAGACCCCTTTGATCGCTGATATGGGGCGGGTACCACCGGAGCTCCAGAAAAAAGTTGTCGGGATTAAGGAGGTAAATCAGGCATTTAATGCAAAGAAGATTTCGCTGAGCAGTTCTTTTTCCCAGCCAGGTGATGACAAGGAGGTTGAAAAGGAGGAAATCAGCACTAAAGCAGATGGCGCAGCCCCCCGGAACAAGAAAATATCATTAGCTGAGCGGTACCTCAAGCGTGCTCCTGCGAAAAGCACATCACAGGGATATCTGGGGAAAAAACAGCAGCGGGTTGAAAACATATCCAGGGAGCAGGCATATACTATCGCCAGTGAAAGAGAAGCTCTTGCTACATTCAGCCAGCAGCAGACCAGGCTGAAGATAAGCCCACCTCCTGCCCAGTCAACAGTAAGTGCTGGAAGAGCTTCAAGTGAGCGCCGCAGTCCATTGGAGGAAGAGTCGCTAAGGAAAGCAGCGCCTGAAATGGCAGCTCAACTTCCAGGTGATCCTGTTGCTGTTGCCAAACAATCGCTTCAAGTAGAGGTTGCACCATTCCAGTCCGTTATCATTAATACGGACAAGGTCTATGTGTTTAGAAGGATGGGGGTGGATGGGCAGTTGTATCGTCAGGGATTCATTGTCTTGTCCCAGCCGTTCATGGAGCATTTGGTCGCCCACCATTTTACCAACCAACCCTTATCTCAATTTTCCCAGCTCAAAATGAGTGTTAGCGGGAGCAGTGGCAAGGGAAGTATCCTGCGTGCCGGAGCACCTGTGGACGCTCCTACCTTTGCTGTTGCAAGGCAATTCCCAAAGCCGTTTGATTTTCTTGCGCTGACCCTCACTGCAGACCAGGTACCCGCCTCAAGTGCCCGCAGTTCGCTGAACCTGGCCATTGTATTTCTCTCTGTATTCATGCTCATTGGCTTACTGGTGATCTACAGGAGCGTCAACTCCATTGTGGCCATGTCAGAACGACGCTCAGATTTTGTCTCTTCAATCACCCATGAGCTGAAAACGCCGCTTACCAACATCCGCATGTATATTGAAATGCTGGAGCAGGGCGTGGCGTCCTCTCCTGAAAAAAAACAGGAATATTTGGGCGTACTCACCAGAGAGAGCAGTCGTTTATCCATTTTGATTAACAATGTTTTGGAGCTTGCCCGCCTGGAAAAAAAGACCCGCCAATTCAACATGCAGTACAACAGTATCACCTCTGTGTTCTCTGAGGTCATGTCTGCCATGGAACACAACCTGAATCAGGAGGGATTCCAGCTCCACATTCCAGCTGCCGAGGTGGAGGAATTCGTCTTTGACCGAGAGGTGATTGTGCAAATTTTGATGAACCTCATTGAAAATTCGATGAAGTTCGGTAAGGACAGCGCCGTAAAGCAGATTACCCTTGGAGCAGAAGCAAGACCTGGAATGGTGGATATCACTGTTTCTGATACAGGTCCAGGCATCCCTAAAAATGAGCTGACAAAGATTTTTGACGACTTTTATCGGGTGGATAACAGTCTGACCAAAAACACCGGGGGGACTGGTATCGGGCTGGCCTTGGTTAAAAAATTTGTTGTCGCCATGGGGGGCAGGGTTGCGGCAGCCAACAATACCGATGCAGGGTGCACCATTACCATTTCACTCCCTTCTTCTCTTGGTAACTAGTTGAACATATGGTATAATTAAAATGTGGCCTGATAGGAATTCTCTGGTTAATTCATTGTACTGCAGATGAACATGACAAACAGCGCAAAAAAACTGGTTGTATTGTTAGCGGCAGCAACTGCAGTACTTCTTTTTTCCACTTCTGGACTTGGAAATACTAACCACTTGAACGCACTAGGCCTTGATGCACGTGAGATTACATGGCTTCAAGCGCATCCAACTATCCGGGTTGGAGTCGATCCCTGCTTTTCCCCTATCGAGTATCTTGACGAAACCGGCAAACACCAGGGTATTGCTGCAGAATTTCTCACCCTGATTGAGAAAAAACTGCACCATACATTTGAGATTGTTCATCTCAAAAACTGGAGTGAAGTTGTTGCACAGGCAAAGGCGCGACAGCTTGATATGTTTGCTGCGGCTGCCTCAACCCCTGAACGGTTGCAATACATGAATTTTACAAGGCCCTTTGTTGAGTTCCCTGCCGTGGTGCTGGTGCGAGACACTGTGGATGACTTCCCCTTGTTATCGGATCTAAAAGGTAAACGCGTTGCGGTGGTGGCACATTATGCTGGCCATGAGTACATGGCCCGGGCATATCCACAGGTCGATCTTGAGGTTATGCCGGATATTTCATCGGGGCTTCGCCAGGTGTCTTTTGGCAAGGTGGATGCCATGGTGCTCAATATGGCCGCTGCGACGTATTATATTTCAAAGGATGGTATCACCAACCTCAAGGTGAACGAGGATGCCAACTTTGTTTTTGATCTTTCCTTTGCTGCGCGAAATGACTGGCCACTTGGCAGAATTCTTGACAAGACATTGGCCACTGTAACTGATCAGGAACGTAAAGCAATCCTGGACAGGTGGATTTTCCTTGACCAAAACGAATGGCAGCCTTCTTTGTTGTCAGTGCTTTCGTTTTTGGCAGTGATGCTGACCATCGTTCTCATTGGTATCTTACATTGGAACTGGATTTTAAAAAAAAGGATATATCAAAGAACCTCTGAACTCGAGGTTGAACTGGTTGAGCGGCTGCAGGCGGAAAAGGAAAAAGCTGATCTGCAAAAGCAGGTCCACAAGTCAAAGAAGATGGAAGCGATCGGCCTGCTCGCTGGTGGAGTGGCCCACGATCTCAACAATATTTTATCTGGAGTGGTCGGCGCGTCTGACCTGCTGCTGCACCGATTGCCTCAGGATAATCCAGAAAGAAAATTAGCCGCTCAAATAAAAGATTCGGGCAGGCGGGCAGCCGCAGTGGTGGCTGACTTGCTTGCCATTTCACGCAACGCTGCAGCAGAGCAAAAGGTGGTGAACGTAAATGACCTGGTCCACGCCTATCTTGAAAGTCCTGAACAGCAAGTATTGGCTGCACGTTTCCCTGAGGTTGTGTTTAAAACGTTACTCGCTCAACAGCGGCTTGCCATTCGCTGCTCTGAAGTACACATAAAAAAATGTCTCATGAACCTTGTAGTCAATGCGGCAGAAGCAACCCAGCAGGGGGAGGTGGTTATCAGCACGGAGCTGCGCG
The DNA here is from genome assembly GCA_002746685.1 of Desulfobulbus propionicus. Taxonomy (GTDB): domain Bacteria; phylum Desulfobacterota; class Desulfobulbia; order Desulfobulbales; family Desulfobulbaceae; genus Desulfogranum; species Desulfogranum propionicus_C. Next base: position 93,738 of record PDQK01000027.1, on the reverse strand, counting down.
ATAACGTAAAACCAGAGAACGGGGACAGTGGAGCGCAATCTGGAAAATACGTGGTACTGACCGTTCATGACACCGGCCCTGGCATAGGCCCGGAAGAGAGTGAACGGATTTTCGAACCCTTTTACACCAAAAAAGAGATGGGGAGGAGTGGAACCGGCCTGGGATTAACAGTGGTGTGGAATACGGTCCACGAGCATGATGGGTTTGTTACAGTGTCACGGCCTGAGAAAGGATGCCAGATTGCATTGTACTTTCCTTTCTCCGCTTTTGAAGAAGCAGCCCCGCAACAAGAGGTGGAGATAGAGGAGCTAAAAGGCCAAGGTGAATCCATCCTGATTATTGATGATGAAGAGCATGTGCGGATGCTGGCAAAAGAACTGCTCCAGAGTCTTGGTTATACGGTTTTTGCACGTTCCAGTGGGGAAGAGGCTCTTACCTTCCTCAAGGAGCGCACAGTGGACCTGTTGGTTCTGGATATGATCATGGATCCAGGCATGACTGGTCTGGAAACCTATAAAAAAATACAGGAGCAGACACCCGAACAAAAGGCGCTCATCGCCAGTGGATTTTCTGAAAGCCAGGATGTCAAACAAGCCTTACAACTCGGTGCAGGTGCGTATCTGAAAAAGCCGTATACGCTCCGTGAACTTGGTGTGACCGTGAAGAACATTCTGGCAGGGTAGGGCCTCAAGCTTTTGGGCGGTCTTTAGCAGCTTTTTTGTGCATGACTACCCGCGCAGATCCCCAGGGGTAAACAGGTTACGTTCCATGTGCTGAATTTCATCAATCCCTGAGATAACAATTTTTGGGTCAGGAAGAAGCTCCTTAGTGCTGATTTTATTCTCATAATCAAGATTATAGAGAATATGTTTCATGCAGTTGATACGGGCTTTTTTCTTCACATCAGAGCGCGCAATGGTCCAGGGGGACTATGGTACGGTTGGACTCGTTGAGCATCTGGAATTTTTTCACGCTGTATTTATCCCAGTATTTCTGGGCAAGGTTGTCCACCGGTGAAAGCTTGTATTGTTTTAAAATATCTGTCTTGCGTGCTGCAAAACGTTTTTTCTGCTCCTTCTTGGACACAGAGAAGTAAAAGTTAAATAACTTGATACCATCTTTGACCAGTAGCTCTTCAAACAGTGGTACATCTTTGAGAAAGCGTTTGTGCTGCTCATTAGTACAAAAGCCCATAACTGGTTCTACCATGGCGCGGTTGTACCAGGAACGGTCAAACAGGATAATCTCACCACCTGCAGGGAGATGGGGGACATAACGCTGGAAATACCACTGGGTTACCTCTTTATCACTGAGCGCAGTCAGGGCGACCACCTGAACGTTACGGGGATTGAGAAAGGCGGTGATCCGCTTGATAGTACCTCCATTTCCAGTAGCATCGCGACTCTCAAAGATAATCAACACTTGCATGCCGGTCTTTTTGATATGCAGCTGGAGTTCCATCAGTTCGATCTGCAATTTTTTTAACTCTGTCTCATATCCTATATAACTTTTCTTGATCTATACCGGACACCGTTTGTCATTTTTTTGGAGTCGAGATTTTTGAGCGCTGTTCTTTCCAGAAGTTTTGGAATAGTGTTGCAGTCGCTGTCTTTTTCCTTATGTTTGTGCCCCATATATTTTTCTCTAGTAAAGTTTCAGGTGCTTGAGAGTTCAACAATACCTGGCGTTAAAAAAATGATGAAAGAATAATCAAAACAGGTATATGATAGTAATCATATCCGATTAAGAATGCCGCATAAAGGCAAGTTATCAAGAGAACAGGAGCAAGATCATGGCTGATTGGCAGCAGGAAGTTGAAGCATTTTTGACAGACTGGCAAGAGAGTGAAGAGCACAATAAAAAAGGTTTTGAGCGCTTTTTAGCCTGTTTAAAAGGAAAGGAAAAAGGCAGTATCGAATTTCACCCACGCCCTGGAGTGACCTATTCTCTGCGCGGATTGTATCCCGGAAATAAGGATAAGCCGCTTTTTGTGATGGTGGACGTGATTGAGGATGAGCCGCGCTGGCTTTCAGTCTGCTTTTATGGGGCGATGATCACTGACCCTGAAGAAAAGGGTGCTTTTGTGCCTGGCGGGTTACTTGGTGAGGATGCTGTGTGTTTTGATGTTGAGCAGTATGATGATGGTGAAATCAGCTACGTTGAAGCGCGAATTGAGGAAGCGTATCAGGCTGCTCTGGTATAACTGAAAAAGACAAGGTTTCGTGGTGGTAATCAGACTCAGTTGAGTTTTTTGCCACGACGAAACATATCGCAGTACATTTCAGGAAGGTTGTATTTTCTTATCCGCTTCACAACCTTATTCACATTGTAGTCACACCTGAAATGGCTCACATGCACCCCATGCTTGCCCAATTGCAAGATAGCGTACGAAGCTTGGGGATTGCCATCGAACATCCTTCCCACTGATCCTGGATTGATGAAATGCACCCTGTTAACGTGTTTATGATACGGGGTGTGTGAGTGGCCGGTAACCACCACTGAGCAGTCGATTTCTGTTGCGATGTCAGCAAACTGTCTCTCTGGAGTGGTATCAAAGAGGAATGCTTCATGTCCCAGTGGGCTGCCATGGAAAAAGCCCAGTGTAACCTCGTTATAGTTGAGGAAGAATTTCTTCTTCAGTCTTTTGAGATAGTCATGGTTTGCTTTGGTAAGCACCTCAGCCGTGAACGTATACATGATCCGTTTTTCAGGTTTACCAGGTTTTTGGATATCCTTACCTTTAAGCAGCCGTACCACCTTGTCATCCGTATTGCCACGGATGGAAAGCACTCCATGTGTACGTAGCCAATCAAGGACTTCATTGGGAAAGGGGCCGTAAACCGTTGAGTCACCGCAGTTGCAGATTATATCAAAATCACGCAATGGGTGCTGTTTGGTTACCGCTTTAAGGGCAGGGTAGTTGCCGTGGATATCGCTGAGCAGGAGTATTTTCATGATATTCTCCCCTATTGCGCAACCTGTTAAAGCAACGGCCCCAAGAGCAATGCTGTGTTTTCTTTAAACCGTTCACCAAAGGATCGGTCTTTAACTTCCTTCAGGGTAACTTGTCTGGCATTTTCCAGGTAGCTGTACTGAAGATCACGTAATTTTGAGGTAAATTCCTTATCATAAATAAATAGGGTCATCTCAAAATTCAACCAGAAGCTGCGCATATCCAGGTTAACCGAACCAAAGAGGCAAAAATCGCTGTCAACAGTAATGGTTTTTGCGTGGAGCAGCCCTCCGGAAAAGGCCATGATGTGCACTCCTGCCTTACACAGCTTTTCAAACCTTGCGCGGCTGGCATAATGGACCAGGCGGGAGTCGTTTTTCTCCGGCAGAATGATTATCACACGAACGCCCCTGCGTGCAGCCGACTTGAGCGCTGCCAGGATAGCATTATCTGGTACAAAATAAGGCGTAGTAAGGATTAACTCTTTACGGGCAGCGTAAATGGTGGTGAGCAGCAGGTTGTCGATGGTGTCTTCTTCCAGAGAAGGACCAGAAGGAACCGGCTGCACCACTGCGTTTCCATGTGGTGAAACAGGATGCGTATCAAAGGCAGCGACCAGCGCTTCAAGTCCCTTTTCATTTTCCATCATCCAGTCATAGGCAAAGGAGGCCGCTAATACCTCCACCACTGGCCCTTGTATCCGCACCATGGTGTCGATCCATTCACCAACCCCGTGCTCTTTTTTATAAAATCTGGGATCAACCAGATTCTGACTTCCTGTGTACGCTATCTTGCCGTCAATGACCGCAATCTTGCGATGATTTCTTACATCAATGCGGACAAAAATGATGTGGAGCAGCCCAGCTGGAAGTGCTTCAGATATCTCCACCCCGGCTGCACGCATTCTATGGGCAAGTTTACTGTTTAAAAAGCTTCTGCTGCCAATGGAGTCTACCAGCACCCTGCATGACACTGCTCTTGAGCAAGCATCAATGAGCGCTTCTCCAACAGCATCGGCAAGGCCACCCAGATTCCAGACATAAAATTCAAGGACGCAGCTTGAGCTGGCATGTTTTATATCCTGGATCAGTTTTCGTAAGAACAGGAGTGGGTTGGAGATCAGCTCCAGGCTATTATCCGGCATGGCTGGAATAGTAACTGTATTGTTAATTTGTCTGTTGATAGGGATGCACTCAGGGTTTAGGTCGTCCCAGTCAACATGCACGCGATCAGCTAAATCCTTTGTCCACTGGCTGATCAGCGGACGTTGAGTAATGAGCCGTTTTGCCCTCCGTTCGCCAAGCCGTACTTCACCAAACATCAGGTAGATAAACGCACCAGCAAAGGGGAAAAGCAGGATGATGATCAACCAGGCAAAGGAGACACTTGCTTCCCGCTTGCGCATGATAATCCGCAGTGATAACCCAATGCGGAGCGCCAGGTCAGTAAGAAACAGGAGCGTGGTGAAAATCCAGTAGATTTTATCCATTTTTTGGCAGGCTAGACGCTCTGGCTCGGCCATGGAGACAGAACTGTGTTTTTTAAAAAATGAAAAAATGTGAGAACTTGCCCCATCTTCACTTTTTTTTTACAGGGTATCTGGTAGATTACACCGTATTATTATTCTGATAAACTATTATTTGATATAGGCTTCCCATGCACGTTAAAGGGTTTACAGCAGCAGCTGTCGAAGCAGGCATAAAGTACCGAGGGCGGTTGGATCTCGGACTTATCTATTCCCAGGTACCAGCGGTCACGGCCGGGGTATTCACCACCAATAAGGTGAAAGCAGCGCCAGTGCTTATTGATATGGAACGATTGCGCGGCGGGCAGGTGCAGGCGGTGCTGGTGAACAGCGGTAATGCCAACGCCTGTACCGGTGAACCTGGTATGGAAACAGCGCTGGCATGTAGTTCTCTGGTTGCACAGCACCTTGGTATCGAAGAAGATCTGGTACAGATCGCCTCCACCGGGGTTATTGGCCTGCCCATGGATATTGCACCCTTTGAAAAGGTTATGGATCAGCTGGTGGAGGGGCTTGACGAGGAAGGTTTTGATGATGTGGCCCAGGCCATGATGACCACTGATACCTTTCCCAAAACAGCCCAGGCAACGGTTGAGCTGGACGGTCAAACCGTCTCAATTCTTGGGCTGGCCAAAGGTTCCGGGATGATTATGCCAGACATGGCGACCATGCTGTGTTTTGTGATGACCGATGCCCAGATTGTTTTCCCGGTGCTTAACGAAATGGTTCGCAGCGGGGTGGACAAGAGTTTTAACCGCATCACCGTGGATGGCGATACCTCAACCAATGACATGGTGCTGGTAATGGCCAACGGAGCTGCCGGAAACCCTTGGATTGACGAGGACAACCCAGAAGCAGCCCAGGCGTTTGAGGAAGCATTGCACAAGGTGCTCCATGAGCTGGCGCTGAAGATTGTGGAAGACGGGGAAGGTGCCACCAAGGTGGTCACTGTGCGCATTGATGGTGCCCGGGATCAGGATGGTGCCATGAGTGCTGCTCAGACCATTGCCAATTCAGCCCTGGTTAAGACTGCTTTTTTCGGAGAAGATGCCAACTGGGGGAGAATTATCGCTGCACTTGGCCGCTCTGATTGTGTGTTTGACCCTGAAAAGGTCTCCATTGCCTTTGATGATGCGGTGCTGGTTGAAAAAGGACAGGTGGTGGGCGGCGATGCCGAGCAACGGGCCAGCAAGGTACTGCAGCAAAAGACATTTACAGTGATTGTTGATCTGCATGAAGGGATGGAGTCCACAGAGGTGTATACCTGCGATTTTTCTTACGACTATGTAAAAATAAACGCAGATTATCGAAGTTAGGAGCACATTTTATGGCACAGGAATGGAGGGATTGCTGGCTGCTTCCGGCAGAGGTGGCACTTGATGAGCTGGTGCTGAGGCTGGAGAAGAAGTTTACCCTGGCCGCTGATGCCCCTGTTACCAAACAGTTGACATACTGTGATTCATTTGATTGGCGACTGTTTAAAGCAGGACTTGTCTTGACCTGTAGTGGGACGCGCTGGATTGTATCTGCAATCGAGTCAGGAAAAACCCTTTGTGCAGACCACGGACCAAAGCCCACCCAAGGCCTGTTTGCCAAAGACTTTGGGGCAGGTGTGCTCCAAGATACCCTTGCTCCTCTTTTAGCCATTCGCAGTCTTTCTGCTGTTGCTCAAGCCACAGTGGCATCCCAGACCTTTCGCTTACTCAACAGGGATGAAAAAACCGTGGTTCGACTGGTTGTTGAGCAGTTTGCAGTCAAAGAAAACGACCAGCTCCTTCGGATTGCCCGGCTTGAACCTGTTCGCGGTTATGTTGAGGAGCTTAACCAGGCCAGGAAGGTGTTTAAAAAATGTACCCCGGCTGCTGTTACCCCCGGCAGATTTGTGCTTGAGCAAGGGAGCCTGACCAGTGGAAGGGTTCCGGGTGCGTATACTTCCAGGTTCATCCTTGAGCTGGATCCCGATCAGACCACCTTTTCAGCAATACAGACCATTTATAAACAACTGCTGGATACCATATACACCAATATTCCCGGTACCATCGCGGATCTGGACTCTGAGTTCCTCCACGATCTGCGGGTAGCCATCAGACGGACCCGTTCCGGACTGTCTTTGATAAAAAATGTCCTGCCTGAAGACGTGGTGGAGAAATACAAGGCTGATTTTGCCTACCTGGGCAAAATCACCGGCCCAGCCAGAGATATGGATGTCTACCTGCTCTATGAGGATGAGTATAAGAAGCGCTTGCCCCCATCGCTGCAGGCGGGACTGCATACCTTTTTTGAAAATCTTGCTGCAACCCGGATTCAGGAACAAAAAGCTTTGGTGCGGGAACTCAAAGGGGCCAGGGTGGAAGAAATTTTATCCTCTTGGGGTGCGTATCTTAAAGAGCCGGGTGAACCCCGTGGCAAGTTTGCAGAGCTGCCTGTGATCGATATTGCGCAAAAAATTATTTTTAAACGGTATACAAGAGTGCTCAATGACGGCCTTGCCATCACTAAGCACACATCTGACAAGGAAATTCATCGCCTTCGCATTCAGGGGAAGAAGTTGCGTTATGCCATTGAATTCTTCAGCTCCCTGTTTCCACAACAGGACATTGAGACCGCCATTAAACGACTCAAGCGACTGCAAAACTATTTGGGTGATTTTAATGACCTCTCAGTGCAGCAGGAAATGCTCAAAAAATATATCGGTGAAACCCGGCCAGGCTCGAGGAAAAACCTTGAGCTTACCGCTGCCCTTGGTGGACTGATGGGCAACCTGCATCAGCAGCAGGTCAAGGCCCGTGACGACTTTGAAGCTATTTTCAGTAAGTTCAGTGGCGCTGCTCATACTGAGCTGTTTGAACAGCTTTTTGCCTCGTAAGGAGAGTGGGAATGAGTATTCTAGCCGTATATAACATTAAGGGTGGGGTCGGAAAAACCGCCACCGCAGTGAATTTAGCCTACCTCTCAGCAAGTCAGGGGGCAAAAACGCTCCTCTGTGATCTGGACCCTCAAGGTTCAGCATCCTACTATTTCCGTATTCGGTCGCCTAAAAAATTCAACACGAAAAAATTGCTCAAAGGTGGGGAGCATGTGGAGAAAAATATCAGGGGGACGGATTTTCCTGACCTGGACCTGCTCCCAGCTGATTTCTCCTACCGCAACATCGATATTGCCCTGGATGAGTTGAAACAATCCACTGTCCGGCTGGACAATGTACTCAGGCCACTGCTGGGGGAATATGACCGGATAATTCTGGATTGCCCTCCCAATGTGACCTTGCTTGCAGAAAATATTTTTTACGCAGCCGATCGCATTTTGGTGCCCATTATCCCCACTACGCTCTCTTTAATGTCGCTGAAACAGTTGTTTAGGTTTATGGAAAAGATAGGTGAGAAGCGCCGGAAGGCGCTGGTGTTGTTTTCCATGGTAGAGCAACGGAAGAAGATGCACCTGGAGCTTATGAGAGCAATGGGCAAGAAAAAGAGCGTGCTGAAAACCCCTATCCCCTATCTTGCTGATATTGAGCGTATGGGGCTTTACCGTCAACCCGTTACCGCAGCCTTACCCCGATCCCGTGCTGCCCAGGCCTACAGTGAGCTGTGGCAAGAGATCTGTCAGGAGGTGGATAGACCATGAAGCGGCTTGTAATCTGCAGGCATGCAAAGTCCAGCTGGAACGACCAGGGGCTCTCTGACAAGGATCGCCCGCTCAACAAACGGGGCAAGCGCGATGCCCCGGAGATGGGGAAACGGCTCCACGCACAAGGTATTAAGGCAGATACGATTCTCACCTCACCAGCTCAACGGGCGAGAACAACGGCTACAATCATCGCTGGTGAGATTGGTTTTCCCACCAGCCATATCCAGGTGGTAGAACCGCTTTACGGTGGTTCTGTTTTCCAGGTAATTGCACTGCTCCGTGTCCTTGATGGTTCCATGGAGACGGTTCTGATTTTTGGCCATAACCCGGTTTTTACCATGCTTGCCAATACACTGGGTGATTTGGCGATAGATAACGTACCCACCTGCGGGATTGTTACGCTGGATGTTGACATCAGAGAGTGGAAAGAGCTTGGCCCAGGTACAGGCAAGCTCGCCTGTTTTGATTTTCCCAAAAACGTCAATCAAATGGTTCATAGGGGGAGTGCTTGAATAGAAATCCCCTTGGTCTGCTGCTTGACAGGTTTTCCCCGCCCCAGGGACTGCTGCTCATTTTGCTGGCAATTCTGGTTGGAGGGATCACTGGTCTTGGCGCTGTATTGTTCATCAAGCTCATTGCCTTCACCCAAGGTATCCTTTATACGGTTTTTTGCACTCTTATCCCGTTTATAGGTATCTGGAGTTATCTGGTAGTCCCGGTTACAGGCGCATTGCTGGCTGGGCCATTGATAGCCTGGTTTGCCCGGGAAGCCAAGGGGCATGGAGTCCCTGAGGTTATGCAGGCGCTTATCCTGCGGGGCGGGAGGATACGTGGACGGGTGGCATTGGCAAAGATTATGGCCTCGGCACTCTGTATTGGTTCCGGTGGATCGGCCGGGCGGGAAGGGCCCATTGTTCAAGTGGGTTCAGCCTTTGGTTCGGCCACCGGGCAGGTGCTCCACCTCTCCGATGAGAGGATTAAAAATCTGGTAGCCTGCGGAGCTGCAGCAGGCATTGCTGCCACTTTTAACGCGCCCATTGCTGGTGTTGCCTTTGCCATTGAAGTGCTCATGAGCGAGCTGCAGGTCAAGATGTTTGGTAACGTGGTCATCGCAGCGGTGTCCTCTTCCATTGTCAGCCAGATATTTTTAGGGGATAAGGCCGCCTTTCTGGTGCCTGCGTATTCCATGTCCTCATCCTGGGAGATTGTTTTGTATCTGGTGCTGGGGGTGGTGGCTGCCTTTGTGGGGATTTTTTTTATTCGGATACTGGATCTGTTTGAACGGCTTTTCGATGGCTGGATGTTTCCCTTGGCCCTGAAACCAGCGGTTGGAGCGGTCTTGCTCGGGCTGATGGGGATGGGGTATGTGTATTTTAGCGGTACTTCCCCTGCAGCGCTGCTTGACATGCTCCCTGGTGAGCTTGCTGAACACAAGCCTCATATGTACGGCTCTGGTTTTGAGTTTATAGAGCGGGCACTGCAGGGGGATACGGCCTTATGGCCCTGCTTGCTGCTGGTTTTGCTCAAACCCATTGCAACCTCCTGTACTCTGGGATCCGGGAATTCCGGTGGGGTGTTTGCACCCTCTCTTTTTACTGGTGCCATGCTGGGTGGAGCGCTGGGAGCCCTGTTTGCGGCCTTGTTGCCGGACTTTTCTGGCCCCACAGGAGCATACGCCCTGGTGGGGATGGCTGCAGTTTTTGCTGCCTGTGCCCATGCTCCATTGACCGCTATTCTGATTGTGTTCGAGATGAGTAACGATTATGGGCTTATCTTACCCCTTATGATTGCCGCTGTGTCGGCATCATATCTTTCCCAGGCGTTGTTCAGTGAGTCCATGTACACCACCAAGCTTACCCGCCGTGGTATCCGATTTGTCCAGGGGCGGGATATGGATATCATGCAGGGCGTGATGGTGCGTGAGGTAATGAACGCAGAGCCGGTGGTGGTCGAAAAAACTGCTCCCCTGGCAAGGTTGTATCAGCTCTTTCAGGAAACCAACTTCCTGGGATTTCCAGTGGTGGATGAACAGGGCCTGCTGTACGGGATTGTTACCCTGCAGGATCTGGAGAGAGCACTTACCACAGGTGATGAACCTCTGCGTGAACTCAAAGTTGGTGATGTGGCTGTGGTTGATCCGGTGACCGTATACCCTGATGAACCTATCTGGACTGCTATCCAGAAGATGGCTCCCCGGGATTTAGCCAGACTGCCGGTGGTCAGCAGAAGCAGCGATACAACCCTGATTGGGTTAATCAGCCGTTCCAATATTCTCCGTGCCTATGATGTGGGCATCGTGCGCAAGCAGCGGGAACAGCTGTTGGGCGAGAGCACCAGGCTGCGTCGTGAAGAGAAAAATGTTTTTGTTGAGGTGCGGCTTCATAAGGATGACAAGGCCGTGGGGGTGCAATTAAAAGATCTGGGCCTTGCGGATACGGTGAATGTGGTTTCCATCGAGCGACACGGCTCCCTGCATATTCCTAAAGGAAACAGCCGTTTTAGAAGGGGGGATATTGTCACCCTCTTTGCACGTAAAGAGGCTGTGGAGCTGGCTAAAGCGCAATTTACCAAAGGGTAGATGAGAAAATGGATTCTGCCAGATCCTCGTCCAAACCACCCAACTGTATGCAATGCAGGTATTTTTATGTTACCTATGAGCCGCGTCATCCCAGAGGGTGCAGGGCCTATGGGTTTAAATGTCAAGGTGTTCCATCTGCGGTTGTCTTGAGCAGTTCCGGGGCGCATTGCCAGATGTTTTGTGAACGTCCCAAAAAATGTACTCCATAACAAGAGGAGACAAGATGAAACTTTCAAGTTTTGGTGAAAAATTTGCCTACGGTGCAGGTATTCTCTCCTTGATGTCTGACCTTGGCATTGCCGCGACAGAAGATGGCATGATTATGATGGGGGGCGGCAACCCCGGTTATATCCAGCAAATACAAGAGATCATTCGTACCCAGCTGCAGACCATCATTGATGATGACGAGCAACTCAGAAAACTTGTCGGCATCTACGACCCTCCGCAGGGTGAAAAAGGATTTATCCAGGCCCTGGCTGATCTATTGCGCCGGGAATATGGATGGGAGATCGGCGTCGAGAATATGTGTTTGACCAATGGTTCCCAGTCAGCATTTTTCATGTTGTTTAATATGTTTGCAGGGCCGAGCAGGGAAGGAGCAAAGAAAATTTTGCTTCCCATGGCTCCTGAGTATATCGGCTACGCAGACCTGGGGCTCAGTGATGATTTTTTTGTTTCAGTGAAGCCAAAAATTGAATGTGTTGGGGAAAACCTGTTTAAGTATCGGGTCGATTTCTCCAGCATTGCTCTCACTGAAGATATTGGTGCTATCTGCGTTTCCAGACCAACCAATCCCACAGGCAATGTGCTGACCGATGATGAGATAACAAGGCTTGCACAGCTCGCCCGGGAACACGATATCCCCTTGCTCATCGACTCTGCTTACGGGGTTCCCTTTCCAGGTATGATTTATACCGAGGCCACACCCATCTGGGGAAAGAATATAATCGTTTCCATGAGCCTCTCCAAGTTTGGCCTGCCTGCGGTACGCACCGGAATCATTATTGCTGATGCACAATATATACAGGCGCTGGCCGGAATCAACGCTGTGGTGAATCTCGCACCTGGCAGCTTTGGTGCAATGCTGACCACCAACCTCATTGAAACAGGTCAAATGCTTCGCTTAAGTCAGGAGGTTATCAGGCCCTTTTACCAGCACAAGATGGAAAAGGTTATGGAGGTTGTTCAAGAGGCCTTTCAAGGGTGCAAATACAAGGTGCATGTCCCGGAAGGTTCCATGTTTTTATGGTTCTGGTTTCCTGATTTGCCCATAACCTCACGGGAACTGTATCAGCGATTGAAACAACGTAAGGTGCTGGTGGTTTCCGGTGATTATTTCTTTCCCGGACTGAAAGAGGATTGGCCGCATATCAATGAATGCATTCGGGTTAATTACTCTCAGGATGAAGCTGCTGTGCATGAGGGAATCCGGCTCATAGCTGATGAGGTAAAAGCAGTATACCGAGAGCTGTAGCAAGAAGCTCCCCGTGGACAAGGAACCTTCTCGGTACCCCATTTATAAGATGACCTGGGGAGAAAAATAAACAGGAGCTCAGCATGTTGTGGCAATATCGAACAATCATTTTTGAATTCGCCAAGGACGGTTTACTGGGGGAAAAGTACATTAATGATGAGGATATGGAAAACACCCTCAATGAACAAGGCTTGATGGGCTGGGAAATGGTCAGCGCAGTTCCGGTACAGGAGGGCATTCTCACAGTGCTCAAGAGGCCCGTCAACAGCGGGGAACAGCAGCCAGGCTCAAGTGTTGGGGGGCGCTCAGCGCATGCAGGCAGGCAGCCTGAAGTTTCAGAACAAGGCATCCGAAGCCGGGAACGTGAGCATTTGGCTGCGCTTGGTAAAGAAAAACAACCTCGATCTGCGCCGCAAAAAACACCAACTCACCATGTTGGTGATATCAAGATTTCTTAAAAATTTTTCCAGCAGGTATCAATATCGTGCAGCCTGAGCGTTCATTTCTCCAGCATCTTAAACAGCTTCGTCGGGCCATTCACCAGCAGCCGGAGCTCAGTTACCAGGAGTATTTAACTGGTGAGCTGATTACACAGGAGCTTGATGCGCTTGAAATTCCCCATGGGCAGATAGCGCGCACTGGAATCCGGGCAATAGTTGAAGGAAAACAGTGTGGAGGAGGAAAAAAGCAGCCTGTCGTAGCGCTTCGTGCAGACATGGATGCGCTCCCCATAGAGGAAAAAACCGGGCTCCCTTTTGCTTCCCGAGCCAAAGGGGTGATGCACGCCTGCGGCCATGATGGTCATGTGGCCATGCTTCTGGGCGCGGCCAGATTGCTTAAGCAGAGTGAGTTTTGTGGTAAGGTTGTGCTTCTTTTTCAACCTGCTGAAGAGGCCGGTAATGGTGCAGATCTGGTGGTGCGTGAAGGTGGACTTGAAGAGGTGGATATGATTTTTGGCGGGCATATCGATACCCATTTCGTCACCGGTACACTCACCGTTGATGAGGGGTTGATCTGCTCATATGCTGATCCGTTTATCATTCGTATTCATGGGCGTGGCGGTCACGCTGCCCGACCCCATGAGACTATCGATTCGGTGGTCCTTGCCTCGACCCTGGTGATGCATATGCAAACGCTGGTCTCACGCCAGATAAACCCTTCCCATGCTGCAGTGGTGACTGTGGGACGCATGCAGGCGGGTACGGTGCTCAATGCTATTGCTGAAGAGGCCGTTTTGGAAGGAACCATCCGCAGTGCTCACCCTGAAACCAGAACCCAGCTTCATGCTGCCCTGGGAAAGTTGATCCTGGGGATACAGGATATGAGCAACGCTGAGATAGAGCTGGAGTTTTTGGAAGGGTTGCCTGCGGTGATCAATGATCCGCTTATAACAAGCATAGCGCGAGCTGCTGCCACCGAAGTGGTCGGTAAAGAGCAGGTGATCAGCCAGGGCTTTCCCAGTCTGGGAGGGGAAGATTTTGCCTTTTACCAGGAGCAGATACCAGGCTGTATGATTCGCTTCGGTGCCCAGATTCCAGGTGATCAGGCAGGCCCGGCCCACTCCGGTCGCTTCGATTTTGATGAAGATGTCCTGGAACTTGGTGCTAGATGGCTGGCCACAGCGGCTTGTAAGGGATTACTTCACCTGAGAGGCCAAGGAGGCGGCCATGGAACACATTGAGTTTGCCCCTAGTGATCCCTTCACCTTAGGGGTGGAGCTGGAGTTTCAGCTTCTAGACAGGGCCAGTTATAACCTCACCCCTTGTGCTCCATCAGTGATTGAGCAGGTACCCGAAGCGTACCAATCCAGGGTGGTACCAGAATTCCTCCAGTCCATTATCGAGGTGCGCACCGGCATCTGTAACTCGGTTGATCAGGTGGCTGCAGACCTTCAGGCAACCATCAGGGCCGTAGAGCAAGAAGCCCGGAAGCAGGATTGCATGTTGTATGCAGGGAGCCTCCACCCCTTTGCCTGTCCTGAAGAACAGGTGTTGAGTTTTGGAGAACGCTACTGGAGGATCATGAAGGAACTCCAGTATGTGGGGCGGCAGTTCATCTGCCAGGGGCTGCATGTCCATGTGGGCATGCCAGAAGGAGAAACTGCCATCAAGGTGTGCGATACCATCCAGGCATACCTGCCGTTGCTGCTCGCTCCCAGCGGTTCATCGCCTTTTTTCAGGGGGGATGATACCGGGTTCAGTTCGTATCGCACCAAGCTTTTTGAAGCCCTCCCCATGGCAGGGGTAACCGGCTTTCACGGTAGCTGGAAGGGGTTTGAACAGGAAGTGCAGATGCTGAAAAAATATCACATCATCAGTGATTTTCGTGATCTTTGGTGGGATGTACGGCCAAGCCCGGAGTTTGGCACCATGGAAGTGCGTATCTGCGATCTGCCCCTCAGGTTTTCCCAGATGTTGGGGCTGGTGGCATTGATTCAGGCCATGACCATTGGACTGGTGCGCAATATGGCTGAGCATAAGCCCGTGAGTCATCAGGTACTCAGCCGCAACAAGTGGCAGGCTTCCCGGCACGGTTTGAAAGGCACCTTTGTTGACCCTTTGGGCTTGCTGGGGGAGGGGAGCTTGCCTGTTGTTGCGGCCCTGCAGCAGCTTATTTGCGTGCTGCATCCCATTTGTATCGATTTTCAGAGTAAGGAGTATATAACGGCGATGGAAGCAATGTTTTTTGAAAAAAATGGTGCGGACAGGAAACGGGAACTGGTGGATCAGGGACTTGATTTTCACGCAATGCTTCAGCAACTCCACGATGAGTATTGGTTATGAGTTGTTTTTCCCGCTCCATAGTGGCGTCCGGCCATCAACTGGTCAGTGAGGCCGCAGCAGAAGTGCTGCGAGGTGGTGGCAATGCCTTTGATGCTGCCGTGGCAGCCGGTTTTGCCGGAGCTGTTGCTGAACCTTGCTTAACCAGTTTGGGTGGCGGAGGGTTTCTGCTGGCGAGAACCGCTGGTGCCAGGCAGTCTGGCCAGGAGGTTTTTTTTGATTTTTTTGTTGATACTCCAGGCAAGGGGCTGGCGCGGCAGCCGAAACCGCATTTTTTCCCGGTAACGGTGAAATTTGGCGGTTCTGACCAGGATTTTAACATCGGACTTGGCTCGGTGGCCGTACCCGGCACCCTGAAAGGATTACTCCATGTGCACCAGCGCCTGGGCTATATGGATTTAAAGGATGTATTGCACCCTGCCATGAAGCTTGCCAAAGGGCATGTGGTCTCCGATTTCCAAGGGGTATTTATGCAGTTGCTGTACCCCATCATGACGCTGACAGAGACCGGTCGAGCCTTGTATGAACCAGGAGGAAAGTATCTCACAGCAGGAGATATTCTTGTAAATCCACAGATGGCAGCGTTTTTGGAGTCTCTTGCAGGTGATGGTGGAGCATGCTTTTATTCAGGGCATATAGCGGAAGCGATTGTCCGAGACATGGAGGAAGGAAACGGGTTGATTACGGCTGAGGATTTAGCAGGTTACCAGGTCATTGAGCGTAAACCGCTCAAGGTTGCATACGGCAAACATACCTTCTTCACCAGTCCCCCCCCGTCCTTTGGTGGCTTGCTGATAGGGCTATCGCTTGGTCTTAATAATCAACTCCGGGGAGAACACACCTTGGGCACTCCCGGTTACTTTCTCCAGTCCACCGCTATTATGCAGGAAGTTGAACAGTTGCGTGAGCAGGAGTGGGAGCAGCCAGAAGTGCTCACCACTTTCATGACCTCTGAACAACTGCACCAGGCCGTTAACACTGTACGGTTATTTTCTCGCGGGACCACCCATGTGAGCGTGGCAGATAGACACGGTAATGTGGCATCCATGACCTGCTCCAATGGAGAAGGCTCAGGCTATTTTGCTCCTGAAACCGGGATTATGCTCAATAACATGATGGGAGAAGACGACCTGCATCCCAAAGGGTTCCACTCCTCTCCGCCAGGACAACGGGTGGGCTCCATGATGTCACCTTCAATGCTGGTGGATAAAACCGGACAGGTGAAGCTGGTCATCGGCAGCGGAGGCTCCAAGCGGATCAGAACCGCCATCATTCAGGTATTAACCCGGATTATCGATCATAACCAGAGCATTCAAGAGGCTGTGGATGCGCCCCGTCTCCATTGGGATGGTGAGGTTCTCCAGATAGAGCCTGGGGTGAGTGATGAGGTTGTTGCAGCGATCAAGAACAAGGTACCTGTGAATTGTTGGGAGGAACAGTCGGTCTATTTTGGCGGCGTGCATACGGTTATTCCCGGTGAGGACGGAGCCGGCGACCCCCGCCGGGGAGGGAAGGCCATTGTGGTGGAAGGATGAGTTGGTATATTGTAAAACGCTTATTGCTTATGATCCCCACTCTGATCGGGGTCATGCTGATCACCTTTACCGTGACCCAGTTTGTTCCAGGTGGCCCTGTGGAACGGATGATGGCCGAACTCGAAGGGCAGAGTAACGTCGGAGAGGCCAAAGGCGGCAACACTCTTTATCAGGGCGACCAGGGGTTGGACCATGAACGGGTGGAGCAGCTTAAAAAATTGTACGGATTTGACAAGCCACCGGTAGAGCGATTCCTTGAAATGATGAAGAACTACCTGGTGTTTGACTTTGGCAACTCCTACTATCACCATAAAAGCGTGGCCGGGCTGGTGATTTCCAAACTGCCAGTCTCCATGTCGCTTGGGCTATGGAGCTTTCTGCTGGTCTATTCCATTTGCATCCCGCTTGGGATAAAAAAAGCCGTCCATGATGGCACTCCCTTTGATGTAGCAACCTCTTCCATAATTTTAATTGGTTATGCCATTCCAGGTTTTGTGCTGGGGATTGTGCTGATCGTATTATTTGGTGGCGGGAGTTTTTGGTCCATCTTTCCACTCCGTGGTCTGGTGTCAGATAACTGGCAGGAGCTTTCGCTTATCTCCAAAATACTTGACTACCTATGGCACATGGTGCTGCCCATTATCGCCTCTACAGTGGGGAGCCTGGCGGTGATGACGCTGCTGACCAAGAACTCGTTTCTGGAGGAAATCCGTAAACAGTACGTTATGACTGCCCGGGCCAAGGGGCTCAGTGAAAACCAGGTGTTATATAAGCATGTTTTCCGTAACGCCATTATCCCTATTATTACCGGTTTCCCTGGCTCTTTTATTACCGCTTTTTTTACCGGCAGCCTGCTGATTGAAACCATTTTTTCCCTTGATGGTATGGGACTGTTAGCCTATGAATCGGTGCTCAACCGCGATTACCCTGTAGTCTTGGGTACGCTCTACTTTTTCACCATCATTGGCCTGATCTCCAGGTTGCTTTCTGATTTGAGTTACGTGTTTGTTGATCCACGCATCAGTTTTGATGGAGTGGCCTGATGGAGAAAGAACTGCTAAAAAAGAATACTCCTGGACGCCGTAGATGGCGGTTGTTTCGCCAAAACAAGCGCGGCTTTTATTCCCTGATCCTGTTCACCATTGTGTTTGTCCTCAGCCTGTTTGCAGAGGTGCTGAGTAATGATAAACCCGTGCTCGTCAACTATCAGAACCAGTGGTATTTTCCACTCTGGAACAGTTACCCGGAAACAGTCTTTGGCGGCGATTTTGAAACAGCGACCGATTACCGTGACCCGTATATTATAGAGAAACTCACTACTGAGGGAAACACGGTGATCTTTCCCTTTAACCCGCACAGTTACAACTCCATAAACCTGGAGATTGATGGACCAGTGCCGTCACCACCGACCAGAGATAATCTACTGGGGACCGATGATCGAGGGCGGGATGTTTTAGCAAGGCTTCTTTACGGCTTTCGGCTCAGTGTGGTGTTTGGATTGGCCCTGACCAGTATCGGAACCCTGCTTGGTATTTTGGCTGGCGCTGTGCAGGGGTACTTTGGGGGTAAGATTGACCTGTTTTTTCAAAGGTTTATCGAAATATGGGGTTCCATGCCTGAGCTGTATCTGCTGATTATTTTTGCCTCCATATTTAAACCAAGTGTCGCGCTGTTGCTCATTTTGCTCTCTCTGTTTGGTTGGATGGGACTCTCGGATTACGTTAGAGCCGAGTTTCTCAAAGGACGCAATATGGAGTACGTGAAAGCAGCCCGTGCGTTGGGAGTAGACAATATCACCATCATGTATCGGCACCTGCTGCCCAATGGCATGACTCCGGTGATTACCTTTTTGCCCTTTCGTATGTCTGGAGCAATACTGGCTCTCACCAGCCTGGATTTTCTTGGCCTTGGAGTACCACCATCTACTCCAAGTCTTGGCGAACTTCTTGCGCAAGGGAAGGCTAATATTGATGCATGGTGGCTTTCCCTTTCCACCTTTGTGGTGCTGGTGGGGACCCTCATTCTCCTTATTTTTATTGGAGAAGCACTTAGAGAAGCCTTTGATCCCAGGAAGCAATAAAAAAGGGGAGACGGTAACTCCCCCTCCCCGTGTGTTGTAGGATTAAAGTGCTTGATTAACCTTTTAACTCATCTTTCAGCTGATTGAATTCTTCTCTGATAATACTTCTGATCTGGATGACATCAAGTTCAGAGGTAGCCGTTGTAGTCTCAGGTGCAGGTGTTTGCCCGGCAGAGGGCAGGAATCCACCAGCATTTTCTCTGGCAGCAGCATTGACAACCTCTTTTTGCCAGCTAAAGAATTGATCCATTCCGCTGGCCAGATCTGCTGTGGAGAGCGTTTCTTGCTGGAGCTTCTCGTACAGACCGTTAATCAGTTTTTCAGTGGCAGCCAGATCAATAAATCTGCTATGAACCAGCTGATCAACAACAGCTCCCATGAATCCGGTCAGAACGATATGCTCGGGACTGGTTACTGAGGCTTTCAATTCATCAACCAGCTGAGCTGCCTCAGTTATCTGCTCATCCTTGGGCGCTCGCACTACTTCTGGCAATACGGCCCCAAGTGCAGCAAGACGTACCAGTGCAGCATCATGACCATCCACCACCGCTTCCTGCTTGGCAGCTTCTTCAAGAGCTGAGGGGAGAGTATCTTCAAGTGCAATGGCAGGCGCTTCTTCTGGGTCGGTACCGAAAAAGTCATCAAGCTGCTCTTCGAGCTCCTGTTCCTCTTGTTCATTACCCTGAGCAATTTTTTCGGGCACCTCTTCACCTGCCAGGGCCGCATCAAGGGCTGCTGTTACAGGTGAGTCAGCATTATCAAAAGAAGCTGAAGATTCCCCAGCTCCCTCTACAGGAGCCTCCTCGTCTGCCAATGAAGGTGCAAAAGCATTTTCATCAAAGAAGGAGTCAAGTTTTTCTTCTATATCATCAAGAGGTGACTCATCAAGTGCTTCAGCCGAATCTTCAAGGGAGAAACCCTGCTCTTCATTTTCTCCAGCAAGGGCTGGGGTCATGCCATCATCTTCTTCCTCTGGCTCAGCATCAAAGGAAATAGCTGGCTCAACAGCAGGAGTTTCTTCATCATCGTCAGCAAAAAAGCTGTCCAGTTTGCTTTCTATATCAAGGCTGTCGCTTTCGTCTTCAGCTAACCCAGCAGGCTGTTCATCTTCCTGGGTGGGCAGAGCAACATTGGCAAGCGCAGCTTCCAGATCTCCTTTATCAGCTGACTCCTCTGGTGTGGATTCGCTTTCTTCTACATCATCGAGTAAGCCATCTTCAAAGAGTTTGTCAAGCTGCTGGTTAAGATCGCTTTGAGCTGGAAGATCAAGGGGCTCTGCATCTTCAGTAAAGCCAAACGCCTCGTCGGCATCAGAGAGTGCTGGTGCAATCTCACGTTTATTCCGTAACTCGGAAGTGATGTACTCGTCAGACACCTCGTCATCAATAGGGGTGATGGCTTCCGGAGGAAGAACCTGGTCAGGATATTTTTCGTCTGAGGTCTCCATTGCTGGCATAACTTCATCTGGAAACAATTCGTCAAGTTCTATGAATATATCAATATCACCATCACCATTTTCGCTAGTCTCCATTGAACCCGCAAGCGCTTCCTCTAAAGGAATCGAAAGTTCATCAGTGGGTGCGGGAAACTCTTCAGCAGGTGGCCCCATTTCCTCTTCAGGGAGTATTTCACCAACAATTTCGTCTACGATTTCTTGGGGAGGAATATGTGTTTCTTTGACAATGAGCGCCTTGAGCGCATTGAGTCTGGCAATTCGGTCAGTCAGTAATTCTTGTAACTGCTCCTGATCACGCTGCTCCGGCTCCACATGAAGCACTTGCTCAAGTCCTTCTGAAAAGGTATGAAGCAGGGTAAACGCCTCGGGGTGAGCATTTGCCGCAGATTCTTCAATATAGTCTCCCAGTGCACGGAGCCCTTGAATAAACACCATGACAGGCTTGTCATCCGCCGCAGTTTCCTGAAAGCGGTTGAGCTGTTTATTGAATTGCTTCAGGCTGGCATCGGTTACTTCCCAGTCCAGGCTCAAGATGCTGGCCTTGAGCAGCTTGAGGTGATCTTTCTCTTCAGGTGTAACCGCAGTCTCTTCTGCATCCGATTGTAAAAGTATTGGTGCTTCTGAGACTACAGCTGGAGTAGCTCCACCTTCTTCCTGGTTAATCTGATATTGGAGGATGCGAAATTTTCTGATGTCCCCTTTGAGCAAAAGAGCGATTTCATCTCCCTTGATAGATTCAGAGGAAGTAATTTTTTCAAAATTATAATAGAAGGTAAGCAGCAGCTTTATAGCGTTTGGGTGTGCATACGCACCCTTGCTCTTGATATAACGACCTATCTTATCAAGTCCCTGCAGGTACACGGTGGCAACCTTATCATCCTGCCATTCGTTCTGCAGTACCGTAACTTCGTCAGCGAGCTCTTCAAGAATTTCGTCATTGATTTCCCAATCCAAAGAAAGAATGATGGATTTCAAACGCGTCAGAATCGAGTCATCTTCACTGGAGAATTCAAAAAGGTCTACATCCTCGGTATCAAAGGATTCATCTGCAAAAAGTGTCAGATCCTCATAATCGTCGAAATTGCTGTTGTGTTCATTTGCGGAATTTTTCATAACCTGACCGATATTTGAGTAGTACGATTCCTACGTTTTACTGAAGCTTTTTCTGGATTGAGATTACTGTGGATGAAATGATTTTTTTCAATGTTTCAGCAACGTTGTACCCTGTTAGTGCACTGCCTTCATAGGCTGGAACCTTTAACTTGGAGTTGAGATCCTTTTCCAGAATGGAGATGGGCAAAATGGGGATCCCCTGATTCCGCAAATCCACCTTGTTGTACTGCAATACCAAAGGAATACGGAAAATGGATTCATTATAGTCGCTCAGGTTTTCGTGGAGTTGGTTGAGCGAACGGATGTTTTTCTCTCGCATCTGTTCCTGAGCATCGGCAACAAATACAATGCCGTCAACACCCTTTAAAACAAGTTTTCTGGTAGCGTTGTATTTTACCTGTCCGGGAACAGTGTAAAGCTGAATTTTCAATTCATAACCTTTAATCTGTCCCATATTAAAGGGAAGAAAATCGAAAAATAAGGTCCGGTCGCCATGGGTTTTCAGGCTGACCATTTCAGACATGATTTGCTTGGAGAATTTGCGATTAATATATTCCAGGTTGGTTGTTTTTCCGCCACGACCAGGACCGTAATAAACAATCTTAACCTGAACGATTTTATCCTTGAGATTTATGAAACTCAAAACTCTCTCCTACTGCCGGTTGAATCGTACTTGAGGAAAAGGCGATACATGGAATCGAGGGGGTGTTCAGCTTAAAAATCACTGGTTGGTCCAGAGTTTTTTAATTCGCTCAATGGTTTCCACAACATTTAAGCGGAGAAAGCCAAGGGAAATGTTCTTGCCGAACATGGTGATGAGCAGCAATTCGTCATCAATTTTAGAGAAGTGGATGTTACAATCGGTTCCCTTGTGAAAGAGCAGTGAAAATTCCTGTTCGCCAACCAGCTTTGCCATGGCATCAACTGTAGCAAAGTTACCTGCAGCAAGGGCAGCAAAGGAGTACACATCGTATTTTGAGGTACCATTATCTTTGGCTGTGATAATGTTCCCTGCCATGTCGATGATGATAACGCAGTCCACTCCAATTTTTATGAGTTTTTCGTTCAGGATTACGTCAATCTTTTCAAGCTGCTCCTGGCTAACAACTCCATAATTCATATTGCTACCTCGTGCACGTCAAAGCTGTTTATGAAAATAAAAGGCCCAAATTAATACTTAATTCCGTTATAACGAGTATACGCCAGAAAAAAAGATATATGAAGGGGTTTTTAGTGATTTTTTCTTTTTCCCTTTTTTGTCTGGTGGTTTTGGTGTGTATTGAAAATTGTCGGTATTAATTACGTGTTTTTTTGCGTTCAGCAGGCAGGGTAACTTTTTGTTTAAACTTGTCATTTACGGAATAGACAAAGGCTAACACCTCTGCCACGGTTTGGTACAGTTCGGCTGGTAACTCCTGTCCTATGGGTACTTGAGCAAGCAGTTCCACCAGATCAGGATCTTTTTTGAGGTATACCCCGGCTTCCTTGGCAGCTGCAATAATGTTACGCGCGACAACACCTTTGCCACTGGCAACCACTTCGGGGGCTGTGCCCTTTGATTCGTCATAGAGTAGGGCGACTGCTTTTTCACGCTTATCTGCCTGGTTCATAGGTATTTATGCCTGGGTGTTTATCATTCCTGCTGGAGCATTTGCTATGTTTTTGAGTAACGCTTGAGCAGGATTTTCTGCTCCTGTAAAAAATTGGGCTGAAGAAAGCTCTATGGCAGTCAGCCACCTCGCCAACTCTTCCTTATGTTCTCTCATGAAGGCCATTTTTTGCTGATCTTCCCCGTAAAAATTGATATCTGCGCTGGTTTCCCGCTGTTTGATTTCAATACGCAGATTACCGAGACCTTCAAGCTGGAGATGGAGGGTGTACTGTGTTGTTGTTTCTCCCTCGTTTTGCCCCTGATTCTCTTGTTCTGGCTGTTGATCGATGATCAAATACCCTTGATCAAGAAAAGGAAGGGGCAGCGGCATAAAAAAGATGGCTTCGCTTGCTAATTTCACCTGCAGCATCTGGTACAATTCTACAGTCTGGAGCATCTGGTTTGCCTGCTCACCAGATGTGGTGGTGCCAGTGAGCTGTTGGCCCAGCTCAAGCAGCGCAAATTTCAAGGTTTGTACTGCTTCTTCCCGCTTACCTTGGGCTAGGAGTTGCTCCATGTTGAGGCCAAGTCGATCAACAAGCTGGTGGAGGGCCTGGCCGGTTGGCTCCCGGGTATCACTACTCTGCTGCAGTCCAAGGCTGATTAATGCGTGCAATTCAGACGATGGCGCAACCGTTGTTTGTGCGGTGAAAAAACGTAAGATCTGCTGAGCAAGGGTAAGCACCTGAGGTGCAGCCTGGGTGTTGGAATTGATGAGCTGTGCAAGGTCTCCAGAGGTGGACAATGGACTGAACGGAGCAGTAAGCGGAATAATACTGCCTGGAGAAAGAGTTTGCAGAATTTGCCTCACTGCAGGGGGAGCGGCATTGGCTTGCCCATTACTCCTGCCAAGTATATTGTGCAAGGTCGTTTGCAATGCTGGCGATTGTGGCAATACAGCTGGTTTGCCTGGTTGGAGCGCCTGGAGGATATGTTGGAACAGGTTGGTGACGGCCTCTGTTTTCTCTCGCCCAGTCAAAGAAAAGAGGGTGTTTGCCTGTTGCGCTACAGTTTTCAGGGTCTGCTGTGATGGTTGACTGATGTTTGCCTGGTTTGCCTGAGATGCAAGCTCGGTCAGGTTGGTAAGGAAACTGCTTTGCTTGCTCAACAGGTGAATGGAACCGGTGAGTTGTCTGGTCGTCTGTGGAGTGCTGATTACCTGTAATGCAATCTGAGGGGCAAGTTTCGTTATCTGCAGATTGAGCTTTTGCCCAACGTGAAGAGGAAGATTAGATTGCGCCAGAACCTGTTTGCCTCCAATATCAAGCTGATAGGTAGTATTCTCACCTTTAGCCCTGACAACTCCCAGGAGCACCTGACCTGGAGCGAGTGGTTGGTGTTTTTGTGCGCCAGGAGTTTGCAACTGGTTGTCATGCTGCTGGATGTTTACAAATGAGGCGGGAGGCAGAGGGAAATCCATAAGAGCCTCAGGCAGAAAATGATTTGAGAAAAACAAGAGCCGAGCCAGGTAAGCACAATGAAGAAAGCAAAGAGCTGGCAGGTTGGCGCTGAGCTTGCGAAACCTAAGCGGTTATTGTGTTGTTAGACTGCTTTTTTTTATCCAACCTATGATAACTGAACTACCCAGCTTCAACATTCTCCCGAAGCTGCTTACGCTGCTCAGCAAGGCAACAGGCTATTAACTTGTCACGTAGAGATTGTTCCACATTGTCAAAGTGGAGCGCTACCTGATATCGTTTCTTGCGCATTCTGTAGGTACGGACCACATGCCCAATACAGGCAATCGGAGTTAAGGTTGACGGATCAATAATGCGTATCTGGAGTCGATTGTTGCTAGGGGGTTTCTCTGCAAACAAGCCCAAAACTCCGCTGGCACTTAAATCAACCGTGGTGCCCACCATTTGCCATTTTTTGGTTTTTACTTCTTTGGGGCCTGGAATATACCCAATTTCAACAGTGGTGTTGATCAGGACCCTGAAATACTCGCGCAATGCTTCTGGTTTAATGGGTTCACGGGCAATAAATTGTAACCGACGCTTGTTTAATATCTGGTCAAGTTCGGCAACCAGGTTTACCCCCACCCCCTTGTGTCTCACCATTACCTGACAGTTCACCCCAAGGGCCAAGTCACTTGATTTCCAGGCATTAGGTGGGAAAAAAAGCTCAAAACGAGGTGTGTCGCCTTGCGCATACAATGCATTCAGGCGGTGTGTATTACCATTCTTATCGGTCAGATCAAGAACGGCTTCAGAACCATCCCTTAATTTTTCGACTAATTCCTCTATTTTTCCCACGTTTACACTATGTGTTTGAGGTTTATTAAGTATCCTTAACGTGTACTTTTAGGCGTAAGTGCTTGCGCTGCAGTTCAAAACAGCTGCCCATAATTTTGTCCCTGCTCTCACTGGTGAGTCCATCAAAGCTAAGCCCAATATGATACAGCTCATCATGAATCTTTTTACACCGAACCACGCTGCCAATAATCTGGATTTCTTCCATGATTCCTGTGGGCAGAATAAGGGCAATACGGATTTTTTTCCCACGCTCAAGGGGCTTGGGAAAGGAGCATAAGGCACCGCTGCCGCTCAAATCCATGGTTTCCCCTTCCAGTACCCAGCTCTCTTTGTCTTCAACCTGCAGGCCACTTACGATTGGAGCCGCAACAATGGGTGCGCTGGCATCAACCCGGAAATAATTACGCTCCTGTTCGTGGCTGGTGACAGACTGTGCTTCCACTTTGAGAGTGCTGTCATCAATAATTGCACTGATGGTGACAGTAACTGAAATAGCCTGACCAGCAATATCAACTGTTACAACAGCGTTTTCTTCAGGCTGCAAAGACAGCGCGGTCAGGCAGGTATCTGGAAAGTAAAGCAAAAAGCAGGGCGGAGTATCTTTCCCATATACGCATTGGAGTCGTTCATACTGCTTCCCGCCTGTGACGGGAAGCGTAACCCGAACAGCTTTTTTATCTTCTACCTTGGAGAAAAAATCCTGTAACGCCTGCAATGGGAACCTCAAATGGAAAAGATGAACTTTATTTTTAGAGTGCCACAGGATAGGCAAATAGCAAAGAACTTTTTCAAGGAAAAGCGAAAAAAGATAAGGAAAAGCGGGTGGTTGTCGAGTAAAAACACAGCAGGAGGATTACCCTGCAGTGGATATATGGCCGCCTGTTCTATCGGTATTGGAGTGATAGCGCCGCATCATGGTGTTGCCGGTACTTATTTTTTTTAATTCTTCGCGTGTTATCGCCATGATACTCTGCAATTTAGGGGCTAATTGTCGGTTTTTATGCTGGATGTCCTGCATCAGATCAAGCATGTCTTTGATCTTGGAATCATTTTGTTGATCATGAGCAATACTCAATATCCTGAGTACTTCCTGGTCCAGTTTTTTTGCTTCATTTTGATTGCTTACCATCTCACGGTACTTCTCCATGAGCAGGTCGATGTTGTGCCCACCATGGAGTAACTGTTCAATGTCGTGTAACTGGGACAGAATAATCCGGTAGGTGTCTACTGTTTTTTCAATAACGCTCATTTTACATTGCTGTGGCTATTGATTTATGTTCTTCAGGCGAGGGGGTATCCGTTGTGGTGCCAGGGTAAGCTGTTGCCGCCCGTCCACTCTTTTCCAGTTTGTTTCTCTCTATTGCCTGTCCCCAGGTTGATCGCAAATCACTGAGCATATTTTTTACTTCTATCAGTGCCTCGGTATCATTATTTTTATTCCCGTCCAGGAGACGGTTCAACATGTATCCGTAGAGTGCATCAAGGTTGTCAGCAAGCTCTGCGTCCTGACTGCGGTCCAAGGTGGCGGAAAATTCGGAAATGATAGCTGAAGCTTTGTTGATGAAATAAGCTCGCTTGTCAAGCATCCCGTTTTCAATGGAAATGATACCCTGGCTCAGAAAACGAATCGCTCCATCATAAAGCATCAGCATGAGTTGTTCTGGTGAGGCCGAATTAACAGTATTGACCAGATATTGGTTGGTGTAGGCGCTCATAATTTCCCTTATCTGTCCTTATTCATCATATTGGAAATACTTGTCATCTGTTGTGTGAGGTACGATGACGTTGAATTCATACTGCTCACAAGCTGTTCCATGGCTGCAAATTGTGACTCAAGTGTTGCTTGTCGTTTTGCCAGCCGCATTTCCATCATTTCTATACGGTCATCTATTCGATCAATACCTGAGTTGATCGATTCTTTTCTGCCAGCGAGCATACCGGTGGTAGAATTTGTCATGGATTCAAGGTATTGTGTAAATTGAGCTGCCAGTCCACCTTTCTCTCCGTCACCTGAAAGAAGGCTGACTACGCTCTCCAGATTTTCATTAACAGCTGTTGATAATGTTTCATCATTTACCGTCAGTGTCCCATCTTTTTGGGTTTCAAAGCCAAGTTCTGAAAGTGCTATGAAATTTCCAGAGTTTTCAAATGTATCTGTGAGCATGGATTGGAGGTGCCTTTTTATGGAATTTATCCCAGAGTCACCGCCAAGCAGGCCGCCTCCTTCCCCGTTGATTACTGACTGGCTTGTGATAAAGCTCATCACCTCATTGTAACCAGTGGCAAAGGCAGAAATTTTTGATATAATCGCAGTCTTGTCGAGGGAAATACTTAACTGCGTTGTCTCCCCCACCTCTGCCTGAAGCAGGTCTAGGGTTACGCCAGGAATTGCTTCGCTCAGTGTGTTTGAATCACTGTAAATGTCAATGGTATCGACCCTTATATGGGCCTGAGTAGCCTGGCTGACTGGTGGATTAGTTGTACCAGTTTCATCTTCAATGACACCAATGGTATCTGTCCCCCCAGTTAACCCACTATCATTCATGGAAAAAGATTGGGCTACATTTTCACCCGTCAATGTCAGTCGATAGGGGGAGTTGCTGCCATCATTGATAATAGCAGCAGACAAACCCATATCAGCATCATTTATGGCGTTCATGATGCCTTCCAGTGAATTGTTCTCACTGGTGATTTCTATTGAGTGGCTGGTGCCATTGACCATAAAATCCAGAGTACCCGTACCAAACGAAGAACTCTCTTTACTCGCAAACCCGCCTGCAGAAACGGATTTTTGTACCTGAGCAAGACTAACGACTTCAACCTGATAACTTGTTCCAGCCAGCGCTTCGCTGGAAACAGATGCGGTTAAAAAATCATCTGAGCTTAATTTGACACTCCTTTGCTGGAGTGTATCAGCATCACCTAATTTCTCAATGGAGCCCAAAAAGGATTTCAGGCGAGAATCCAACTCGGTAAATGCAGACAAGCGGTTATTCATCCACGTTTTGTCTGCTGCCAGACCTGCTACAGGAAGACGTTCTATATTCATCAACTGTTCGATGATGGTACCGGTGTCCATCCCTGATGCTAAACCGCTGAATTGAATAGCCATGGTAATGCTCCTTACAGGCTCTCTAGCTTACGGTGTTAACCAGGTTGCCGCTGAGTTCCTGTAAATGTTTGCTGAGATTGATAAGGTCTTCTGATGGTATTTGTCTGATTATCTCATCGGTTTCATGGTCAACAATCTTTACTACCAGTTCATTAACTGTATCGTCCCGCTCAAAACGGATCGAATAAAGCCCGTCTTCAGTAAGCGATTTAATTTGACTGATGAGTTCTTCCTGCTGTACCTTGGAATCGTTAGCCTCGACCTGAGGCTGTTCTTTGACGGCTTTTTGCTCCTGCTCCACTTTTTGAACAGGCTCATGAGCTTTAGGGGGCGATGCGGTGTTGATACCCACTGCTTCGATCATCATGATATGTACCTCTATAAAATAAAAATCTGAAGGAGCCCTGGGGCTCCTTCAGCAAAGATCAAAATTAACCGAGCAGGCTCAGGGCCAACTGGGGTGCCTGATTTGCCTGAGCAAGGATGGAAACACCAGCCTGCTGCAGGATATTCTGCTTGGTCATGTTGGAGGTTTCAGCTGCAATATCTGCGTCAAGAATTCGTGAACGAGCTGCGGAAACATTTTCGGATATGTTTTGCAGGTTTGCAATGGTTGATTCAAATCGATTTTGAATCGCACCAAGGTTTGCACGTTCATCATCGATGAAGCTGATAGCACCATCAATAACCGCAAGAGCATTTTCTGCCCCTGCTTGTGTCCCGATATCCACGCTGGCAACGTTTTTGAGGGCTGAACCGTTTACTTGAGCAGTAAACAGTCCGTTATTTGCACCTGCTGCCTGCGCTGAGTTTACAGTAAAGGATTTAGCCGAATCAAAGGTTAATGAGCCGCCAACTCTAACAGAGTCAGCACCGGCATCATCACTGTCCAAGGCAATGGCACTCCCTTTTTCTGCCCCACTTGCGTCAAGACCTGTGACCTCAATGTTGGCATCTGCACCACCGGATTCCGTCCAGTCGGAAATGACGATATCATGTCCTTCTGTATTGGTCAGGATAACCGCACCGTCGTTGTCAAGCTTTGCAGTGATTCCTGTGACAGAGGCCTTGTTATTAATGGCATCACGCAGGGCAGAGAGGTCATTCTGGTTAGCGATGTTAACGGAAAAACTTTCTGCGTCAGCACCCGCTGTATTGGCACCGTTAAGATTAAAGGTAAAGATACCACTTCCTCCCAGGTTATCCAGTTTTACCTGGGTAACAGCAGAGGCGGAGACACCGGTGGATGAAGAAACCTTGTTGATCTGGTCTGCGATGGTGTATGCAGAAGTACCTGCGCCAACATCTACGGTCTCTGTCCCGAGTGAACCGGTGATGGTTAGGTCCTCACCTGCAACCACGGAACTGGTAACACCAGCGAAGTTGTCAGCAGCTGTACTCGCATCTGTACCCCAGGACTCATTGAGGCGGCCTGAGAGTTGAACCTGATTTGACCCCATCTGGGAAGAGCGTGCATCGCCAACAGAAAAACTGATGGTTTCACCTTTGTTGGCACCGACCTGGAAGCTTTGGGATGCGAAAGAACCATCAAGAACTTTCTTTCCGTTAAATGAAGTGGTGTTGGCAATACGATCAAGCTCTTGCTGCAACTGATTGACTTCCTTCTGCAGTGAGGCTCTATCGGATGCGGTGTTGGAGTCGTTTGCTGATTGGACCGCCAATTCACGCATGCGCTGCAGGATGTTGGTGCTTTCCTGCATGGCACCTTCAGCGGTTTGGGCCAGCGAAATACCATCGTTTGCGTTCCGAACAGCCTGGTTCAGACCACGGATTTGAGAGGTCATGCGGTCAGAAATTGCAAGACCTGCTGCATCGTCCTTGGCAGAGTTGATCCGAAGACCGGAAGAGAGACGCTGCATGGACGTGTTAAGGTTACTTTGGCTTGTGCCTAAGTTACGTTGTGCGTTGAGAGAAGCTACGTTTGTGTTAATTGTAATTGCCATGATATTCCTCCTTGAATATGTTTAGGCTAAATAAGTACTAGGTGGCATCCTTGCCGGTTAATTACTTTGGTACTGCGTTTTACTGTTTACATTTTTTTGAATTGTTGTTTTCGCTGATTAGCGCCTCCTGATTGAGTATAGTTGTATGATTTTCACGTTTGGTTATTTTTCAGGAAAATCCTTTTCCCATGTACGTTTAATCGGTACTGATTGAGGCGTTCTTTAGCTCTTTTTCTGTTTTTTTATTGCCATGAGCTGAGAATAGTAAATGCTCTTTTGCTAATCTCATGGAATCGTTGAATATTTTGCTGGTTACATTCATCTCTTACTACATCTTTTTTTTGTTGCAGTTTTGCCATTGGGTGAAGCGGAAGCTGTTCACCACCCTGATTTTTGGGCTCGCGGATAGCTGAATTGAATTGTTGATGACGGAAGTAGAGTATCTGCATTGCTTGAAACCTCGTCGTTTACCACACTCCGGGAAGAAAACTCCCCAGAGTGTGGTGATGGAAAGTACGTGACTGAACAGGCTGATTATCCCTGGAGCAACTGCAGCACGAGCTGCGGAGTCTGGTTGGCCTGGGTAAGGATAGAAACCCCGGCCTGTTGCAGGATATTCGCTGAAGTCATTGCAGAGGTTTCCTGGGCAATGTCTGCATCACGAATCCGTGAGCGGGCCGCAGAGAGGTTTTCCGATACGTTCTGCAGGTTGGAGATGGTGGATTCAAACCGGTTTTGGATTGCACCAAGATCAGCTCTTTGGCTGTCAATTTTATTCAAGGCCGCATCAACAATTTTTAAGGCATCCGTTGCGCCCAGGACATTGCTGATATCTATAGCTGTGACCTCTTCGAATTGTGAGATAACAGATGTGCCAGCCCCAACATTCAGAATACTTCCAGCACCTGCTGCAACACTTGATGCAAGAGTGTACGAATCTTCTGAGGAGAACTCGACAACCCCAGCGGCTCGGGTGGAATCGTTGCCACCTGTTGTAAGAGTTGTGGTTTGATTATCCGCACTCTTGACATCAATGGTTGTAGTAGCGGCGGAGTGGGTAAAGTTTGCTAAAACGATGTCTTTGCCGTCAGCTTGTACCAGATTAATAGTACCACCATCAACAGTTGCCGTAACACCTGTGGTCCCACTTTGGTCATTTATAACAGTGGCTAATTCACTGAGATCTGTTGTTGTTACGGAGGCATTGATTGTAGCGGTATTGCCACCTGAACCAACAGTTAAAGTGACAACACCATCGGCACTAAGCCCTGACAGGGAGACTTCTGTTCGCGCGGTAGCTGTTACCCCTGTTTTGTCAGCAGCGTTTGTCACCTGGCTGGCTATATCCCATGCTGTTGCCCCTGCACCAATGGTGATTGTAGTGCTTCCGGTGGAGCCTGTGACCGTGAGGTCTTGCCCGGCAACGGTATTTGCAGTGGGAGCAGCAGTCCCAGCAGCAGTGGTTGAGCCTGTACCTTGGTTGGCGGTCTGGTTAATAGAATCGACATAATATCGCCCCAGGTCGTCTGCTGCCATGGACTGGATAGAAAAACCAATGGTTTCGTTTGCATTGGCCCCAACCTGGAACTGCTGGGAAACAAAGGTACCGTCCAGAATATTTAAACCGTTAAACGATGTAGCCTGGGCTATCCGGTTCATTTCGGTTTTGAGTTGGTTAACCTCTGCCTGAAGTGCTGCACGGTCTGCTGCAGAGTTGGTTGCGTTGGCTGCCTGCACTGCCAGTTCACGGATACGCTGCAGGATATTGGTGGACTCCTGCATGGCTCCTTCAGCTGTTTGAGCTAAAGAGATTCCATCGTTGGCATTACGCGCGGCCTGGTTGAGACCTCTGATTTGGGATGTCATACGGTCTGAAATAGCCAGACCAGCAGCGTCATCCTTTGCAGAGTTGATACGGAGACCTGAAGAGAGTCTCTGCATAGAGGTGTTCAGGTCGTTTTGGGAAGAAGATAGGTTACGTTGAGCATTAAGGGATGCTACGTTCGTATTGATCGTTAAAGCCATGGTTTCCTCCATGAATGTGTATAGCCATCGGTCGTCCACTGACTGATCCTTCGGCTAACGATACAAACGTAACTGCTCTCTCAATGCGTCTAACTGTCTCTCACTACACTCTTCGGAATGTAAGTTGAAATCTTTAACAAAAAAGCAAGGGAAAAATAAAAAAAGCCATTGTCTCGTAGAAAAACAATGGCTTGCAGAAAAGTGGAATTACAGAAATTATTTTTCGATTTCGGGAAGTGGTGTTTTGGTACTCAATCGTGGATCTTCCAAAATGACCTGGAGGGCGCGATGCGTCTCTGCTGAATATAAAATAGGGCCAGAAAGGTTAAGGGTAATCTTTTTGTCTTCGCCTACACTGACAATGGTTAAAACGAAACACGGGTCGTTCTCGCCGATCTGGAGTTTTTCCCGTTCATCAGCATCAGGAGCAAGAGCATAATCAAGAAAAAAGTTTGTCGGGTCAGTCACAGGAAAGGCAAAGTCGGGATCATCCACAGATTGAATCCAGAAAAGCGGCCCTTTTTTTTCGTTAGGGATAACCAGGAAATCATGCAGCTGCTCAAGTCCAATTAACCCCTCTGGAAAATGGATGACATTTGCGGGGTCAAATTCTATCTCACCAAACCGAGTCTGTATTGTTTTCATTTTTTCATTTTCCTGTTTTCGAGCTGATCACTGAGGATATCCAGATCAGCAATATCCCATTTCGCTGCTTCTATATTTTCTTGACGAATACGATCGTACACTTCCTGGCGATAGATTTTGGTCTCTCGGGGGGCATCTATCCCAATCCGAACACCGCCGCTTTTTAACTCGATGATTTTGATGGTGATGTTGTCGCCAACGACAATGCCTTCACCAGCTTTTCTGGTCAGTACCAGCATTTAGCCACCTGGAATTTTATACGGTTGACAACCGTGAATTAACTGTTACGTGAAAAAAGCCATGCTCCAAGGCTGTGCTTTCTCCAGCATACCCTGAAGATAATTGAGCCCATATGATGAGTATCATAGATGGAGGGTGAAAAATCAAGTATTTTTAATTGGTTCTACGACTATGCTCTAGCCGCTCATACTTTTTTGAAAAAGTCATGGGGGATTGAGCTTAGATGTAATCCAGAATAGAAAGGGCTGAAACTTTTCCGGTTATCGAAAGCGCTGCCTGAAAAGCTGTTTCCTGTTGCACAATGTCATTGAAAACTTCTATGGCATCGGCATCTTCGTAGCGGGAGAGGATCTGTTGCAGGTCGACCTTTACGTTTTCCTGATAGACCATGGCGCTCTCCACCCTGGCAGCACGGTTACCTAACTGGGATCGAAGCCGACGGCTTTGTTCTGCAGCACCTTGAAGATCATCAAGAGCCGTTTGCATTTCCGTATCATTATCTGCCCGGATTGCTTCTGCAGCCTGGGTGAGTTCGGTAAAAAGGTTGTACATGCCTGACTCAATGGCGTTGGGGTCGTTGTTGGGATCAGGGTCGGTCGCGTCGTAAGGCCCTTGTCGCCATACAGAAGTTCCTAGAAACAGTCGGTTACCGGTCAGATTGACCTCCAGGCGCTCATTGGTAGCTATTTCCAGTTCTGTGGCATTATCATCGCCATTGTACAACACCGGCCAGGTCCGATGGTCATTGGGATCATACAAGGCTGGATCATAGGCGGTATTGTATACAAAGGGTTTGGTGTCTTCCTGGTAGCCAGCAAAAATATACTTTCCATCGATGTTTGCATTCGCTGCGTCAAGAAGCTCATCGGTGAGTTGATCCAGCTCATTGGCCAGGGTCTCACGATCTTCATCGTTGAGTGAACCGTTAATGGCGTTGACCATGATCTCTTCTGCGCGCTGCATGATGTTTTCCACGTGCTCCAGATTACCATCGGTGGCACCCATGATATCAGAAGCGTTACCCATTGTTTCCACGTAACGATCAATGTTGCTGATCTGCTTGCGGGTGTTCAGCACAGGGCGGACAGCGGCCGGATCATCGGAGGCGACCTGGAGTTTTTTCCCGGTGGCCCCTATGGAGCGCAGATTTTCCAGTTCCAGTGCAACAGAGTTCAGTCTGCTGCCCAGCATATTATAGGTGGTGCCTTGGGTTGCTTTCATCTCTGTTACCTCATCTGGAGGAGGGCGTTCATCATTTCATCGATGGTGGAAAGGAATTTGGCCGAGGATTCAAAGCCGCGCTGGTACTGGATCAGATCGATCATCTCTTCTTCCAGGGAAACACCTGAATAGCCGTCACGCAGGTTCTGGAGCTGGATTTTTGTATCCTCAGCGCCTTTAAGAGCAAGGTCGTTACGGCTTGACTCAATACCAACGGTGGCGACCATTTTACTGAAAAAAGAGTCGTACGTATCTATGCTGTTCACTACTTCCTGGGTTTCCAGAGCAGCAATATTCAACGCTATCTGGTTGTCACCGGGTGCGTTGGAACTTCCTCCTGCTGCAACATAGCTGGAGTTGGTAAAGGCAACAGCAATAGCCCGGCTGGCTCGCTGGTCTACCGGCAACGCAGTGATGTCGTTAAAGAAAAGCTGGCCGGTTGCTTGCAATCCGGTTGCTGGATCTGTATAAAAACCGGTTTGGTGCAGTTGGTTGACGGAGTCGGTCAGTTCAATGGCCAGGGTGTCCAGGTTTGTGTAAAGGTCACCAATGAACACATCCCGCATTTCATAAAGACCACGCATCTCTCCACCAAGCTGGGTGCGGTTGATTTCTGTAGTGATACCAGCGATTTCGAGCTGGAGTTCCACGTTGGTGCCAACGGTAACAGCGTTAAGTTGCATGGCCACGTTACCCTGTACAAGCGGCAGGCCGCCAGGTAACTGTACTGCCAGCATCCCGTTGTTATCCGTATAGGTTTGTATCCCCAGGGCTTTCGATAAATCCTGAACAATTACATCCCGCTGATCCCTGGCGGAATTAGCGGTCTGCCCAGAGATTTCCACCTGGTGGATACGTTCGTTCAAGTTCGCAATCTCAGTAATCTGTTCATTTAAAAATTCAACTTTACCTACAATCTCAGTGTTCAGGTTTTCAATAATGGTGTTCAGCTCATCCCCGATCTTTTTGAACGCGTCCCCGAGAAGGTTGCCACGCTGTACAACGATATCACGTTCTACTGCTCCGCTTGGATTAGTGGACAACTCTTGCCAGGCATCAAAAAAACCATCGATCTCCTTTGCCAGGTTATCCTCGGCAACGGAGAACACACGCTCCAGTTCAGAAAGCGAGTTGGAACGTCCGGCTTCTTCACCATATTCGATGGATGCTTCCTGAAGTTGGCGGGTAATAAAAGAACTGTAGTCGCGGCTTACATCTGAAACGCTGACCCCCTGGCCGATAAAGAAATCCCCAAAGTTGACTGCAGGGATCTGCATCAACTCGGCTCGTTGACGCGAATACCCTTCGGTATTAACGTTGGCTACGTTGTTCCCTATGATTTCTATGGATTTTTGATTGGTGCTGAGGCTGGTTTTACCAGCGTTGAGTGCGTCGAGCAGTCCTGCCATGATGGATCGTCCGTGTGATGGTTTTAAGTAGCAGTTGTTGTACATAATGCATCCCTCTGACTGATACAATTGAGGCTAATTGAGTCAGATTGAAGAGTAGCGTTATGTAAAACACCCTCATGACCTAAACCGTCCCTGGAGGTCGAAGATAGTTCTTTTCTCTCTATCGGAAGTTGGTTTAAAAAAGTTTAGGAAAGGGGGGACAAAAAGAAATACAGGAAAAGTAGGGGAGAAAAGGAAAAAATGCAGTCAGAGAAAACTGCAACAAGCACGTTGAAGATGAGGAGCTAAATACGACCGGAAAGCAGTCTGCCGTTAATCGTGCTGTTTTTGGTTGCTCCGGTATGGCCGTAGGTGGTCGGTACAGTCTTTTTACCAAAGAACTCCATGGTTTCGCGAATCCATTGTAATGTGGCGCGAAACAGGTAAGCATTGCGCCGGTTTTCTTCACGTATTTCCCGTGCAAGTTGTTCATCTTCAGGATGCAGCTGCTCAATGGCATCAAGTGCATTGATGATGGCGGTCTTCTGTGCCATATCATTTTGCATTGCCTTGATGTTGAGTTGCTTAGCGTGCTCGCGCTCGTTGATGATTACCTGGCGAAGCTGAGCAAGCAATTCCTGAACATTTTTACGGGTCATTGATGGGCTCCCTTAATTGCCTTCCACCAAGTACTGAAGCAGACTGGAAGCAACTTTATTGAGATCCGGTTCATAGGTACCATTGGCAACCTGAGCTTTCAGTTCTTCAACCCGCGCGGCACGTTCTGTCTTTTCCATGCTGCCTGCCTGTGCCTTGGCGGCACCTTCAAGGGTAGAAGAGAATGATGCACCGTGGGCACCTTCTGTCTTCCCAGCTTTGTTAGCACTTCCGGGACCTGTAGTCTTGTTGACCTTGACCCCGCCTATTTGAGCCATCCCTTTAACTCCAAAAAATTCCACAGTCATCACGTTCACCTGTAGTTACAATGTATCAAACCACGCTTTCAGGCTCTGACACCCAGTTATCAAGCTTTTCCATTACTGCATCATACGTATCATAGGAAATATCCGGTAACCATCCGTTAAAGGCTTCAAGTGCTGTATTAAACCCTTTGTCAATGCCTTCTTTAATGGCATCTATGCGAGATGGATCTCCACCGGCAATTCCCACTGCAAACTGGAAAATGCGCTCTGAGGTCTTTTCGACGCCAAAGTACCCATCGTCAGCGATCA
This sequence comes from Desulfobulbus propionicus, assembly GCA_002746685.1. Taxonomy (GTDB): domain Bacteria; phylum Desulfobacterota; class Desulfobulbia; order Desulfobulbales; family Desulfobulbaceae; genus Desulfogranum; species Desulfogranum propionicus_C. The sequence goes on along the minus strand of PDQK01000027.1, from coordinate 56,881 downwards.
GTTCTTGCGCTTCTTCCGGGGTTACACCGGCGATATCAACTACTGTATCGCCAATCTGAACTTTGGTATCAATGCCTTGCTGTTTCAGCAGGTCGGCTACCAGGCTTTGTAGCGCGCCGTACTTCCAGCTATTACCCGTGATAGACATATTGCTGGAATAGATAGCTGCATGGGTGGATGTACTCTTTAAAGCCACCGTGTCCCTGGTGCTGCTTTGGTTGTTGCCTTCGCTTGTCCTGGAAAGCGTACCTTCCAGACGAGACGATTGCTGCGAGTAAATCGAAGAATACAGCTGATTGTGGTTGACGCTATTTACCATTTTTCCTGCCTCCCTGCAGTAGTTACGGCGCTTTCCGTGGCCATTTGTACAGAAAAATTTCTTTCTGTTACTGCTCTATTCGGCAGGAGGAGGGGAAAACTTTATAGAGAAAACACTTTTTTTTAAAAAAAAGTAAACATTATTTTTTAGAAGGCGTATGGTACTTTTCCAGCTGTTGATAGACCTGCTGTGCCAGTCCCAGGCTCTGATACTTTGCCATGTGCCGGGCAAGCTCAGCATCCTGCATCTCTTCGTACATCTTTTGAGCATTGGATTTGGGAAACAATGTATTTTCCGGGACTGATTTTCGCATCTCTTTGAGCAGCGACTGGATAAATACGGCCTCAAAGTCCTTACTGGCCTCTTGCATGGCCTGTTGGTCTTTGGGGTTGATACCCTTTGCCTGGGTGGGGTCAGCGTGTTGCTGAATTTGGGAAACTGTGATTGGGTCGATGAGAGTATTCATGATAGAGCCTGATTTTGGTTATAAAATGACCAGCTCACCCTGGAGGGCTCCAGCAGCCTTGATGGCCTGGAAGATGGCGATGAGATCCCGTGGAGTAGCGCCAATGGCATTCAGTGCTTTAGCTATTTCCCCAATGTTTACTCCCATCTCAAGTACAACCAGGTTACCATCTTCTTCCACCGTTTCAATGGTGGTTCGTGGTGCTGCTACAGTTTGCCCTTCAGCCAGCGGGTTGGGTTGAGTAACATCAGTGGCTTCCGAGATGACCAGGTTCAGGTTACCATGGGAAACCGCAACTGTTGCAATACGAACATCCTGGCCCATAACAATGGTTCCGGTGCGTTCATTGACCACAATACGTGCTGGAATGTCTGGTTGGATGTCAATATTTTCCACGTCAGCAATGAAACTGACCAGATTGCCAGGATATTCTTGCGGCTTGACCACCCGAATGGAGGTGGAATCCAGCGATGTGGCTGTGTGAGCACCAAAACGATCATTGATAGCATCGGTCATTCTGGTGGCTGTGGTGAAGTCGGTTTCCTTGAGTTGAAAGAGCAGCTTGCCTGATTTAGGCAGGTTGTAATCAACACTCCGCTCAACAATAGCCCCCCCCGCTATACGCGCTGCAGTGGGAAAATTTTTCTGCACCTCAGCTGCCTTGCCTCCATAGGAAATACCACCAACTGCCAAGGGACCCTGGGCTATGGCATAGGTTTTCCCGTTTGCTGCTTTAAGTGGAGTCATCAGGAGGTTGCCCCCAGATAAGCTGGATGCATCGCCAATGGAGGCTACATGGATATCGATTTTTGAACCTGGACGAACGAACGGAGGCAGCTCAGCCGTAACCATCACTGCGGCCACGTTATCGGTTTTCATCGAATTAAAGGTGCTGTCGGTGATTCCCATACCCATCCGCTTGATCATGTTCATGATGGCTTGCCTGGTAAAGACCGATTTCTTGATATCGTCGCCAGTGCCATTTAGACCAATCACAATGCCATAGCCCATGAGCTGGTTGGGCCGTACACCTTCGATATCAGCCAAATCTTTAATTCTGGCTGCATGGGTGGTGCTTGCTAAAACGAGTAAGGTAAGTCCAGCAAGAGCAAGCAGTACATTTTTTCTCATATCTCTTATCCTGCTAAAAGGGCCAGGCATTATCCAGTACCCGCATGAGCCAGCCAGGTCGTTGTTTGTCCGAGATAACACCTTTGCCGGTGTAGGCTATTTGCGCATTGAGGATGTCGCCTGAGTCAATGGTGTTGGCCGCTGATATATCAAAGGAGCGCACAATGCCGGTCAGGTAGATAATCTGACTTTCGTTGTTGACCGTGACCTGTTTCCCGCCGCGGATTTTCAAATTGCCGTTTGGATACACTTCTATGACCTGGGTAGTAAGTGTGGCTGCCAGGTTCTCGGTGCGAGTGGTTTTGCCATTTCCTTTATGTGCGTTGGAAAGATTGGCCTCGACCAGTGATGACATATCCAGGTCAGGGTTTTTATCCTTAAGCATTGTTTCATAGCCAAACAGCTTTGGAATACCAGCTGTCATACTTGATGTCCGGTCAGTTTCAGTGGTTGCCTGTTTAGATGCGCTGGCCTTTTCTGCAATAATAACCGTTACAATATCACCTATATTGCGGGCTTTTACATCGGACAGCCAGTTCCCTTCGCTGCCGGTCCAGAGAGAGCCGGGTGATTGAGGCCTGGGAGCCTGTATCATCGGTGCTTCCAAAGGTTCGGGGATATTCACCACTTCCTGCGTTGTTGTGCTGCATCCTGCAATGCATAACAGGGCAGCGGTAAGGATGAGCAGGTGTGCTGAACATACTCTGCTTTTTGGGTTTGAGTAATGCATGTTAAAACTCCACAGAAACAATGCCAGGTGCATCAATCCTGGCGTAAATAAGCTTATTGGAGGTGATATTTTGTACCCGGATGACCTCTCCTGTTTTACCTGATGTTTTGGCAATACCGTTGGCGGTTATTTTCAGATTGCCTTTGATAGCCAAAATTTTGACCAGCTCGCCTTCTGCAATAACTGGCGGAAAGGCAATGTGGTCGTGTTCAATGGCACGTCCTTTTCTCAGCGTTCGTTTTGCCAGCATTCCAACAACTTCCTGGCGTGCAAATATCGGATTACGGAGCTTGGTTATATCCCTCTCAACAAAGCTGATAACACTACCAGCTATGGGCTGGCCCCTTGTAATAGTGGTCAGCGCTACTGCAACCGGGTGCATAATTTGTAGTGTACCACGTACCGTACAGTTTTGAGCTGGTTTGCCATCCACCTGAAAATAAATGGAAAAATTTGAGCTTTTGACGAGTTCAGAGCGTGATGGTTTTATCTTCCAGCTCAGTTTACCCCGTGGAACCAGGACTTCTTCAGGAACCCTTCGCGGGGTGAAGCGAACCGTGCCAGGTGGCAGGCTTTCTCGATTGTCTTCCAGGTAGTTATTTACCATGGAAATCAGTTGCGCTTTTTTGATACGAGTGGTCTGGCGCAATACCTCTACTTGAGGGCTACCCTGCCAGTGCACACCTCGTGCCAGTGGATTATTCTGGAGTGAGGCTAACAGAACTGCAACCTCAAAGGTTTTTACCCTGCCTAGCTGAGGTGCTGCTCCAACACTGATTTGCCCTACATCTTTGCTTGCTGAAACAGGCGAGATGTCTGCGATGTCGGCCAGGAGCACTTTGCTGGTATTTACTGCTGCATGTTTCCTGAACGATACGGTAGTTTCAGCATATACGGAAACCGCCAAGCAGAGTAAAAGGGTGCTCAAGAGCAGCGTATGTAGCGCCGGTTTTATCATGTTACAAGTTGGTTACGGTTTGCATCATTTGGTCTGAGGTGGAGACAATACGTGAGTTAATCTCATAGGCGCGTTGGCTGGTGATCAGGTGCGCCAGCTCTTCCACCATGTTGACATTGGAGTTCTCGTAGAAGCCCTGGAGCAGAGTGCCGTACCCTTCTTGACCTGGAGTACCAATGGCTGCAACACCGGAAGATTGCGTTTCCCTGAACAGGTTTTTACCAACCGCCAGCAGACCACCGGGGTTCACGAAATTTGCCAGGTCAATGTTGCCTAACTGGGTGGGCTCAGCGTCACCGCCAAGGAGGGCGCTGACCACCCCGCTCTCACTGATGGTGACCTCTGTGGCATCCTCTGGGATGACGATTGCCGGTTGGAGCGGATAGCCATCGGAGGTGACCATGCGGCCATCCCCATCAAGCCTGAAGGTACCAGCTCTGGTGTAGCCGGTGTTGCCATCGGGCATATTCACCTGGAAAAACCCCGTCCCTTCAATGGCCAGATCAAGCTCATTTTCTGTCTTGATGAGGTCACCGGTGGTGAAATTTTTGGTAACTCCAGCGGCTTTGACGCCCAGGCCAACCTGGATTCCGGTGGGGGATTGGGTATCATCAGACGTGGGGCTGCCGGGAACTTCCATAATTTGGTACAAAAGGTCCTGGAAGTCTGCCCGGCTGCGTTTAAATCCTGTGGTGGAAACGTTTGCCAGATTGTGGGCTATGACATCGATATTCAGTGTTTGAGCTGACATACCGGTTGTTGCTGTCCAGAGAGATCGCATAAGGTTCCTCGTACACTTTTTTATAGCTATTGGGCGCTGTTATCCTACTGAGCCCAGTTCGTCCTGCTTATCACTGAGCGTTGAATAGTTGTTCAACACCTTCATGTCTGCCTCAAATTTCCGCTGGGTATTGATCATCACAGCCATTTCTTCCATCATATTCACGTTGGAGGTCTCCAGGCGCCCCTGGAGCACCTGGAACTCCTGCATGGGCAAGTCATTTCCCTGGTCCAGTTGAAACCTGGTGTTCCCCACTTTTTTGAGCTGCTGTTGATCCTCAACAGTATAGAGCTGGACCTGCTTTCCTGAAGCAATACCATCGACAGAAATGGTACCGTTTTGGCTGATAACAATAGTGCGACCAGCTGCATCAGGGAGTTTAAGCGGCGCGTTGCCTCGCCCGACCAGATTGTAGCCGTCTGCTGTTGTAACCATCCCGTTTTGATCCAGCATGAAATGGCCAGATCTGGTGTAGTAGCTTGCACCGGCTTTGTCGAGCTTGAAAAACCCTTCCCCTTCAATGGCCAGATCAAGCGGGTTGCCCGTTTCCTGCATACTTCCCTGGCTATGGTCTGTGCCAATATGGCGGATACGGGAATAGTTTATCCCTTTTGCATGGGTTATTTGCCTGGATTCACGCAAAATGGACTCAAAACTGATCCTGTTTTTTTTAAACCCGGTGGTGTTCACATTTGCCAGGTTGGAAGCCACATTATCCAGGGCCTGTTCCCTTGCTATGGCACCACTTAAGGCTGCGTATTTTCCTGAAACCATTATGTGTTATAACTGGTAGAAGTGGTTGAACGTGTTCTCTCGTTATTTCGGCAGTTCAGCTGCTTTTCTTAAGCCAAAGGTGGCGTTACTTGCCTGGTTCAGCTAAAGCGCAAAGCTTGGTAAGTTGGTTGGCCTCTCTGGTTGAAATACCCAGGATAGAAGCAATCTCGTCAGGATTCAGCCCTTTGGAGACCAGCTTGCTGAGGATGGTGTATTTTTCTGGTGCTGGTTGATGAACACGGTTTTGGGTCATTAACCGTGGAATCTGAAACTCCGTGGTAAGGGCAGCTGAATCCAGTGTCTGCTTAAAACTGGCAACAGGTTTTATGCGCATCGGTTGTTCTTCTGAGAGCGCAGTCTGCAGCTTATGTTCTAATTGCTTGAGTTTTTTTTCATCTAATCGGGGAGCTGCCTGCTGGATATTCCTGTGCGGCTTTTTTTTTGCGGCAAGGCTTAGAGTAATCAGGCTCAAGCAAAAACCAAGCAGGGTGCTGCAGATAGCTATGGCGATGTTTGTGGTCATGCATTACCTCCCTGGTTTGAGCTAGTCCCAATAATCAGTATTCATCAGTTTGACCTTGAGCTTGAGTAAGGCCTGGCTATGCAGTTGGGAAACCCTTCCCTCTGAAACACTGATAACCTCTGCGATTTCCTTTTGGGTCAACTCTTCGTAGTAATATAAAGCGATAACCAACCGTTCTTTTTCTGACAGCTCTTCTAAAATATCTGCCAGCAGATAGGTGACTTCTTCCTGTTCAATGACTTCAATGGGTGTGTGTCCGCCAACGTCTTCAAGGGCATCAAGAAAACTCCGGCCCTCTTCACTGTTGTCCAATGTTTCATGGAGACTGACACAGCCAAGATGGCTTACCTGAGTGAGCATGGTGTGGTAATCTTCCAGTTGAATATGCATTTCATCAGCCATTTCCTGTTCACTGGGGGAACGGCCAAGTTTTCTTTCCAGACGGAGCATGGTTTGGGTTAATTGGTTTTGTTTATCTCGCATGGTGCGTGAGAACCAATCCATCTTGCGCATCTCGTCTAATATGGCACCACGCATTCTATGTTCAGCAAAGGTCTTGAATTGAATTCCCTTGGAGCTGTCAAATCGGTTGGCAGCATCGGTTAACCCCACCATGGCCGCACTGGTCATGTCGTCCCTGGTCATGAATGAGGGGACCTGGGGAACCATGCGTTGTACAACTATCTCGACCAGTTGCATGTTGTCCCGAATCATTTCAGAACGATTATCAAGGGGCGGTACAGGTGGATACATGGTCAATGGTATTTGCGTTTATTTATTGCCAAAATCAAGGAGCCGTTTCCAGAAGAACTGGATAGAACCTTTGGGTTCCAGAGATTGGGGCTCCTGCATGAGGGAGCGGGCCAGGGCTGCAAAGGCTGCACTTGTTTTTGATTCAGGAAAGAGATCCACCATCACCTGTTGTTTGCGGATGGCGTCAATCATCATCTTATCCCTGGGGACCGAGCCCATATAGTCGATGGCAATATCCAGGTAACGATTGGCCACCATGGTGAGCTTACGGTATACATCCAGGGCTTCTTCTTCGTTTTTGATAAAGTTGACAATCAGATTAAAATGTTTCTCATGGTACTGGGTGGAGAGCAGTTTCATCAGTGCATAAGCATCGGTGATGGCTGTTGGATCAGGGGTGGTCACCACCAGAATCTCGTGGGCCGCTGTGTTAAAGTAGGTGACATTTTCAGAGATGCCCGCTTCCGTATCAATCAACACAAAATCAAAATCATTGTGCATGGCATCAAGTGCATCTAAAAGGCGCAATTTTTCGGCGGTTTCGAGCCGGGTGAAACGCTGCACCCCGGAGCCAGCTGGTAATATTTTAATCTCTGCAGGTCCTTCAACCAGGATGTCTTTAAGCTCCTGTTCGCCTGAGAAAAAATGATTGAGGTTGTGGCCCGGGGCAAGTCCGAAAACAACGTCAATATTGGCAAGGCCCAGGTCAGCGTCTAAGATGAGGACCCGTTGACCCATTTGGGCCAGTAAAACAGCCACATTGGCCACAACTGCCGTTTTGCCCACTCCACCTTTGCCGCTGGTTATGGAAAAAACCCTGGTTGTTGAATGGAGCGGATCTTGTCCCACGTTTTCTGTTGAATTCATCGACCTCAGCGTGTCTGCCTGGTCTAAAGGGCGTATTGGGTGATCAGCCATGCTACAGGTTCCTGTGATCGTTCATGATGAGGTTGGCAATCGTTGCCGGGTTAGGGGCAATGATGTCTTCTGGTACCCGCTGACCATTGGTGAGAAAGGATATGGGGGTACTGTTTTTGCTATGGATGTTTACGATGGTGCCGAGCTGGTCACACTCGTCAATTTTGCTGAAAATAAAGGACCTGACCGGGAGGATGGAAAACCGGTTAATGGTTTCTGCAAGCTCCCGCTCACGGGTAGTTGAGGCAAGCAGCAGGTGATTTTCAATGCCATGGGATGGATCAAGAAAGCTTCCCATTTCCTGGAGGTCAGTGGTGTTGTGCGGGCTTCTACCCGCTGTATCGATGAGAATCAAATCGTAATCACTGTACTTGCATAGTGCCTGGCCCACCTCTTCCGGCTTGATGATCACCTCCACTGGCAGCCGCATGATTTCTCCATAGACCTTGAGCTGTTCAATGGCGGCAATGCGATAGGTGTCTATGGTGAATAAAGCAATTTTTCCGCCAAATTGACTGAGGTAGTTGGCAGCTAGTTTTGCGATGGTGGTGGTTTTGCCAACCCCGGTTGGCCCGATTAAACTGATCCGTTGCTGTCGATGGAGCTTTTGCTGGAGCAATTTCTCGGTGGTGATCATTTTGGTGATCGCCGCTTTCAGCGCTGACTCCTGGTCGATCCGAATTTCCGTGTCACTCTGGATATGCTCCCTGGCACAATCCGCCACAATGGTGGCAGTGGCAGGGTCAACACCGTGGCTTGACAGGATTGTGCATAACTGGTCCGTTGCCGTTGCCGCTGGTTGGGTAAATTCAGGCTCGATATAAGGTTTTCTTGTTACGGGTGAGCGGTTTTGCTTAGCCGCCTGGATGGCTGAAATCCTCTGCGTCAGCCCTTCTATGGTTGCTTTGAGATCAGCAATATCGTTTTTTAATTGGGCTGAATCGTCAGTATTTCTTTGGGGGATTTCTGGAGCAGGTTCAGGTTCTGGTGCGTCCCAGATCTGGTCATAGGTGATCTCATCGTGCAGCGGATCCCTGGCTGGTGAAGTCAGGAGTGATCGTTTTGCTGGTTCAATTGGGTGAGGAACAGGTTTTTCCTGCCACTGGTTATCAATGGCTGCCGTAATTTCCAGGATTGATTTGCCCATCAACCCCAGTTTACCCCCACGTTTAACCGTGCGGGTGGAGAGAATCAACGCATCAGGGCCAAATGTATCTTTTACCAGTTTCAACCCACTGGACATATCTGGAGCTTCAAAAACCTTAACTTGCATTGATGGTTACCGTTCCAACTGATTGAATGTTTACGTTTGTGGTTATTTCGTTATGCGAGAGCACCGCCAGGTTCGGGAAATACCGTTCCGTCAGCCTGCGCACATGGGGTCTGATCTGCGGTGTAACCAGCAGGGCTGGTTGCTGACCACCTGGGTAGCTTGAAATCAGGTTGCCGAGACTATCAAGAATTTTTTGGGCAACTGTTGGGTCCAGGGCCAGATAAGAACCGTGCTCTCGATGCTGGATAGCTGTCTGAATGGTATCTTCAACGCTACGATCCATGGTCAGGATGGACATGGTGCCATCTTCCATGGTGAAGGTAGAGGATATGGATCGTGAAAGAGCATGCCGTACATATTCGGTCAAGGTGTCGGTATCCTGGGTCATGGGCGTGTAGTCTGCCATGGTTTCCAGGATAGAGCGCAGGTCGCGGATGGAAACATTTTCCCGCAGCAGGTTTTGCAGCACCCGCATGATTGAGCCAAGATTGAGGATATTGGGCACCAGATCTTCAATGAGCTTGGGATAGGTTTGGCCCAGGTTGTCAATGAGATTTTGTGTCTCCTGACGACCAAGCAGCTCATGGGCGTGTTGTTTTATGATTTCAGAGATGTGGGTCGCCATGACGGTAGTGCAATCCACCACCGTGTAGCCAGCAATCTGGGCCTGCTCACGTTTATCTTCGGTGATCCAGGTGGCAGGCAACTGGAAGGCGGGTTCCTGGGTTGGAATACCGGTGATGGTTTCCGTGACCATACCTGGATCCATGGCCATGCTGTAGCCTGGCATCATTTCAGCAGTAGCTACCTGAACACCTTTCAAGCTGATGGTGTACTGGTTAGGGCTGAGCTGGAGGTTATCCTTGATGTGGACAGGCGGAACAATAAAGCCGCTTGAAAGAGCAAATTGCTTACGGATGGATTGGATACGTTGTAACAGCTCTCCATCCTGGGCAGCGTCAACAAAGGGGATCAACCCGTATCCCACCTCAAGTTCGATGAGGTCTACGTTAAGCATCTGCTCATAATCTTCATCTGGCTTGATGATTGGTTCTGGTTCTTCAATAAGCGGTTTCGCCTTTTCTGCTTCTTTTTCAGCCTTGTCAATGGAGTAGGCTGCAAAAGCAAGTCCTGCCGCGATAACCAGGAAGGGGAGAAAGGGCATTCCAGGAATGAGGGCAAACGCAAGGAGAATTGCCGAAACCACCCACAATGCTTTGGAGTACCTGGTGAATTGGAGTTTGAGTTCAGAGCCAAAGTCTTCCTTGCCAGCTGATCTGGTGACCAGCATACCGGCTGCAGTGGATATAATGAGCGCCGGAACCTGACCAACCAGACCATCGCCAATGGTGAGGATCGTGTAATTCTGGGCTGCATCGGTCATGGGCATCCCTTTTTGAAGCACGCCGATGATAAAGCCGGCACCAATGTTAATTAACGTGATGATTATACCTGCAATGGCATCACCACGGACAAACTTGGATGCACCGTCCATGGCACCGTGGAAGTTGGCCTCATTGGAGATCTCTTCCCGTCTCTGGCGTGCTGTTGTCTCGTCTATGAGTCCGGCATTCAGGTCCGCATCAATAGCCATCTGCTTACCTGGCATGGCATCCAGGGTAAAACGGGCTGCAACTTCGGCGATCCGGCCAGCACCCTTGGTGATAACAATAAAGTTAATGATGACCAGAATAACAAAAATCACCAAACCAACCACATACGAACCACCAACAACAAACTGACCAAAGGACTGGATGACTGAGCCTGCTGCACCCATACCCTCGTGCCCATGGAGCAGAATCAGACGGGTGGAAGCCACATTAAGTGAGAGCCTGAACAGAGTAGTGGCGAGTAAAATCGAAGGAAAGATCGAAAATTCAACGGCCTTCTGGGTGTATAAGCTGATGATCAGGATCAGCAGTGCCAGGGTAATGTTAAAAGATAAACACAGGTCAAGAATAATCGGTGGTAATGGAATAATCATCAGGGTCAGAATACCGACTAGACCAAGGGCGGCAAAGACATCGCTTCGCTTGTGCAGGTCTTCTATTCTCAGTCGGTTGACCAGTGATGGATGACTAACAGATTCCATGAATTCCTGTTACTTTTTAGTGGTTTTGAGTGAGTATACATAGGCAAGTATTTCGGCCACAGCTTTGAATAAATCTTCTGGTATTGACTGGCCTATATCCACTTTCGAATGCAATAATCTTGCCACTGGTGGGTTTTCCACAATGGGAATATCATGTTCTTTGGCCAGCTCCCGGATTTTTCCAGCCACTAACTGCTGCCCTTTAGCGACAACTTTCGGAGAATCCATGGTTTTTGCATCATATTTCAAGGCCACAGCATAGTGGGTCGGGTTGGTGATAACCACGTCTGCTTCCGGTACTGCGGCCATCATTCGGCTCCTGGCAAGCTGTTGCTGGATGGAACGTATTTTTGACTTTATGTGCGGATCACCCTCGGTTTCCTTCATTTCCTCCTTTATTTCCTGCTTGGTCATTTTCATCTTTTCTTCCATTTCCCATTTGACAAACCCAAAATCAAGGGCTGCCAGGAAGATCATGATGCCCACCACCTTGGCAAGTACCAGCATGGCAGTGTGTCCCAGATATTGCATGGTAGCGTACACTTCCATTTCACCCAGGAGTAACGCCTTGTCAAATTCCCCTTTGACGGTCTGATAGGCAACCCAGCCGATCAGCAGGACCTTGCTCATGGATTTGATCAACTCCACAAAGGAGCGTTTGGAGACAAAGCGGGCCATGCCTTTGATGGGATCAAGTTTATTGAGGTCCGGGATCATTGGTTGACCGGTAAAGAGCCATCCAATTTGAAGATAGGTGGAAAAGAAGCCCACCAGCAGGGCTATACCAAACAGCGGTGCCATCAGCAGGCCGAGCTGTTTACCAAGAAAGTAAGACAACTGCATAACCGACGGAGCTGTTACGGGGTATTCCCCGCTCTTGTTCCACAGGGCCATTAACACCTCTTCGATCCCCCCTAAAAAGCGTGGTGCGTAGAAGAGCCAGAATAACAACAGGACAGTGAACAGGGCTGCGGTCTGCACTTCCTTGCTTTGAGCCACCTGACCCTTTTTACGAAAGTCTTCTCTTCGTTTCGCCGACGGCGCTTCTGTGCGTTCTTCGCTGGAAGTATCTTCTGCCATAATGTGTGGAGCGTGGTGTTAACGGGATAAGAGGTTCAGTAAACGTAATGCAAATCATGAACCGGTTTGTTGATAAATCCTGAAAATGAAAATTACGGGAAAGAGCTATGGTTTGAGTCCACTTACAACGTTGAAGCGCATACTACCAAGGCGTCATTGGCGCTGTAGTAACGTTCAACAGGGGGGGAGTAATATTACTGAGGACGATTATCCTCTGAAAAGAGTGAAGAATTCCATTATGTTGTAGTTGAGTGTGTCGAATTCACGGCGCAGGATGATGAGAGCTGCGTTAAGTGTCAAACCAATGACAACAAATGCAATGCCGATGTTCATGGGGAAGGAAAGCATGAAGACATTGAGCTGGGGAAAGACCCTGGCTAGAATTCCCAACACCAGGTTGGAGAGTAACAGCAAAGCCAGGATTGGAGCACTGAATTTCACCCCGAGGATGAACATATGATTACCCAGCTCCATGAGTTTAGGGACCACTCCAGTTGAGAAATCAAGATATCCCGGAGGAAGGATTGCATATGACTCCAGAATAGCCTGGAAAAAGAAGTGGTGTCCATTAATAGTTATGAAGATGAGCAGAGCAAAGATGTTGATGAACTGGCTCATCAAAGACAGCTGCTGGGTGGTTTGCGGGTCAAAGATATTGGCAGCAGCAAATCCCATCTGATAGCCAATTACGGTACCGCCAAAGCTCACTCCGGTAAAAATGAGCTGTGCTGTCAGGCCAATCAGTGCGCCGAGTATCACTTCATTTAGCAGCAGAATACCCAATTCAAGCATGGATTGGATCTGCTGTGGTGCATGGGGAGCCATGGCTGGAAAAAGGAGCAGCGCTGTGGCCACAGCCAGGCCGATTTTGATTCGGTTGGCAAGCTGCGAACCGGCAAAGACTGGTATTGCAATCAGCAGGGCAAGTACCCTGGAAAGGCAGAGCAGGAAATTCTGGAACTGGTCTAAGGGGATGAGCTGGATATCCATTGTCTTTTCTGGAATGGAAATCCTGGACTCAACCAGACGTTTTCATGCTACCTGCCCACTGTAGCAATATCAGTCATGATACCGGTGGTAAAGGTAATCAGCAGGTTCATGATCCACGGGCCAAAGATCAGCAGGGTGACAAAAACTGCTACAATCTTGGGGATAAAGGTCATGGTCTGCTCATTAATCTGGGTTGCAGCCTGGAAAATACTGATCACCAAACCAACGACCATGGCAACAATCAGCATTGGTGCTGCGGTTAAAAGAATGGTTTCCACAGCCTTTCTACCAATATGGACAACGTTTTCAGGACTCATCTTGTTTGCTCCCCTGTGTTATGCACCAAAACTTTTCATCAGTGACCCAACCACCAGTTGCCAGCCGTCCACCAGTACAAATAAAAGCAGTTTAAAGGGGAGTGAAATAACGATGGGCGGCAGCATCATCATCCCCATGGACATCAGTACCGAAGCCACCAGCATATCGATCACCAGAAAGGGGACATAGATCATAAATCCCATCTGGAAAGCGGTTTTCAGCTCTGAGAGCATGAAGGCTGGGATAAGAATCATGGTGGAGATATCTTTTTTATCCTCTGGTTGTTCCTCTTCAGTGATATCAATGAAAAGTTGCAGCTCCTCTTCTCGCACCTGGGTAAACATGAAGTCGCGCATTACATCAACCGCCTTTTCAAGTGCCTGCTGCTGGTTGATCTGTTTGTTCATAAAAGGCTGCAAAGCATCGTTGTTGATTGTGTTGATGGCTGGAGCCATAATGAAAAAGGTCAAAAAGAGTGCCATCCCGATAATGATCTGGTTTGGAGGGGTATTTTGAGTCCCCATGGCCTGGCGGATAAAGCCAAGCACGATCACAATCCGGGTAAAAGCGGTGGTCATGAGGAGGATGGCTGGAGCAACGGAAAGAACAGTCAGCAGAAATAAAATCTGCAGCCCGGTGGAGACTTCTTCTGGCGTGGAAGCCTCTGTAACCCCTATGTTCAGCGAGGGCATAGTGACTGCGCCGCATGTCTGGGCCAGCGTCAGTAACAGGAGTGAGAAGAGTACAATTTTACCTTTCATTTTCCTGGAGAACGTCTTTGAAAGGTTTCTGAGCCGTGTTTGCTGTTGGCAGCTCTGCAAGCATCTGGATACCACTGGGGCTTATACCAAGTAAAACCTGCTTCTTCTCCACTTCAACAAGTGCAAGGGTGTTTTTAGGCATCAGCGGGCGCATCTCAAGTACCTTAATACGGCTGGTTGGCGAGTTTGTGTAGCCCATCTTTTTCCTGGCAAGTCCATACAGGATAAGAATAAGACCAGCCACCACAGCAAGTGCCCAGGTCATTTTCATAACCATGCCACCCATTGAGGTCGCCTCACTACTCCACGAGTGCGTCGGGAAGAGTATGCCAGCAACTGCTATGACCAAGAAAAGGCGCACGGTTTTACCCCAACTGCTCCAATCTGTCAGACTGGCTCACCACCTCTGTGAGTTTGATACCAAATTTATCACCAACTTTAACGGCTTCCCCACGGGCTATGAGCCGTGAATTGACATAGAGGTCAAGCGGGTCACCAGCCAGCTTATCCAGCTCCACCACATAGCCTTCACCCATCTGCAGGAGGTCTTTGAGCAGGATTTTCGTTCGCCCCACCTCCACCGAGACCTGCAGCGGTACATCAAACAAAAACTCCATATCCCTTGATGTGTGGGCTGGATTGGGACTGGACTTGGCTTTGGGTGCCTCTTCAAGCAGATCAGCTGTCTCTTCAGGGTTTAAGGTGCTTTCCGGTACTGGAGGAGCCGTGTTTTCAGTTTGTTCCATTCATCTCTCCAAGCCTGCTATTGTTGTACTTTTTGGTTATATGAAATGCTTTTTTCCCGTTCCGTTCACCAGGGATGGCAAAGAATTTTGGCTGGTCTTCCACCATTATCTGCAGCGGTCGATCAGGGTCGTAGCCTAATTCAATGATGTCGCCAGCCTGGAGCTTAAGGATTTTTCTGATGGTCATATTTAACAGCCCTGAGCGGGCTATAACCGCACATTCCATTTCACTGGCCTCAGTAGCAAAGGTCTTGCGCCAGCCATAAGCTGCCTGGGTGACGGTAACCATATCTTTGAACGCTTCCCGGTATGGCTCAATGGTTAGATAAGGAATGATAAATTGCATCTGACCTGCAGGTTCTCCTGCCAGGGTAACCCGGAAGGTGGTCACCAGCACCTCTGTGTCCGATTCAACGATATTGACCAACCTGAAATTGTTCTCAATTTTTGTTAAACTGGGTGATATTTCGGTTATGGGTACAAATGCTTTTTGCATATCCTTTGCGATACCCCGCATGGTGTTTTGCAGGATGCTGATCTCAATTGCGGTGAGGGTACGGTTTGGGGTAACCGAGTCGCTTTCCGTTGAGGAGCCAAGCATCATTTCCAAAAGTGCAAAGGACATGGCGATATCAAAGTGAAAGAGGCACCCATATCTGAGTGGGTCAGTATTGAAGATGCCAACCGCACCCTGATTGTTAAGGTTGAGAATGGATTGCTCAAAGGTCGTGGATGTGATATCCACTCGTTCAACGCTAAATGAGCGTTGCAAGGCATTGGTTTGACTGGAACTGAAATTGCGCGAGAACATATCCACAATGATATCAAAGTTGGGGATACGCGCCTCTCCGCTTTTCCCGGCCCGCAGGTAGACCTGGAAAAGGTCAAGGTCTTTTGCCAGCAGAAAACGAGGTGCTTGAGAGAATTTGCCCTCATCAAGGTCTGTGGAAATGTCACCAGATTTAATCGCTGAAAGCAGATCAGCTATTTCATCTTTACTTAAAATCGGTTCCATAATTACTGGACCACAAAGTCGGTTAAAAAGATATTTTTAACTTTCCCGGTTTTTAAAAAAGAATTGATCTTGTTTTTTATCTCAGCCTTAACCTGCTTTTTCCCCTGTAAATCCTGCAGTTCTTCAAACGTTTTATTGCCAATAAGCAGGAGCACTGCATCACGGATTTGCGGCATCCGCTTTTTGGCTTCTTCCAGAACATCTTCATTACTCATTTCAAGGGAGAGCGATGCCTTCACATAATGGGCCGTATCCTCACTAATGATATTAACAATGAACTCATCAATGGTAACTGTTGGGCCAAATTCATCGGAGTTCTCCACTGGCTGGATTAACGCTGCCTGTTCATTAGGCTCTTCTACAGGAGGTGGATCCTTTTTCAGAAACAGGAAATAGACCGCAGCCCCTCCTCCGATAAGCAATACAAGTACTGCCGCTATAATGATGATAATACGTTTCTTTTTTCCTTTACCTTCTTCCTCTTCCTGAGGAGCATTGGCGTCTTTTTCTGCCATGGTTTTTTCCTTTTGTGCTGTGATTGATGCTCGTCTAAAAAGGTACCTTGCTTGTTGGGCGGTTGAACTGATCCACCTTGCGATTGCTCTTGAGGATAAACTCGACCCTCCTGTTTTTTGCGCGATTAGACTCACTGGTGTTCGCAACCAGGGGTCTGGAAGGGCCATAGCCGACAGCTGCCATTCGATCAATGGAAAAAATCTGCCCCCGGTTGTAGAATCGCATCACCGAAACAGCACGCGCAACAGAGATGTCCCAGTTCGTGGTGGCAGGCAGGCTGGTTGGGGTATCATCGGTGTGTCCTTCAATCCGCATGGTCATGGGCAGAGGTCGGACAATGTCTGCAATCTTTCTCAGTAATGGATATGACGATGGCATTAAGGTGGTTTTCCCCTTATCAAAGAGGATGGAGTCTTTGATGCGGAGCACAATAGAGTCATCGTCTCGCTGTACAGCCTGAACCTGGTCCATGAGCTTGGTCAGCTCCAGGTCATTTTTCACCCGCTTGAAATAGGTCATCTTCGTTTCTCTTGGAATAGGGGTAAATTTGGACTCAGGCGGGGAGGGGAGTACAGGTATGGTGAATTTCTTTGGTGCTGCCGTAGTGCGCCAGCCAAAGGTATCTTTAATGGAGGTCTTTGCCTGGACAAACTTCACCGGGTCCATGCTGGCCATGGAGAGCAACAAAACAAAAAAGGTGAGTAGAAGCGTTACCAGGTCACTAAAGGTGGTCATCCATAAGGGGGCACCAGGTGGACATTCTTCTTGTTTTTTTGCCATGGATTCTCTGTCCTATCGCTTATTGAAAAACAGATTCTCTTTGTTTCGGAGCAATATACGCATGAAGTTTTTGCTCCATTACTCTTGGATTCTCTCCAGAAAGGATGGATTCCATGCCTTCAACAATGACTGTTTTTTGGAGCAGTTCAGTTTTTGATCTTGTTTTGAGTTTTCCCGCCATGGGATTAAAGAGAATGTTGGCAAGGACTGCACCATAGAAGGTGGTGAGCAGTGCAACCGCCATAGCAGGTCCAATGGAGGAAGGGTCACTCATGTTCTGGAGCATTTGTACCAGTCCGATCAGGGTACCAACCATCCCCATGGCTGGGGATATCATACCCAGTGAAACAAAAATCTCCGCACCCATGCTATGCCTTTCCTGGATATAATCAATTTCTGTGTTGAGCATTGCTTTCAGGTCGTCCGGCTCCTGCCCGTCCACGGCCATCTGAAGAGCCTTGACCAGAAATTGATCTTCAACAGTATCTATGGAGCCCTGTAACGAAAGGATCCCCTCTTTTCTGGCTTTATTGGCAAACTCCATGAGTTGAGCAATGAGTTCATTGGTGTTTGCCTCTTTGATAAGGACGGTTTTTTGGGCAATACTGATTGCACTGATCACATCCCCAAGGGGAAAATTAATAAGTGCAACGCCTGCTGTTCCACCAAAAACGATGAGCATTGACGGCACATCGATGAACATGCCAATTCCCCCACCTTGGAGAATGGCCATCAGCATGAGACCAAATGCTACAACTGTACCTATTATGGTTGCGATATCCACGCGTAGTTTCCTGATACGTGAGGGTTAATAATTCAAATTAAAGATGATAATAGAATGGTACTTAATCCACCCAATAAATACAAGAATGCAAAAAGAAAGCCAAAGCGAATTGTTCGTTAAAAGGGTGCTGCTAAAGGATGTTAGGCAGGGAAAACGGGTGCAAGAAAATACAAACCGCACTTCCAGAGCGGAAAGTGCGGTGCTAAGTCATAAAGTTGACGCAGTTGATAAGGCCGTTAACGCTTCAAGTTAATCAATTCACTGAGCATTTCGTCAACAGTTGAGATAATTTTTGAGTTGGCCTGAAAACCACGCTGGGTAGTGATCATTTTTACAAACTCCTGGCCCATGTCAACATTTGATTGCTCAAGGGAGTTTGTGTATATGGTGCCTAGCTCGGCACCGGCAAGCCCAATACGTACTGTGCCGGAGGTGTTTGTTTCTTTATAGAGATTGCTTCCTGCTAAAGCAAGTCCGCCTGCATTCTGAAATTTTGCCAACACAAGCTGGGCTATATTTTTTTGTTCTCCATTTGAATAGGAAGCGACAACAATACCATCTTCAGCAATGGCAATATTAGTGAGTTCACCTGCACCGTAACCATCTTGATTGGTGCCAATTACTATAGATTCACTATCAAATTGAGTACAGTCAAAATTGATAGTAATATCCTGCAATTCCGAACCATTATTAAAATTCAGATTAGTAATTGTCAGTGCAAGAGGGGCGTCAGCCCCAAGATATTCATCTACGCCTTCATCAAAAACACCATTGCCGTTATTATCTGCAAAGTTATTATCGTTATTTGTATCTATCTGTCCTCTCTCATCAAAACTGAGCGTGTCAAGGGCACCTCCGTTGAACCAGAGGGCATTCCCTGTTGGATTTCCAGCCCCGTCAACTTCTCCTACCCCGTCTATGGTGTAACCAATCTGCCACGTGTTAGCAGTAGCATCTGTCATCCGCCAGTAAACTGTAATCAGATGAGATTCTCCTAAAGAATCATAAATTTGACTGGAACCTGAATAATTATAGGTTGCACGATCAGCAACGACAATATTTGGATTTGCAGTAAGGTCGATTTGATTGGTCTGGGCATCCAGGTTAGTGTTAAAGGTAATGTTTTCACTCGCATTACCTGCAATTAAGCCCAGGTTGGCAACTTGTATGTCAGATGGGTCTCCAACCTCCAATTCTCCAGTGTCATCAAACTGTTTCCCCTGGACAATGTAGCCTTGCGGGTTAACGAGGTATCCATCTCGATTAAAGCGAAAGGCACCAGCACGGGTGAAGTAATTTGTATCATCTCCCTGAGCACTGACAACAAAAAAACCCTCTCCCTCAACGGCAACATCAGTGTCTGAAGTGGTGGTTTCAAAGGTACCTTGACTGAAAACATTATCAATGATTGAGAGGCCAACCCCACGACCAACCTGTGAGCCGCCGCCGGAACTGAAAACATTGCTGGAAAGGAGGTCTGAAAAAACGGATCTAGCCCCTTTAAAACCTAGGGTGTTGGTATTGGCCAGGTTGTTACCGATAACACTCATGGCTTGGGAGTTGGTGTTGAGTCCACTGACTCCACTAAACATTGCACTTGTAATGCCCATTGCAACCTCCTGCGTGGGTTAAAAAAGTGGGTAGTTGATAACAGGGTGGTGAAAAAACAGCGATTGTTTATGTTGTGTTGCGCTGCTTCACTGCCAATTATCCCCGCGCCGTCCGTTGCTGCAGAGATCATTTTTTACTGCTGTACTGCTCTAACAAATACTTTTGTACCTGATTGTACCTTCCTGAAGCGGCATCATCCGCTGAATGCTCTGCTTCAGGTTACGTTCCGGTTTCAGAAGGAGCTGTAGTCGCTTTCGGCTCCTGATCAAATGCACCATAAATAGTATCAACTTTATATTCACCGATGTCTGTTACGATTAATGGTGCGGTCCCTTCCAGGTTCACTCCGGTGACTTCGGAACGAACCAGGGGGATAATATAAGAACTCGTATCATTTTCTCCTTTTACTGCGTGAGCAATGATAGTGTAGGTACCCGGTTCAAGGTCGCTGCCGTCGCTGCCTTTTCCATCCCAGGTGAGAGAATGGTTACCACTTGCATACGAATCAACATCCAGCTCAGCAACGGTTTTGCCTGTACTGTCCCGGATCTCCAGGCTGGCATCAACGACCGTACCATTAATTCGATAACCAAGCTCCATGGGTGCTCCGTTAGATTCAAAACTGTTGCCCTCTACCAGGATTTCTTTGCCCATCAGTGAAAGTGCCGTGATGCGCTGGGAATTGTTTTGCGCCAGGGCAACTTCTTTCATGGCATCATTGAGATTAAAGAGTTGTTCAAGTTCACTATACTGGGCGAGTTGTGAGGTGAATTCTGTTGGATCCGCAGGATTGAGTGGATCCTGGTTTTGCATCTGTGCAACCAGCAAAGTAAGGAAATCCTGCTGGCCCAGGGTGTTGCCTGATAAATCGGCAGCTGCTTGTGCGGCTGCTGCAGTTTTTTGTTGAGCTATTTCAGCAACGGTTGCCATGGGTATTCTCCGGGTTACGCGGTGACGCTTAAGCCCTGCAGTTCTACAGGTTGTGGTTCTTCTGCTTCCTCACCTGCACTCCTGTAGTATGAATTGTCTGATCCTGAGGTATGACTCTGGGCCAACTGATGGCGTTCCAGATTTTCCTGGAAAGGCTGGCCGTCGTACTGATCACTGGCAGCAACCGTGATCTCCACCTGACGTAACTCAAATCCCTGCTCGGCAAGTGTGGCTTTGAGTCGGGGGAGGTGCCTGTCAAGCGCTTCTTGGGCTTGCAGGTTTTGAGCTGTTATATGCGCCTTGATGTTATCATTTTTAACCTGAATCTCCATCTGCAGTTCACCGAGTTCCTTGGGATAGAGCTTAAGGCTAACCGTTCCTGATTCTAACTTCAGGGTAGCTGAAAAATGATTGATAACCTGATCCATCACAGCGCCCTCGGGCACCGTAAAACCAGATGGCAGCTTAATGAATGAACCTGCTGGAGATACTGTTGCCGCTGTTTGAGTAGTGGTCGCTGCTTGGCCTGGCTCTGTTGTAAAAAGAATCTGGGGGCCTTCCTTTCCTGCCTGTACCTCTCCGGCTTTGAGTTGGTCAGTCTGCAAAGTCGTTATGGCATTTTGATTGGGTTGCCCAGTTTCTTCACCTGCGGATTGCTCGGTCTGGCTGCCTGAAGCCGTCTGTACAGCGTTGTTCGGCATATGGGATTGGATAAAGTTTCCATTCGTCTCGAACTGCTGCCTTGGCTGCTGCGGGCCATTTTGATGTATCGGAGCTGCTCGCTGAATAAACTCTTCAGCCTCTTCTGTTTGATACACAGCAATAACCTGTCCCTGAGTTTGGGGTGCTCCAGCTTCTTCAGTGATGGTTGTCTGCACAGCCTGAGTTGGACTGTACTTTGCTGACCATTGCTGGATCACAACAGGTGTTTCACCATTTGCTTCGTGCAATTGGTTGAGCAATGGGTGAGTTCCTGTGGGAGTAACTCCAGCTGTGATGCCCTGTACCTGCTGGGTGGTGCTTTGTGGGCTCATGCCACTTTCCTGGAGAGGGCGTTGATTGGTCACGCCATCATTTCCAGGGATGGCCTGCTGTAAAGCTCCCTGACGCTCTTTTCCAAGTTGGAAGGTGCTTTGCTCTACTGAAACCGTATTGGAAGTCCCCTGGAGTACATTTTCCAGCAGCATTTCCCCTTGCCGGGGCTGTTGTTGCGGGAGGATGCTTATCTGCTGAGTAACCTGCTGAGTCACCTGTTGCGTCATCTGCTGCGTCATTACTTGGGCTGGAAGAAACGGCGTAACTGTTGCCTCTTCGGTGTGGTCAGCATCGACGGATTCTTTCGTTTGCTTCACTGCCGAGGCGTTACCCTGTATTTGTCCTTTGGGATGAACCGGGTCAGCAGTGTCTCTTGGCTGTTGTGAACGTTGTGTTGCAGCTTCTGCAGCAAGATGGGAAGAAAAACTTTCGCCTGATTCAGGTGCAGTCCCTTGAGATGTATTCCTGGTACTTGCCTGTGGTACTATGGCTAAGACCTCTGCTGCTGGTGATGGTGTGGTTTGCATACCTTACTGTGACTCCAAATGTGAAAAAGCGGTAGTCAAAGCAGCGGCCTGTTCACGATCCATGTTATTGAGGATTTTTGCTGCGGATTTAGCTTTCATGTTGGCCAGGATAGAGACAGCAAGGTCTTGTTCTAAGGTGCCAAATACTCGGGCGGCCTTTTCTGCTGTCATTTTTTCATACATTTTGCTCAAATCCTTAACCCTTTTCAGCTCCTGAGTATCCTTCTCAGCGAGCAATTCTTCCAGTTGAATACGTTGCTGTTTCAGTTCTTCAAGCTTCTTATCGACCTCATCCTGTAATCTCTTTAGGCTCTTTTTTCGATCTGCAAGGTCTTCACGTTCGTTTTGCAGATTAATCCGTTCCTCCTGCAAGGCTACAAGCAGTCGTCGCTCTTCCACTGAGCGGTACGTTTTTTCCTGGTTGTTGGATTTTTTGGGAGCAGAAGTAGTGGGATCATTTGCAGCCAGGCAGATGGTTGCAGAGAGGAAGAAAACGAAAAATAAAAGGCTATATATCTTCATGGGGTCACTGTGATGGATTATTTTTTGTGAAAGATGACAGCCAGTTCATCGAGCATGGTGCGTTCTTTCTTGCTCAAGTATTCCTTGTATGAGCTATCCTGTTTTTCTTTTACCTTTTCGATGATTTTTTTATCCTGGCTGGCCTTGAGCAAGGCTTTGTGCTTGTTTTGTACGTTTGTCTGTGCTTTTTTCAGTACTTCCTGGTCGTGTTTGATGTGTTCTTGCACCAGGGCAATCCTGTTATCCAGCATGATGAGCCGGGCAGCCGTGGTTCCCTGTTCCTTGTCTTGCTGTAAAGTGTCATAAAGGGCTTTGAGTTCTTGCTGGCGAGCCTCAAAGACTACCCTGGCAGCATATTCTTCTTCCTGGGCAGTAAACAGATTTTGTCTGGCATTGTCTTCAAGTTGCTGGCGAAATTTAATAACAGCGTGAAGTTTAAATGGTTGCACAAGCGGTCACCTTATGAGGCAGATCTTTTTCTTCGATCATGGCCCCACCTGCCAGACCTTCGGCGGTCTTTTTTGACCCTGTCGCTGACCAACGAACCCATACCTGCAATGGAGGTTTCAAGGTCGCAAGACTCTGTGAGTCCTTGCTTGAGGAAATCGTTAATTGCATCAATTCGCGAGATGGCGTAATCGATTTTTTGACTGGATCCCTCAGAGTATGCGCCAATATTGATCAGGTCTTCTGATTCACGGTATACAGCCATGACGTTTTTGGTTTTTCCGGCCAGCTCCATATGTCGCTCGCTCACGATGTCACGCATAACTCTGCTGGTGGACATCATGATGTCAATAGCGGGGTAGTGATTTTTTGCAGCAATACTGCGGGAAAGAACAATATGGCCATCCAGGATGGAGCGCACCGCGTCAGCCACAGGCTCCGTCAGATCGTCTCCGTCCACCAGCACGGTGTAGAGGCCCGTAATGGACCCCTGGTCTGTAAATTTTCCTGCCCGTTCAAGGAGTTTAGGTAAGGTGGCAAAAACCGATGGCGTATACCCTTTGGTTGTTGGAGGTTCTCCAATGGAGAGGCCAATTTCACGCATGGCCATGGCAAAACGAGTCACCGAGTCCATCATCAAAAGGACATTTTTTCCCTGCTTACAGAAAAATTCCGCAACGGCTGTGGCAAGGTAAGCCCCCCGCATCCGTAGCAGGGGCGAGTTATCTGAGGTGACTGCAATGATCACTGAGCGACGCAAGCCTTCTGCCCCAAGATCACGTTCGATAAATTCGCGTACCTCACGGCCCCGCTCACCAATAAGTGCAATAACATTCACGTCTGCCTTGGCATACTTGGCCATCATGCCAAGCAGTACACTTTTACCAACGCCGGAACCTGCCATGATGCCCATGCGCTGTCCTACGCCGCAGGTGAGCATGGCATTGATAGCTCGGATTCCCAGGTCCAGTGGTTCATTGATGGTGTCACGCTGCATGGGACTGGGAGGCAGGGCATACAGGGGTTGCTCATGAGGCAGGTGGAGTAAAGGGCCGTCATCCACCGGGTTTCCCATCCCGTCAATAACCCGGCCAAGCAGATCGTTGCCCACCTTGATGGTGGCTTGTTCCTTTTTTACCCGGATAAGGCAGCCAGGGCGCAAGCCTCGCAGTTCCCCAAGGGGCATAAGTTGGGCCATGTTATTGTTAAAACCAACAACTTCAGCTGCAACGGGCTCTTTATTTCTGGATGGGTAAATTTCACACAAAGAGCCGATAAAAGCATGTGGGCAGAATCCCTCAACCACCAGACCAACAATACGTTGTACCTTGCCATAGACACGTATGGGTGAAAATGTTTTGAGCAGGGTGAGTTGGGGAAGGGACATGGCATTACCACTTAACGTTGGCGAAAAATGAGGTAGTGGAAGGGACCACTTGCCTTATGGCTCCAGTGATTCCGGTGGCCCGGAAATCTCCCCATCCTCCAGGGGCGGGGTGATCTCCTCTACATACTCTTTGGTGCTTGCTATTTGGGTCTCAATGGTGGCGTCGACGAAACAGGCCTTTGATTCCACCATACAGCCACCCCGGGTGATGGCGTGATCGGTTTGGATAATGAGATTCTTTAAACCATGAATTCGAGCCATGAGACCGGCTTTTATATGCTCCACACTGTTGAGATCATCGGGGTGGATCGTGACGATGAACTCTTCGCTGGGAATGGCCTGTTCAAGGGAGCGTTCAATGGTTTGAGCAACAACGTCGCGGCTGGTTTCAAGCTCCTGGTTGATAATTTTCTGACTGACCTCAATTACCGTATTGATAATGTCGCCACGATACCGTTCAAGGATGGAATTTCTGGTCTCGTCAATTTTCTGACAGATGGTTTCAAAGGTTTTAATGACAGTTTCAAGTTGGCGCTGATATTGGGCAGTTGTATCAGCAACCCCCTGGTTATAAGCCTCCTCTTGCAGTGCCTGGATATCGATCTTCTCTTCTGCCGGCTGCGATTCCTGAGGCAGAGGAGCTCCCTCAGGCTCAGGAAGAGGCTGCTTTTCATGTGCAGGTTGACTTGCTGCTTCATTAACATCCACAGGTTCCTGTTGCAGTTCTTGATGATCGACCTCCTCAATCTCCCGCTGGACAAGGGGAGTTGGTGTAAAAGATGCATCCTGCTTATACACCTTAGACAAGCTCATCACCGCCTCCTCTACCAAGCACCAACTTGCCTTCCTCTTCGAGCTTCAGTGCAATTTTCACGATTGTCTGCTGCATGGCTTCAACCTCGGAGAGGCGAACCGGACCCAGCGCATCCAGATCATCTTTGATCATATCTGCAGCACGGGCAGACATATTGCTGAAAATTTTGTCCTTAATGTCATCGGAAGCTGTTTTAAGTGCAAGGGTGAGGGAATCGTTGTTCACCTCACGCAGAATCATCTGCATGGAGCGGCCATCCAGCACATTAAGATCTTCAAAGGTGAACATCAGCTTTCTGATGTCTTCCACCATATCAGGATCAACCTCTTCCAGGTTATCCAGGATGTCGGCGTCAATGTTGTTGGTCAGATTATCCAGGATCTCAACAACCTGCTGGAGCCCGCCAACCTGGCGTTGATCCTGCTCTTCAGAGACCACGCCAATTTCTTTATTCAGGGCCTCTTCAATCTGATTGAGTACCTTTGGAGAAACCGAATCAAGGGTGGCAATGCGGTAGATCACATCAGCTCGTTTCTCTTCAGGCAGGTTGGCAATGATAGCGCTGGAGTGCTCCGCAGTTTGGGTGGAGAGAACCAGTGCAACGGTTTGCGGGTGCTCCCGTTCAAGCAGTCCGGCCACCATGGGCGGCTGCATTTTAGAGATGGTTTCCAGGGGGCGTCCCTCGGTACCAGATACAAACTGACGCATCAGGGTGGAAACCCGTTCTTTGTCACCGGAACCTTTGATGGCCTTTTTCGCAAATTCCTGGCCTTTCACCACCAATCCAGCCTGATTTTCAATGGCCAGCTCAAAATCCTCCAATACCCGCTGTTTTATCTTTGCCGGAATATGCTCAACCGTTGCCATGTATCTGGAGATTTTGAATATTTCTTCGTCACTGAGCTCCTTCATTATTTTAGTCGCCGTTTCTTCCCCCAGGCACATGAGAAGAATCGCCGACTTTTTTACTCCATCAAGTTGCTTGTCTGCTGCCATGAAAACTCGTTATTATAGCTGAAGGTTAGAAGGTGAAAGGGCTGATTTTATGGTCAGTTGCTTCACGAATTTTTTGCTTCTTCAATCCAGTTTTTAATCACGTGTGCACTGAATATTGGGTTTTCGTCTACGCTTTTACGAATTCTGAGCACGGGATCTTTCATGATCAATGCTTCGCGTTCCTTCTCCTCTGTCTGCTGCTGTTGCTGGGCAGCTTCGGCTTCCATTTCCTCAACCGTCTTGTAATGTTGGGTGACTTCTCCCTTGAGGGTTTTGATCACAGGCCGAACAAGTAAAAAATAGGCAAGGAGCCCGCCGGCCAGCAATACCCCATAACGAACAAAGGGCATGAACTGGTACATGTCTGTTGCAGCCAATCCCTGCTCACTCTCCAGGGAGGGGGGATCAATAAAAGGCATGGAGGTTACTTCAATCTTATCTCCCCTGGCTTTATCCAGTCCCAAGGCTGAGGAGATCATTTTTTCCACGGTCAGTAATTCATTTTCTGTGCGAGGAACCGTTTCCTGCGGTTTTTCCTCGGTTGCCGGAATAACCTTGTCCGCAACCAATACTGATACGGAGATTTTCTGGACAGTACCAACCGGATTGATGGTTTTGGAAACCACCTTGCTAATTTCGTAATTTGTGGTCTTTTGCGATCTTGAAGAAGGTGGTGTTACTCCAACAGACTGGGCGGTATTGCCCTGTAGATTGGACTGTACTCCAGGGATCCCCCCAACGATTTCAGAACCTGACTTTTCCTCGCTGGTCTGTTCACTGCGGATAACCGGCTCTTCCGGATCAAACAGTTCTTCTGTTTTCTCGGTATGGGCAAAATCAAGTGTTGCCGTGACTCGAACCATACCGTTTTTGGCACCCAGTGCTTTATCAAGCAATGCCTGAGCCCGTTCTTCCAGGTGTTGTTCAACCTGGAGCTGGAACTGGAGCATGTCCGGTGACAGGTTGCCGATCATGTTGTGATCGGCGTTTTGGGTCAAGACATTCCCGTTTTGATCTATAACTGTGACGTTTTCCTGGGCCAGCCCTTCGATGGCACTGGAGACCAGATGAGTGATGCCTTCAACCTGGGATTCACCAAGCCTTCTTCCTGGAGCAAGGGTCAAGATAACCGATGCAGTGGCTGGTTTTTGTTGATTTTTAAATAGCCGTTTTTCCGGTAGTACCAGGTGCACTCTGGCGGCCTGAACCGGGCCCAGGGTAGAGATTGTACGTGCCAATTCACCTTGCAATGCTCTGGAATAGTTGACCTTTTGCACAAAATCGGTGAGTGCAAAGGATTGCTTGTCAAAGATCTCAAAACCAACTCCGCCACCTTGAGGCAAACCCGCAGAGGCAAGCCCAAGCCTGGTCTCATGAACACTGGTTGAAGGGATCAGAATGTTTTGACCGTTGTTGGTTAACCGATACGGCACATTTTGTGAGTTGAGCCATTCAACCATGGCTGCAGCGTCACCCTGGGCCAGGTTGCCGTAGAGCAATTGATAATCAGCTGTCCTTGCCTGGATTATGATGACTGCAAACAGCGCAATCGAAACAACGGCTGCGGCTGCCAGAGCAATTTTTCTGGAAAGCGGCCACTGCTTTATACTAGCGACAAGTATTTGCCAGCCGTTTGTAGGTTGTTCGGCTGGTGTTGTGGTTTCTTCTGCCATATAGAGCTTCCTTGCTTCTCTGTCTTTACGAGATCATCAAATAGTTGAAAAAAATTAAACCTGCAGTCGGGAAATTTCCTGATACGCTTCCAGTGCCTTATTCCGTACCTGTACCATGTAGCGCAGAGCAATATCTGCCTGTTCCATGGAAATCATGGCTTCATGGAGGTTTTTCTCCCCACCGGTATGGAGCTGCTCCATGGCCCGGTTGGCCTCCTGCTCAAGAGCGTGCACATCTTTGGTCATGTTGGTGAGCATTTCACTAAATGATGCACTCACCTGGGAGACGTCACTGCCACTTTCTTGCTGTGCAGGGTGCAGATTCAGAGGAGGTAAACTGTTAATCGCTATCATCTACTTATCTCCCAATTTCAAGAGCTTTGAGCGCCATTCGTTTTGCTGACTTGATCACCGTGGTGTTTGCCTCATAAGACCTGGTGGCAGACATCATATCCACCGTTTCTTTGAGCACGCTTACATTAGGCATGGCAACATAACCGTTCTCATCGGCATCAGGGTGCGATGGATTGTAAATCTGCTGCGGTGGTTGGTTATCTTCTATAATTTTAGCTACCTTAACCCCTTGGGCGTAACTGCTCATGGAGTTCTTAAGTTGGTTTTTAAACGACACCGGCTCGGACTGGAAAACCACGGATTTTTTCTTGTATGGGCCTCCTTCAGGAGTTTTGGTGGTCTCTGCGTTGGCCAGGTTGGAGCTGATGGTGTTGAGCCTGGTGCGCTGAGCTTTCAGCCCTGAAGCTGCTATGTCAAACGTCGTAAATATATTCATAAAATTCTCCCTAAATCTTCAATACAAAAATACATGCAATTTACTGACCACCTGAGATGGTGTATTTGAGCAGGGAAAGCTTTTTATTCAGCATGGTCACAGCTGTTTCGTACAAAATCTGGTTTTCTGAGAGCTTGACCATCTCCTGGTCAACGCTGACAGAGTTTTCATCACCAATGCCTGTGTTATCTTTGGTTTCAGAAATCGTTCCCTGCACCTGTGAGAGTGTTGACGGCTGAAGAGGAATATGATTGGGGTGGGTCGTTGCCTGTGTCATGGGTTGACAGGACATGGCACTTCTCAGTTCATCCTCAAATTCCAGGGTTTTTGCCGCATATCCAGGGGTCTCAGCATTGGCCAGGTTGGAGCCGATAACCTGCTGGTTTTGTGCCCGAAGATCAAGCACTTTTTGGAGCATTCGTGCAGTTTGGTCGAGTTGGTAAACAGGGGGCATGATGGTCTCCTTATTGTAAGCCTTGCTGCAGTTTGATAATGGCTATTTCCTCTTGGGCAAGCTTTTTCCACAAAGGGTCTTCTCCTTTTTCGGCTATTTCTTCAAACCTGTTAAGTGCCTGCTCTATATTGTTTTTTTTGAAAGCGATCTGGGCCAGCCGGAAAAGGGCCTGGTCCGCCTTTTTTTCATGTTTGGTAATGGCCTGATAAAGAGGTTGTGCCTTTTCAAAAGTTCCAGTCCGGAAATAGGCTTCAGCAAAAATCATCATCTTCTGTGTATCAGGGTCGTTTGCAATGGAGGCCTCAAGCTCTGCCCGTTTTACAATCTCCTGCCACTGTTCTAATTCATAATAGATACCCATTGCCAACCGTTCTATGTCTGCTGATACTGGCCGTTTGGTGTTTTCAAGCAACGCTGCAGCTTGCTCCAGTTGTCTGTTATGGACAAGTGATTTAAGGCGGTAGTAAAATATTTTCGGACCATATTGACTGTATGGATAGCGGAAGCTGAAACGGTCAGCATAATCTTCCAGGGCTGCGTACTGACCATCCTGAAAAAGTGACTTAATCAGTGGGAGATAGATCTGTTCCTGTTCCTGATCGGAAGAGGTTGCAAACAGGTACTGGTACGTCCTTGCTGAGCGGTCAAAAAAACCCAGGTCACTGTAGGCTGTGGCCAAATCGTACAACATGGTAGAGGATATCCAGCCGCGGGTAAACAGAGAACGGTTTTGCTGGGCAAGGATCAATGCATCCAAATAGTTCCTCTCTTTAACCAGCTGTTTGGTTACCTCAGGAAGCTGCTGGATAATAATTGCCTTGGCTTCTGTGCGCAGCTTGCCTGATTGGAACTCTCGTAAGAGCTGCATGGCCTGTCGAACCGCTGCCTCCTGATCACCGTTGAGATGGTGCACCAGGGCTTGTTTGAGCATTGCCTCTTCACGCAAATCCGTGGTATTGGCATTGAGGGCCATATTCTCGTACGCTTTAAGGGCTTCTGCGGGTGTAAAAACACCTGAAAGATACTTCAGGTCGGCCTGCTTAAGCATGGCTCGGTATGCTCCCTCGGTATTTGAGAACGCCTCCTGAATTTGATAGAGCTTTTGCTCCACCTGCTGCTCAGGTGCCTCATTATGGAGCTCGCTCATTGCAGTTCTAAACAAAGAAAGCGTGTACCAGCGCTTGCCATTGAGCTGGTTGGTCAGGAGTTGGTAGAGTTTTCCAGCATGGGCGTAACGCTTGTACACATAGACAAGGTTACTGAATTTTGCCAATGACTCTGGATACGCTTGTATTACTGGCTCTAATCCCTCAATGTTCAGATAGGTTACCAGTGCCTTGATTTGCTTATTTTGCAGACAAAAGATATCTGCCAGCCGCATTTGGCGCAGCATGTTAGGGTATTGATTGAATCCAATGTCATCTCTTTGGAGCTGTTCCAGTGCTTTTTCGTATTTGCCCTCTTTGATAAGTGTTTCAGCAAGCAGGATGGTGAGATAGTCATGGATTCGCAGACTTTTGTCGATCTGGTCGACTGCCTTGGCAAGTTCCTTGGAGGTGAGAAAGTCCGGCTCATGCTTGGAGCGTAAAAAGGTAAAGAGAAACTGTGCCAGGGCCGCTGTTTGGGTATTCTCATAGCGGGCTATAATGTGTTGTAGAAGCGGGTATGCTTCACGATACTCATCACCTCTAACCAGTGCTTCCCCATAAGTGAACAGTTGTAAATCCTTTATTTCTTCGTTGGTTTCTGACTCAATGTGTTTTTTAAGCTGGAAAGCAACCGCAGACCAGTTGCCTGCTTCCCCATCCTTGAGTGTAACCTCATTGAGCCATGTGCTTTGTTCCAGTTCTGTATTGAGGTGTTTTGCCAGAGGGAAGGGGGGTAAGGTGTAGGTGATTGGCGGATCAATGATCACCGGTGTTTCATATTGAGTAAAAAAGGATATCCATTTCTCAGCATAAGGAGAAACATAGACTGGGTTTGTGTAATCAATGGTATCTCGGTCCAGCAGGGTTAACCCTTCAAGTTTATTGGAAAGGTCAGGGTACATGGTGGTGAACTGGTTTCCGAGCAGAAAGTCGAGCATCAGAGTAGCTGGTTTTTGGCGGCTGCGCTGAGTTATTTTCTGTGGCGGATAACGGAAAAAGAAGGATAACAGAGTATTGCCATCCTGTTTTTTACTCAAGCTTCTTATGATTCGCTCATCACTGGATGGGAGTACAAGTGTGTCTGTTGGCAGGGTATTTTTAATCAGCAGGTCAACACGGCGTTTATTTTGGGTTATTTCATATTCCGGGAATGCAGAGAAACGAAAGTAGAGCTGGAGGCTGGTGGTTTCGTCCGTTCTGTTCATCGTGGTGAGCAACGTTGCTGCCAGGGCAGACTGGTATCCTTGAGCAAAAAAAGCAAGCAGTGTTGCACAGGCAAAGATGAATGAGGTACAGGGCATTGTCATTGGTTATTCGTATGGTGGAGTATGCTTTTTATTCTTTAAGCAAGAATTGTTCCATTTGCCTGAGGTGAGGTGTAATTGCGTAAGGCGCATTTTTATTTTTATCTTGATGGAGTGGTTGCAGGTCAAGCTTTGGGTATCTGGCTGGTTGGGTGTGACATTTTTTTGACCTGAGCTTTTCGGTTCTCTAGAATGAAATAAAAAAAACGTTGACAAATTATTTATTCCCGAAAACTTGATTTCATCGAATTTGAATTGATATGATAGATGGCATACATATGAAATGTACAACTAGCGTAGCTTATTAAAAGTATAAAATGTCAGTGAACAACAGTGTAATATGAGGAGAATACACAATGGCTAAAAATATCCTACTTGTTGATGATTCCAGCACCATGCGTAAAATTATCAGTCGTTCACTGCGCCAGGCTGGATTATCGTTTGGCGACATCTATGAAGCTGGTGATGGTTTGGAAGCGTTGGAAATGCTGGAAAAGGAAACAGTTGACATTGTTTTAAGTGATATCAATATGCCTAACATGAATGGGATTGAATTCTTGCGCGAAAAAGCAAACCGTGATGGTATGAAAGATATTCCCGTATTTATGATCTCTACAGAAACCGGTGAAGATATTATTGGCGAAGCAAAGAGCCTTGGTGCAATAGGTGCCCTGAAAAAACCATTTACCCCGGACAAAGTGAACGAAGTACTCGGTCCTTTTGTGTAAAATGTACCGGCGCAATACTCTTTACCATGGTGTCCCTTTTAGGGATGCGACAGAAGGACAGGAGGTCTGTAGGTGCTCTTAACGGATGAAATAGTAGATAAACTCGTTGCATCAGTTAACGAGATTTTCACTGATATGGTGATGATGGATATTGA
The DNA here is from genome assembly GCA_002746685.1 of Desulfobulbus propionicus. Lineage (GTDB taxonomy): Bacteria > Desulfobacterota > Desulfobulbia > Desulfobulbales > Desulfobulbaceae > Desulfogranum > Desulfogranum propionicus_C. The sequence goes on along the minus strand of PDQK01000027.1, from coordinate 24,652 downwards.
GCTTCTTGAGAAACCAACAGGGAAACTCGGCCAGTTGAAAAACTCGATTACTGGCATGATTGGTCTTGCAGGCACCTATAAAGGCGTCATAGCAATTCATGTTCCCAACCAGGTTGCCATGGGGATAACCAGTAACTTTCTTGGCTTTGAGGTGGATGAGGTAAACGAGGATGTGCAGGATGCCATCGGCGAGATTGCTAACATGTTAGGAGGAAATTTTAAATCAATTCTCTCTGATAAAGGCAAGGATATTCAACTTTCTCTTCCTTCTACCATTTCAGGTGAACAATATTTTTTCAATGCTACTGAGCAGGGCGAATGTATAGTGCTTTCCTTTCGTACTGCTGAAGGCGATTTTCACGTAGAAGTCGAGCTTGAAGCTGCATAGCGTTGTATATCCAGTATAAAGAGGAACGATTTGGAGCATTTGCAAGAGCAATTAGCAGGGTATATTGTTGCTGCGACCATGGAAGTATTTGAAACCATGATCTTTATGGACATTCAAGCAGGTGATATGCAAGTGGGTAATGATATCATGGTTACAGCAGATATTTCCAGCTGCATCGGACTTGCCGGTGATGTACGCGGCCTGGTTGGGGTACATTGCCCGGGAGAGGTTGCCATGGGGATCACTGCAGCCATGCTCGGTATGGAATTTGACGAGATAAATGAAGATGTGCAAGATGCGGTTGGTGAAATTGTCAATATGGTGGCAGGAGGCATAAAGGTCGGCCTTGCTGAACAAAAGAAAGATACGCAACTGACAGTGCCAACCACTGTGGTGGGAAAATCCCTGCGTACAGGGGGACTTTCCGGCGGGACACGGTTAATGGTGCCTTTTTCAGTTGAGCAAGGTACATTTGGTGTTGAAATGAAGTTTGTGCCCTTCTGATTGTTCCACGCTTTTTAAGCTAAATACTTTTGACTGTAATGTCGAAAAAAACAGGGAGGGATGCACTATGCCCTCCCTTTGTTGTCTTTACTGATAGAGTACCTTTTCTGATCCTGTTTTCCAATTATAAGAACCTGAATGAAGGCAAGAGAGCGTATAGATAAAATCATGATTTCCTGCACAGAGCGGATGCAGGAAGAAGTATCTACGCTGTTAGGCAAGAGCATCATCCTGGGGAAGCCTGATACTGCCGTTTTATCTAAGGAACAGTTTTTTGAACAGATCGATGGGAAGAAGGTTCTTGCCCATACCCAGTTCGAAGGCGACCTTGAGGGGGCTGGCGGACTTGTTCTTTCATTAAAGGATGCCATTCGTATCGGTGGTACCCTGATCATGCTGCCTGAATCAGAGTTACAGACCGTAATTAGTGAGGAAAACTACTCTGAGGAAATAAAAGACGCTTATGGTGAGATTGCCAATATCATCTGCGGTTCCATCACCTCCACTCTTGAAGAGCAGCACCCCAAAAAATTTCGGGTTGTTCGTACTGAACAGGAAGTAATCATTCCAACCAAGGTTGAGATTGCCTCTGACCAACCTTTTCCCGATACACGTTATTTTATCTGTTCTCTGTCCATGAAAATGGAATCCACAGAGATGGGAATGCTTAATATCGTCTTTCCTGCAGAACCTTTGAGACTTGTTGAAGACGGTGCGGCTGATGTTGGTGCAACAGCTGATACGGGAAGTGCACCAGATACAGCACAATCGGCTTCAGCTGAAGCTCCGCAAGAGGAGCCTTCACCTCAACCAGTAGTTGATACCAAGGCCCTTGGTAAGCGCCAAAAACAGATCGATGGCTTGTTCAAGCTTTGTTTTGATAAAATTGAAGAAGAGGTCTCCACGCTCATAGGCGGTAAGCTCACTCTTTCCGGCCAGCACCAGGAACTGTGCACCAAAGAGGAATTACTGGAACAGTTGGAAGGGAAGCAGGTTATGGCCAACCTGGAAGTGCGAGGCGTGGAATCCAGTGATTCCTACCTGTTTATTAAACTCCCTGCAGCTATTCGCCTTGGTGGCAGCCTGATTATGCTGCCAGAAGCTGAGCTTGATGAAGCGGTGCGCAATGAAGATTTTGTGGAAGATGCACAGGATGCCTATGAAGAAATCGCCAACATCATAGCCGGGATATATACTGCTGTCTTTGAAGAACAATATAAAGAGAAGATTGGTTTTGTTAAAACTGATACCGAAACTATCACTCCCGTGAAAATTGATCTAGGGGGCGATGATCTATTACCAAAACAGCTCTACTATGTTACAAGCGGGACCATAGAGTTTAATGGTAACGAGTTAGGGCGGTTGCAGACAACTTTTCCTGCGACCCTGTTTGGGCTGGAAGGCCTGGCACAAAGTGGCGGAGCAGATGAGGCTCAAGCGCAGCCTGCAGGCAGCGAAAAGGCAGAGCAATCTGAAATAGAGCAATCCACGTCAAGCGCTTTCACTGATGCCCAGGGGGAAGCAACCACTCCAACGCAAACTGTTGCTGAACAACTCCAAGTGGCAGATATCGTGCTTTTCAGCGATGATGAAGAACAAAGCACCAGTATCAGTAACGCTCTTAAGCAGCTAGGCTACACGCCGCATGTGCAGCCATTTAAGTCCAATGTCAACAATGCCATCACCAGTGCAGTTCAATTGGTATTTATCGTTATGCGGGAAGTAAACGAGCAGGGATTTGGGGTTGGAATTAAGGTGAGCAACTGTGGTTTCAGCATGCCCGTTGTGGTATGTGGTCCGGCCTGGACCAGATCATTGGTGATAAAAGCGGTGAAGTATGGGGCTGATGATATTCTGGTTACCCCGGCAACAGCAGATGAGGTTCGAGAAAAGGTAGAGATGAATCTCTCCAAAATCGCTGCTTGACCTTGATTGAAAAATCTCATTATGTAAAACACCGGGCTGGCCAGTAATTTACAGATCAGTCTTCAACTCTTTCTTTTTTATCTTTTCCAGCAGGGTTGTTCGTTTCAGGTTGAGAATTCGGGCGGCCTCTTTTTTGTTTCCCTCGGTTATCTTCAGTGCCTGGACAATGAGTTGCGTCTCAAAATCATTGACCAGCGCATTAAAATCAATCCCTTCATCGGGCCAGCTTTCTTGCCTGACCTGTTGCGTGTTTTTTGAAAAGAGTGGAAGTTGTTCCGGACTACCCGCTGGAAGAGGTTGCTGTGGTGAAGCAGTTTCTGCCGGTGCCATTGGTTGACCAAAGTCACTGCTATCATTACGATATTTTTCAGGAAGATCACTGTAACTGACATTGCTCCCGCTATGGAGAATGGTCATGTGCTGGACCAGATTTTCCAGCTCGCGAACGTTGCCCCTCCAGCCTATCTGGGTAAGGGTCTGCATTGCCGCAAGGTCAAACCCCAGAACGGATTTTTTTCTGGTTTTTGCAAAATTTTTTATAAAGTGATCAACCAGAAGGGGGATATCTTCTTTTCTCTCCCGTAAAGGCGGGATAGCCACCGGTACGACACTGAGCCGGTAGTACAGGTCTTCACGAAATTTCCCTTCGTTAACCAGTTCTTCTAAATTTCTATGGGTTGCAGCAATAACCCGCACATCAACGGGAACCGGCTTCAAACCACCAACCGGCTCAAATTCACGCTCCTGTAGTACGCGAAGTAACTTGGCCTGCAGGACAGGTTTCATATCGCCAATTTCATCAAGAAAGAGCGAACCACCGTTGGCGTATTCTATTCTTCCCACTTTGGTACCGGTAGCACCCGTAAATGCACCCTTGGTATAGCCAAACAGCTCACTTTCCAACAAATCTTCAGGGATCGCCGCACAGTTTACTGGCACAAAGTTTTTGTCTTTGCGCTCACTGTGCTGATGAATAGCCTTGGCCACCAACTCCTTGCCAGTGCCTGATTCACCCTGGATGAGCACTGTACTCAAATCATCTTCAGCAAGCTTTTCAATGAGCTTGAAGAGCTGTTGCATACAGTTACTTCTGCCGATAATGCCGTAAAAAGAATCTTTAGCCATGATTATTAGAAGGTGTCCATCTCGTCAGCAAGTTTACTGGAGGTTCGGCGCATATTGAGGCTGAGTAAACGCATTATTTTCTTGAGCAGGGTAACGCCCAGTTTGGGGTATCGATCTGTGAGGATATCAAAACCCTTCTTGGTCAATAATATGACCATGGTTGGCTGTCTGGCGATAACGCTTGCAGAGCGGGGGGCCTTATCAATAATCGACATCTCGCCAATGGTGCTCCCTTTACCAAGCCGGGCAATGACACGGTAGTCACCGGCAGTAGTTTTTTTCAGCACATCCAGGAGGCCGCGTACCACAAAACACATGTAGTCACCTCTTTCCCCTTCAGTAAACAGGTAATCTCCACGGAGAATTTCTATGTAATTCATGTGGCGGGAGAGGGTATCCAGCTCATCCATTTTAAAGGCGTCAAATAATGGCAGACTTAAAATAAGATCTCTTGTCTTTTCTTCGTTTTCCGATAGGTTAAGGTCGACCATTGAGCTAGAAAGTTATACTGTGAGAGGAGAAAAAAGTAACCGCGTTGGAGTTGTACGACGTGTGCATTTTATGCATACTGAAGAATACCATAACTCATCAGGTAATGACAAGCTGCAAGCGTAAAAAGTGTCATTTTATTGACAAATGGTTTTTACATATGCAGCCTCACTGAAATTATTACAAAATTATGTGGATGAAAAAAATTACATGGTTCGTTCTGGTGGCAGTATTGATGTTGAGTCTGGTTCCTGCCTGTGCGGGTGAGAAGCGTTCCTGGAAAGGGAAAGTCATTAAAGTGATTGATGGGGATTCCATTGTGGTACAAAAAGGGCGGAAAAAATATGAGGTGCGTCTCTATGGTATAGATGCTCCAGAATATCGACAGTCTTATTCCAGGAGTGCAAAACGGTTGCTTAATGAAAAGGCCTACAGGAAAAATGTTGTGATTACCCCCATGGATGTGGACAGATATGATCGTGTAGTTGCTATAGTGGAAGTAAACGGGCAGGTGGTTAATCGTGAGTTGGTTGCGGCTGGTTACGCCTGGGTCTATGACCGGTATTGTCATAAACGCTCTCTGTGTAATAGGATGAGACAGGAGCAGGTGGAAGCCAGGAAGGCTCGCAAAGGGCTGTGGCGAGGCAGCAACCCTGAGCCTCCCTGGGAGTGGAAGAGGAGAAAACACTAAATGATCTGATGAGCTCTTCAGCCCAGGGATCCATGGCACACCAAACAGTCAATGTTTACCGGTGCCGTTGGATCACAGTGATACAAAAAGCTCCTGCCCGCATATACGTGGGCAGGAGCTTTTTGGGGTTTAAGGATAGTGCTGTGTTTAAATTCGCTTGCGATGAAAAATGGAATAATAACGAAAATCAGCTGTGCCGTGGGAGAGGATGCTGGAAAAAAAGATAATAAACAGCATCAGCCAGGCACCACCAACCCCAAGGTGCTGGTATATTCCAAGCAGGATGAGTTTAACGATGATAAGAAATCCCCGGTTCTGGAACAGGCATTTCCCATTGCTGTACACATCTGCTCCAAGCATGAAAAAGCCGCTCACAGCGGTTACAATGTACCAGGATGTAAGTCGCTCAGGAGGAACCGCAAAATAGAGTCCCCCTGTAAAAACGGCAGCTCCACAGAGATGCAGGCTGCGTGAGATAACATTACCCCACCGTTTCCCAGGAAATGTTCTTGATTCAGCGGGAAAAATACTATCGGAAAAACGCATGGAACGTGTATAGTAGCTGGTTGTTGGTGTTGTGGTTGTTTCCTTAGTGGTATACCCATGGGGATAAAGGTACGTCAATAGCTTTTTGCCGCGATGCAAGTGGTTTGCTCTATTGCTGTGAGCAGTAAGGTGAGCTGTGGGTAATTCACCATCAGCAAAAATGTTGCTGCTTTGTCCTGGGCGGGGTATTAGGGAGCATTGTCATTTGAAGACGTTGTTATGAGAAAAGAAGACCAGAGTTTATTGTATGAAGAAACAGGTTTTTTCCGTGGTTTTTGTGAGTGTTTTGTGCTGCCCGTTGACCGATGGTGTTGCTGCACCACTTGGCTCACCTCGACCTGAGGCCCAGAAAAATTTCCAGCAACTGTTAAAGACCAAGAGCTGTCCTGGTTGTGATCTGGCTGGCACCAATATGACTCGGGTGGATTTGAGCGGTGCTGACCTTGAAGGAGCCAATCTTGCTGGTGCAACGTTTTTGCTAGCGGATTTGTCAAAGGCGAACCTGAAAAATGCCAATTTGCAGGACGCTGCTTTTGGTGGTGCTGACCTTGCTGAAGCAGACTTGCGAGGTGCGAATGTAAGCGGAGCAATTGTAGAGGGTGCCTTTCTTGGTACAGCCTTGATTGATGGGGAGTTTATCGCACAACCCTTGGCACAAGTTGAAGAGGAACCTGTTGTTTTAGCTGAGAATACGCCAAAAAAGAGTGTGCCCGCTGCTCAGGAAAAAGTGGTTGCTGCGCCTGAAGTTGCTATGGTTGCTTCTGCAACAGCTGTTGCGGAGCAAACTGTAATGGCTGAAAATGCTGACCCTGTTGATCCCGCAGTACCCCGGGAGGTCTCTCTTGAAGAGGTGGCCAGTTTCAGTGAACAGAATACCTCTGCTCCAGTACCACCCCAGGAAACAGCAAAAGGTATTGAGCCTGGAGGAGATGACGTGATCAGTCAGGACCAACGCGAATCTTCCATGGCTGCAGAAACAACGCAGACTGACGTTGATAACCAGCACTCAGATGGGCCTGTGTACACTGTTGAAACGGTTGATGAGGCTGCAGCTAAGCAGGAGGAAGTCATAGAAAGACTCTTTGATGAGGATCGTTGTGTTGAGTGTGATCTGGCTGGCGTTGATTTAAGTGGGAAAAACCTGAAAGAGGCAGACCTTGAACGCGCTGTGTTTCGAGGCGCCAAGCTCTCTGGTGTGAATTTCCGTGAAGCAAACTTAAAAGGTGTGGATTTTGAAAACGCTGACCTGCGGGACGCTGATTTTCGTGAAGCAGATCTGTATCGGGCTAACTTTTATGGAGCTGACTTGAACGGAGCAAGGTTTGAGGAAGCATTGCTTGATTCTGCTGATTTCACCGGAGCCAAGGGGTATGTTCCCCCGGAAGAAAAAGTGGAATAATAAAGCAAAGTCCAGGGTATTGTGCTTGACAAAGAATGAATGGTTGGGTATATAGCCAGTTTTCAATAAAAAAGTCCATCTATGATGTTGTAACATAAGGAGTTAGGAGTAATTCATGGCTAATCACAAGTCAGCGCTCAAGAGAGATCGTCAGTCCAAGATTCGTCGTATGCGAAATCGCATGAACAAATCTACAATGAAAACCGCAATTCGCAAAGTCGAGGAAGCTCTTGTGGCCGGTTCTGAAGAACAAGCCAAAGAAGCACTTCAGGCTGCTATCCCTGTGATTCAACGCACTGCGAATAAGGGAACCATTCACAAGAAGACTGCATCACGGAAAGTTTCCCGCCTGACCCTTAGAGTTAACAAAATGCAACCCCTTGCCTAAGTAAGGTGGAACCGATACGATCGACCACATAATTTTGTGATGTGTATAAAGCCATGGAAGCTGTCTGCTTCCATGGCTTTTTTTATTGCTGCGCAAGGGGATTCCCCCGGATCTGTGGCGGGGAGTATTCTGATAGCAGGTGGCTTATACTGCACTGCTATGGATTATCGGGAGGGGAGCCACACATAATAAAAGGTTAAATATCCCTTCTGTTTTGTAATACATAAAAAATACTGTTTATCATGATGTTAGATACCATAGTAGCCCGCAAACGGGAGGAAGTCGTCGAGCTTCGGAGCAGAATGATGATGAGGCGACCTGCCGAGGTTGACCCGCCACGTGGCTTTACCCGGTCTCTCGTTGAATCACCGGGCGTAGCAATCATTGCAGAGGTGAAAAAAGCCTCGCCGTTTCAGGGGGTTATCGAACCAGCCTTTGATCCTGTGGTCATTGCAGAGCAGTATAAGGCAAATGGTGCTCACGCCATGTCTGTACTCACTGATGTGGATTTTTTCCAGGGTGCCCTTGCCTATATCCCGCTCGTGAGAAAGGTGGTGGATCTGCCGGTGTTGAGAAAAGATTTTATTATCGATCCGCTCCAGATTCAGGAGGCCAATATGGTGGGCGCTGATGCGATTGTGCTCATTGCAGCCATCCTGGAAACCGAGCAAATGAAGGAGTACCGGCTGATGGCGGAAAGCATGGGCATGGATGTTTTGGTTGAGGTCCATGACGAGCACCAACTGGAGTCAGCCCTTGAAGCTGAAAGCAGCCTGATCGGTATTAACAACCGCAATCCCAACGATTTTAGCGTGAGTCTGGATACCACTTTCAGGCTCCTTAAAGAAATTCCTGATACTATTCCGGTGGTTAGTGAGTCCGGGATAGCCACTGTGGAAGATATCCAGCATTTGAAAGAGCATAATATTACTGCTGCCCTTATTGGTGAAAGCCTGATGCGTAGCGGTACTCAAGGGGAGCTACTGAAGGAGTTTGCTTGATTATGATAGGTCAACAGCGAGTCAGAATTAAGATTTGCGGCATAACACGATCTGAAGATGCGGCCTGTGCGGTGCAGGCAGGAGTGGATGCCCTTGGTTTCATTTTTATCAAAGACAGTAAGCGGTATATTGACCCTGAAGAGGCCAGAAACATCATTGCGCAGCTCCCACCTTTTGTGGATATTGTTGGCGTTTTTGTGGATAAGAAACGTGGGGAATTAGAGGAAATCATAGACTATTGTCAGCTTGACCTTGCCCAGCTCCACGGTGAGGAGTCGCCCAAATACTGTGAAAGATTACGCCGCCAGGCCTCTCCTTGCCAGGTATTAAAGGCGTTTGCAGTCAATGATGAGCTGACTCCAGAAAAGATTGAACCTTATAAACCGCATGTGAAAGGCTTTCTGCTTGATACCTACCAGAAAGGGCTGGCGGGAGCCGCCGGAAAGGTGTTTGATTGGTCAATGATTAAGAAGTTGTATCTTCAAAAACCTTTTTTACTGTCTGGTGGCCTGACTGTCGAAAATATAACCCAGGCTTTGGAAAGTGCAGCACCCTATGCAGTGGATGCGAACTCCGGACTTGAGCGGGCACCTGGTATAAAGGATGAGCAGCTCGTTAAGGCGTTTATTCGCAAGGTCAGACAGTATGAGGAAAGAGTGCTGGTCGGTAAAGATTAGTGTCCTGTTAATGCTGCTCTTGCCTAACCTTGTCTTGGGGCGCATGGCACAACCATGCAGCCAAGGACAAGGCAAGAGCAAGAAAAAAATGGCGCAATATATCAACATTGCAGCATTTACAGGACGCTAGCGAGCAATCAGTAACGCATAGGGGTAACCATTGTGTTCTAAATATTGCTCATATTTTTTTGCTTTTTTTAACGAAGTTCCTCCATAAACCATCACCCGGTAGAGCTGCATACCGGCAGCAGGATATTGCTGAATAAGCACATCCTTGCCTGTTGCAGCAAATTCTCTAGCCAGTCCTCTGGCATTTTCCAGATGTTTAAACGCCCCCACCTGGATGTAAAAATTTCCCTGATCAAATGTATTGATCATGGGCACCTGCTTTTTCTGCTTGTGTGTAACAGGTTTGGGAGCTGGTAATTGCTTTTCTTTGGTGATGGCTACAATCTCAACCTCTGCGGTCCCGTTTTTAATCATCCCCAGCTCTTTAGCCCCTGCATAGGTCAAATCTATGATCCTGTTTTTCGCAAATGGACCACGGTCGTTCACCCGTACCACAATTTCCTTCTGATTTTCCAGATTGGTTACCAAGAGCATGGTCCCCATGGGCAGTGTTTTGTGGGCCGCTGTCTTCCCATACATATTATAGATCTCACCGTTAGACGTTTTCCGGCCATGGAATTTTTTGCCGTACCAGGACGCTCGCCCTTTCTCACGGTATCCTACGGCAGATGGGATTGGGTAATAGCGTATGTTATTAATGACATAAGGGCGTTGGGTGGCCTTGGAATAGTTCTTTTTTCCTTGTTTATGCCATGCTGTCCCTGAAAAAGAAGAGGAGTGTTTATTCGTCGTTTGCCTTGAGCTGCAACTGGCTAAAAACAGGGTGAGTAAGAGAACCAGAGAAAAAAGAAATTTTGATGACTGTATGTTCATAGTAAAAAGAGGCGATTCATTTATTGTGGATGTGTTGCAGGTAAGAGATGCTGGAAACGATCTTTGTAATACACACCAGCATGACCGGTGGTATGGGGTGTATAAGGAAGCAGGCCAGAGTTTTTGCCCTTCAGGTTATCAAAAAGTACCTCCCCATCTGCGTCAATCATGGACAAGCTGAGGTCAAGGATAGGCCTGAATATTTTGATAATATTGTCTTTATCTTTTTGAATACGTATATCTTCCCAGCGCCTTTGGGTATAGCCCTTGAGCCAGAACCCTTCACGCAGTGTACCTGTAACACCATCCCTCATGGCTGGAGGAAGTTCATCTTCCTCGCTGTAGAGATTGTGTTCAAGCAGGTTTTCCAGTTCAGAGCTGGATTGTACGGTGAGTCTTTCCCACTGGTCATACTCGTCGCTCATGGATAACAGCAGGTGGGTGGTGGAGTCATTAAAGCTCCACTGAGCATGACATACCTGGCAGGCTACCTGGTCACCATATTGTTTATGGGCCGGGTGTGTCATTTGAGGGATGATATGCTGTTTGCCTGAATGTGCAGTCAGTATATATTGCGTCTTTTTTTTGTGAATATGGGCTGATTCCTGTGGGGCGTTATGACAGGTCAAGCAGGTAGGTTCACCCAGCGTTTCATGCGTTGTGTGGCAATCAATACAGTCAAGCCCCCGTTGAAAATGGATATCAGCAGCTAGATTTTGCTGTTCCACGCCAAAAGGGCGCAGATAGGGTTTACGGACCGCATAAGGTGTTCTGTATTCCCAGTTATAGTCATTTTCAAAACCCCCGGAATAGTCGTTGCCCACGTAGTTGCCATAATGACAACTTTGACATTGTTTTAGAGTGGGTTTGATGAACCTATGTGAGTCGAGCTTGGACTGGGTAAAGCTCAAGTGACAGGCTGCACACCCTGTCCCATGGGAAACATACGGGTAATCATCTCCAGGGCTAAAGAGATGACACCTGAGACAACGTCTTCTGAGCATATCCTCTACCAGTTGGGTTTTGGTAGTTATTTCACTTTGAATGGGTATATCAGCTAGGGAAATAAGTCTGGGGTTGATGCCAAAATGCGCTCTTGTTTGGTTAATTTTATGTTGCAGGGTGAAATGAATGCTGTCTGTGATTGACTGAATCTGCTGGGGATGACAACTACCACATGTGTGTTCCATGTGCTCTGGATGAGCTGGATGGGCAACCAGTCCTTCATGGGCCACCGTCATATCAGTGGTTTCATTGTTTCCTTGATGACAGCTGACACAACTCAGCGCGTGGTTTGTATCCAGCACAACCTCTGGGTGGCATCCTTTGCAGCCCATTATCTGTGCGGTTTTATGAAGTTGAAGTGTGGGGGACGGCTCGGTCTGCTGACGGGATTCGTCTTTACAGCCAGGTAAATATAAAAAAAGTAAAAGGAGTATGAGTGAACAAGCTTTCATAAACTTGACACCTTACCATAAACCTGCTACATGAATAAACCTCAAATTTGTTTCTGCATTGACCGTATCTAGAGTGCCGATATAGCTCAGCTTGGTAGAGCGGCTGATTCGTAATCAGTAGGTCACCGGTTCAAGTCCGGTTATCGGCTCCAGTGCTATTAAGTGGTTAGCTTTTTTCGAGTTAACCACTTTTTTTTGCCCGCCATGACGGGCAAAAAAAAGCCCTGCTTGCAAAAAGCAAGCAGGGCTTTGGTCTTACAACTCCTACCTACAGTTAACTTTCATAGGTAAACTGTGCTTTCAGGTACTGTCTGTTCATACGTGCAATATGACTAATAGAAATACCTTTTGGACATACATTTTCACACGCACGTTCATTGGTACAGTTACCAAAGCCTTCTCCGTCCATGCATTTCACCATATTAATAGCGCGTGTCTTGGCTTCATGCTGGCCTTGTGGCAGAAGAGCCAGTTGTGATATTTTAGCTCCAATGAACAACATTGGTGCAGCATTTGGACATGCCGCTGCGCATGCACCACATCCAATACAAGCTGCTGCGTCCATTGCTGTTTCAGCAACATGCTGCGGAATCAGAATGCTGTTAGCATCCTGTGGTGAACCCGAGTTGACAGAGACAAAACCACCAGCCTGGATGATACGATCCAGTGCAGAGCGGTCAATAATAAGGTCTTTGACAATTGGGAAACCATTTGTGCGGAACGGTTCAATAATAATGGTATCACCATCTTTAAAACTGCGCATATGGAGCTGACATAAGGTGGTTTCCTTTTCTGGCCCATGTGCAATACCATTGACAACAGCACCACACATACCACAGATACCTTCGCGGCAGTCATGGTCAAAAGCCACCGGTTCTTTTCCTTTACGAGCAAGCCATTCGTTCAGTACGTCAAGCATTTCGAGAAATGAGCTATCCGTGCTGATATCTTTAAGTGCATGATCTTCAAAATGACCCTTTGCATGGGGGCCATTTTGTCTCCATATCTTGACTACTATATTAATCGTTTTTGATGCCATGAGATTATCTTCTACGTTGTAGTTAATGCTTCAGTGGTCACCCACAATTCCAATACGAGTGTCAACGTTTTTTTACTTATAGCTTCGCTGAGAAGGAGTAACGTTTTCAAAGGTAAGTGGTTCTTTGTGCATGACAGGCTCAACGCCTTCACCTTTGTATTCCCAAACAGCAGCGTGACAGAAATTCTCGTCATCACGCTTAGCTTCGTTTTCTTCAGTCTGACTTTCTTCACGGAAGTGACCACCGCAAGACTCTTCACGCATAAGCGCGTCACGGCACATCAATTCACCAAACTCAAGGAAATCGGCAACGCGACCAGCACGCTCAAGGGACTGATTGAGTTCGTTGCGGTTTCCGGGAACAGTAACTTTATCCCAAAATTCTTCCCTGATTTTAGGAATCTCTTCAAGCGCTTTTTCCAGACCTTCCTTGTTACGCGCCATACCGCAATAATCCCACATGATACGACCAAGCTTCTTGTGGAAGTAGTCTACGGTTTCCAGCCCGGGTTTATTTGAACCGGTGTTTTTCAGCAGCCTGGTGGTTTGTTCACGCGCTGCGTTTTCCGCTTCGTCGTACGCTTCATGATTGGTGTTGGTTGGCTCTGGAGCAACGTTTGCAAGGTAGTTACCAATGGTGTATGGCAATACAAAGTAGCCATCAGCCAGGCCTTGCATGAGCGCTGATGCGCCAAGGCGGTTAGCACCGTGATCTGAGAAGTTAGCTTCACCTGTGGCATACAGACCAGGAATAGTGGTCATCAATTCATAGTCAACCCACAAACCACCCATGGTGTAGTGCACTGCCGGGTAGATCATCATCGGCTCTTTTGTTGGGTCTGAGTCGGTGATTTTTTGATACATATGGAACAGGTTACCATATTTTCTCAGGATCACATCCAGCCCATCACGCTCGATGGCTTCAGCAAAGTCAAGGTATACGCCGAGTTTTGTTTCACCTACTCCAAGGCCATCATCACAAGCCTGCTTGGCGTTACGGGAGGCAACGTCGCGAGGTACGAGGTTACCAAAGCTGGGGTACTTGCGTTCCAGATAATAATCACGTTCTGAATCTGGAATGTCAGCTGGTTTCCTGGTTTCGTTTGGATCTTTTGGTACCCATACGCGACCATCGTTACGCAGACTCTCACTCATGAGGGTGAGCTTGGACTGGAAGTCACCGTGTACTGGGATACAGGTTGGGTGAATCTGAACAAAACAAGGATTACCAAAACCGGCACCTCGCTTGTAAGCGCGGTAGGCTGCCGTTACATTGGAAGCCATGGCGTTGGTGGAAAGAAAGTAAACGTTTCCGTAACCACCAGTTGCCAGCACTACTGCGTGAGCGGAGTAGCGTTCGAGCTCACCTGTTACCAGGTTGCGAACGATGATACCTTTTGCTTCGCCATTAATGACAACCAGGTCCACCATTTCACGGCGGTTATACAGTTTCACCTTGCCTGTGGATACCTGACGCATCATAGCGGAGTAGGCACCAAGCAGGAGCTGCTGTCCGGTTTGACCACGGGCATAGAAGGTACGGGAAACCTGAGCACCACCAAAAGAACGGTTAGCCAGTGTTCCACCATACTCACGTGCAAAAGGAATACCTTGCGCAACACCTTGGTCGATAATGTTATTTGATACTTGTGCAAGACGATATACGTTTGCTTCACGAGCACGGAAGTCACCGCCTTTTATAGTGTCATAAAAAAGATTGAAGATGGAGTCGCCATCCCCTTGATAGTTTTTGGCAGCGTTGATACCACCCTGGGCTGCGATGGAGTGTGCTCTACGCGCACTGTCCTGAATACAGAATGATTTAACATTGTATCCAAGTTCACCCAGAGTAGCTGCTGCTGCGCCCCCGGCAAGACCAGTACCAACAACGATTATTTCGTATTTTCTCTTGTTTGCGGGGTTGACGAGTTTGTAGTTAAAACGGGCTTTATCCCATTTTTCTGCCAACGGTCCTTCAGGTATTTTTGAATCAAGCTGCATAATATATTCTTCTGGCTAAAGGTGAATCTTATGTAACGATGAAGACATCGTTGCTCTTTTCATCAATCAAGTTCAGTGTAAATGAGCTTGTACTGAACTGATGTGCCTACATTTTTTGTTGCAACAGAATTACAATAACTGATTCTGGGATACAACAAGCAGCAGTGTGATCAGAACAAATACAACAATCATGATCGCTGCAATTGCCCAAGTTACGGTACGGATGGCGCCGTTATACCTGGGATGATTGATACCAAATGTTTGAAAGATAGACCAGAAACCGTGGCTGATGTGGAGTGCCAAGACAGCCATACCAACAACATAAATAAGGGTGAAACCAGGGTTGTTGAGCACTTTAGTGACAACATCAGAGATGGTAACCACTTCAGTTTTTTCAACAAAATGAAAATTTGCCAAATGAATCATGATAAAGACGAAAATTGCAGCACCAGTGTACGGCATAGTCATTGAACCCCAGGTACGTCCACCGGGATTGACCTGGACTGCATACTTCTGGCTTCTTGCGCTGCGATTTTGCAGCCATAAAATCACTCCAGTAATAACATGGAGGAAAAAGATAGAGTAGAGTCCAGCTTCAAAAATAGGGACAAATGGGCCTAGCGAATGCAGGTGATGTGCATAGGCGTTGAACGCTTCTCTCCCCCAGAAGATGGTGCTATTACCAACAGTGTGAACAAGAAGGAACCCCCCTAACATAGACCCTGTAAGGGCCATGATATACTTTTTGCCCAGAGATGACTTACAGGTTTGAATGAACCACGACATAGTAATTGACCTTAAGTTTTGGTTAACGAAAATCAAAAAAATGCACTGCGTTCCAACCGGTTTTGGTAACGTTACCTAATTCAATAAAAAGTACCTTTATTAACTGAATGATGATTCATTAACAGGGGGGTGCCAACCCTGTCAAGGAAAAAAGGAAGCCACCATTTCAAGGTGTTACATTCTCTCTTCAATGAGCAGGAGCTTATTTGCTGAGTGTGCGTATTGTGCCATTTTTGTTTGGGGCTGTTTGTTGAGTGGTCATGCCATACCCTTTTTTCCGCTGATTGAGTCTTTTATGTTATCGAATATATTGAAGACTTTATTTTGGAGGTGCAGGTTGGAAAAAGTATATTGGTACTTTGGTTAAGCCAGTTCTTTGCTGCTTCAAGGAGAAAATGGTTTTATAAAGAGGGTGTTGGGGGTATTCTACTTGCGTTCATTGCTCAATTGAGGTTGGGCAATTTAATTACGGTTGATGTACTGCTCAAAACGTTATTTCGATCCATATGTAGAATTTCATGACTACGTTACAAACTTCAGTTACCCGTGAAGGTGTATTTCAAGTTAGTGTTCACTGTCCGAGTTATTCTGTCACAAATGTAAGAGCAAGCAACTTTTTGATGGAGTTGGGGCAGGGAAAAGATGGTACTCCGATAAATAATGCAGCTAACTTTCCTGACACTGATGTAGCGGTGACCGGAACCAAAAAAATTTACGAGATTCGTAACGCCTTTGCCTTTCGTGGCTGTACCTTCATTGATTCTGGCTGGGCAATACGGCATGCCCATGACCCCTCTTTGATACGCATTGAAAAGCCTGAACACGGCTCCCTTCTCCAGACCATGCTCGACAACGGTGTTGCAACTGACCAGATAGAGGCAATACTAAAACAACTGCCCAGACACACGTTACTTGATATCGCCCAAAACTCTGATGATGAAAAAGAGCTGACTCTGGTTGTTGGAAACTGCTGCGAGCTGCGTGTTGATGATACAGGTAAGCCGGTAGGGGTAGCTTACATTGAGCGAGCGGGTAAGCCTGTTCCCTGTATCCACGACTTTGAATTGTACGAGACCCTGGCAAATAATCCCTTCTTGCCTGATATCTATAAAGAGGTCATGGTGCTTCGTCCTGGTGCTCAGGGAGGGAGTGAAATCGTTGGTGATTGCCAGGGTGAAGATGGATTGATTTTCGAGTATCTGAGAGGCAACTCGTATATACCATGGGGCCATTATGCTGCTAACTTTGCTCATAATTCTATTCGTTATAAGGTCACTGACCTTTCCTTAAACGATATGCAGAGCCTGCGGCATTTATATTATCAACGCACATATCTGGTACTTGCCCAAAAGCTCGATCTTTCTGTTGATTTTGAACAGAGGCAGATGAGCGTGGAAGAAGTGGAACGTTTACGTCAGGCTGTTGCAGCTACGCTTCAAAACCAGGATTGTGAACAGTGTGCCACTCTCTGGGGCTGGAATTTTGGCTATGATTTTTCAGCTTCAGGATACCGGCTCCATGCCTCCCACCAGATGATTCACCAGCAATATGCAATGGTACCTGAAAAGGTCAGTACGACCAGTGGTGAAGAAAGCTTGGCTTTTTCCTGCGGTGACATGGTGGCCGATACGGTTGACCGGTATGCTGAATATTATAACAGTGACTTCTTTACTGATTATCTTAAGGCCATACGAAATAATACCAGAGTTGATGGGGAGCCTGGCGAGCAATCGCTTGTTGTTTGGGAAGATAAAAACGTGATGCTTTTTGTTCCCAAAGCACAGGTCTCGCAGTGGGAGCTTCAGGTAATGGTCATTGCTGATGAGCAGGGAGAACCGATTGGCAATATCATTGAAGCCGGGGCAGAGGTACGGGCATCACTGGATAAAGGGATCTATTTTGCCCAGCAAACATTAGCCGGGCTCGGTGCCCAACTTGTCACAACCATAGAGTTTTCCAAGCGCATGGGAGTCAACAATGGGCAGCGATTATTGTATTCCCTGCTGCCCAAACTGCCTTGGTCCATGGGGGCTTTTAGTGAGGCACAATCACGATATATCTGCGGACATTATCCCGAAGATTTTGCCCTGGCATGTAGAAATTCTTTAGCAAGAATCCTGAACTCGTGAGGGTTCAACAACAGTGCAGATACAGTTGATTTTCTTTATTGCGAGCTTAAGGAGTCAAAGGAGGAAATGGTGATCATGGAAAACCAGAGCAAGGATGTTTTGGGAACCAAAGATGTAATCTGGGAGCTGGGTGATTTGTATTCCAGTGAAGATGACCCAGCTCTTGAGTATGATATCAAGTTGTGCCAGAAGCAGGCAGCTGAGGTTGCCCAACAATATGCAGGCAAGGTTGGGGAGTTAAGCGCCCAGGAACTTTTTGCCCTTGTTTCAGCTCTTGAGGCCATTGACACCATGCTGGGTAAACTTGGTACCTATGGGTACCTTAACTTTTCTACCCAAACTGCCAGTGGTGCAGCTTCCGGTTTACTCCAACGGATAGAAGAACTCGGTGCTGAGATCGGTAAGGCCACCTTGTTTTTTCGTCTTGAATGGAACAGCTTAGCTGAGGATCACTGTGAGGGCCTCCTTCAAGATGAAGTGCTGAAGCAATATAAACATTATCTACAGGCCTTACGTCGTTTTGCTCCATATCAGCTCAGTGAAACAGAGGAAGGGATTCTTCAGGAGTTTGGCCCTGTGGGCAGGAGTGCCTGGAATGTACTTTTTGACAAAGTTATGGGCCAGATGCGCTTTGGTAAGCAGGGACGGAGTGAAGAAGAGGTGCTCAGTGACCTGTATGCAGCAGAGCGGGAGACCCGTAAAGTTGCTGCCCAGGAAATGACCGACGCGCTGAATGATAATGAGCATATCCTTACCCATATTTTCAACACGCTGGCAGCTGAAAAGATGATTGTTGACCGGGTACGCAAATATGAATCGTGGAATAGTGCCATACATTTGTCCAATGAGCTTGAGGCATTAACGGTCAACACTTTAGTTGACGAAGTAACTTCAAGCTATGGGCTTGTTCATCGCTATTATACCTACAAGAAAACTTTGCTGGGCTATGAGGAGTTGTTTGATTACGACCGATACGCTCCGGTACTCTGCGATGGCGAAGAGCTGATCCCATGGGCGGAATGTAAAACCATAGTGCTTGATGCGTTTTCAGCGTTTTCAGCAGAAATGGGAGAAATCGCTGAACGGTTTTTTACCCATAACTGGATTCATGGGCCGATCATGGATGGCAAGCGCGGCGGTGCTTTTGCTCATCCGTGTGTGCCGGAAGTCCACCCTTACGTGATGGTTAATTACGCTGGCACAATGCGTGATGTGGCAACGGTAGCCCATGAGCTGGGGCATGGTGTGCATCAGTATCTGGCCGCAGGGAAGGGCTATTACAACAGTGATACTCCGCTTGTTCTAGCTGAAACTGCCTCGGTATTTGCTGAGTTTTTAGTGTTTAACACCCAGCTTGAGCTGATTGAGGATGAAAAGCAGCGCAGGGCATTTATTTGTCAGAAAATTGAATCTATCTTTGCAACGGTATTTCGTCAGGTTGCCATGAACCGTTTTGAAGATAAAATGCATACGCTGAGGCGTGAGAAAGGCGAACTTTCAAAGGAAGAGTACGCAGGCATCTGGCTTGATACCCAGCAGGCAATGTTTGGAGACGCTGTCACCTTAACAGAAAACTATGGAATATGGTGGTCTTATATTCCGCATTTTCTCGGTACACCTGGCTATGTGTATTCCTATGCCTTTGGTGAGTTACTGGTGCTTGCCCTGTACGCCCAGTACCAACAGCAAGGTGCTCCGTTTGTTGAACAGTATCGCGAGCTGCTTGCAGCAGGGGGAAGTAGATCACCCTATGAGCTGGTGCAGCCCTTTGGGATTGATCTGGATGATCCTGCTTTCTGGCAGGGCGGTATTACAATTATTGAGTCTCTTTTGGATAAGCTTGGGGCTTGATGGATTGCTTTTCAGCACCGCGTTGGATGATAAACATGGCCGGGACGATGAGCACAATTCCTGACAAGGTTTTCAGCGAGGGCAGCTCGTGGCCCAGTGACCACTCAATAAGCACTATGAGCAAGGGATAGAGAAAAGAGTAAGCAATAACCCTGGTTGGTCCAATGTGCAGCGTTGCCCACTGCGAGATAGAAAAGGTTATGATGGTGGTGAAAATCGCTAAATAGATAATTCCCAGCCACGTTTTCAGGCCAACTGTGGTCCAGTCAACCTCTGCTATGGTGAAGCCACTGAGCAGCAGCAGCCAACCGCAGGAGGTCGCCAGTACCCAGAACGTCATTATGGCCATGGGTTCTCCTCGATGGAAGAGCTTTACCAGCGGAGTATATAAGGCCATACAAAGACAGCCTGCGAAAAAAATCACGTCGCCCTTGTTCATCTCCAGAGCAAGGGCTTTTTCCATATCCCCTGCAAAAATAATCCATAATGCACCCAGAGTGGCCGGGAGCAGTGACGCGAGCCGGTATTTCCCCAGCCGTTCCTTAACCAGTATTGCGGCAAAGATACTCGATAAGCCCGGAACCAGGGTGAAAATAACTCCTGTGTTAAGAGCAGAGGTGTAGCGTAGCGCTGTGAACATGAGGTAAAAGAACCCCACCAGAGCACAACTGATAATGCTGTACCTTCCCAGATCCTGAAGTGATGGAAGACACACTTTATACTGATATATGATCAGTGGGGCAAACAGTACCACTGCAACGCAAAATCGGAGCAGCACGAGTACAGCGGGATCAAGGGTTGGAGCAATGGCCTTGCCCACTGTAAACGAGGTGGCCACCAAGGTGGTGCTTATCAGCACGCAACCATGCACGTGCGATAGGGGAGGGGGGCTGGTATCGCCAGCCTTGTTTGCGTTCACGTCAGGTAAGTAGTGGAAGCAGTTTTTTTAACAGAACGGGATTGGCGGCTGCTATTTCTTGTGTACCCAGGTTGTATGGTTCCCCTGAATAATCGCTGGTGATGCCACCAGCTTCTTCAACTAAAAGCCAACCTGCTGCTGTATCCCAGGGCTTCAGCTCCCGTTCATAAAAACCATCCAGTCGTCCGCAGGCAACGTATGCCAGGTCGACTGCTGCAGCTCCTGCACGGCGCAAATCCCGAACTTTAGGTAAAAGCGTTTCAATCTGCAAAATGATTTCCTGCAGATGAGTGTGGGTATCATAAGGGAACCCGGTACCTATAAGTGCTTCAATGAGAAATTCAGCTTCAGTCACCTGAATGTTTTCTCCATTGAGCCATGCTCCGCCACCTTTCCAGGAGCAGAAAAGCTCATCACTGCAGGGCAGGTAAATTACCCCGATTTGTGGTACACCTTGATCCACAAGAGCTATGGAGACGGCAAAATGGGGAAAACCGTGAGCAAAATTTGTTGTTCCATCAAGGGGATCAACAACCCATATGGGATCATCAAAAGTAAAGGCAGCACTCGCTGATGATTCTTCTGCCAGTATTGAGATGCCTGGACTATCTTCGCTGAGTGCAGCGAGTATCGCTGCTTCAGAGGCGAGATCAGCCTCGGTTTGCAGGTCAGTAGCTCCTTTCATTGATATGGTGTGGGGCTGAGAAAAAAAGGTGCGTAATATTGAACCACCTGTCAGGGCTGCCCGACAGGCTGCAATCAGATTGTGCTGTAGATGTGAATCAGCACATTGTGCAACTACTGAATCTATTCTATGCATAGTTTTTTATACACTACTTGTTTTCATTCCAAAGGAGGAGCACCTCCTTGTAAACTTTTGACTTTGGCAACTCCAGGTCACTTGATATGGATTTCACTGTATCCTTTAAGGTAGCCTGTTGCGTATCTCTATACCAATAGACCAACTCCTTGAGTTCTTCGGGTTTGGATGCAAGCGGTTTTGGTGCACCATCTATGATAAGAACGAGTTCACCTTTTATGCCATTTGCCACCCTTTCCAAAATACATGAAAGAGTTCCTTCAATACACTCTTCATGGATTTTAGTTAACTCACGGATAAGCATGCCTTGACGCTCTTTAAATACTTTTATGCAATCTTGGAGGCAGTTTTTTATTCGGTGGGGAGATTCGTAAAAAATGAGCGAATAGGGGAGTGTTTTTAATGCTTGTAAATGTTGTAAACGTTCACTGCTTTTGGAGGGGAGAAATCCACCAAAAAAAAAGGCTGATTCGGTCAGTCCTGATATGGATAAAGCTGCGGCAAGGGCTGAGGGACCAGCCACCGCATTCACTTTGATGTTGTGATGACGGGCTTTTTTCACTAGTACGGCGCCTGGATCAGAGAGGCAGGGCGTACCAGCATCTGAAACAAGGGCAATATTGTCTCCCGCAATCAAGCGTTGCATAATCTGTTCAGATCGTTGTTGCTCACGCTCTCTGTAATAACTGAACAATGGGGTGGCTATCCCAAAATTTGTGCAAAGTTTTTTGGTATGCCTTGTATCTTCGCAGGCAATAAGTTGAACAGTTTTAAGCACTTCCACAGCACGACTGCTCATTTCACCAAGGTTGCCTATGGGGGTGGCAACAACATAGAGCTGACCATGGAGATCAGAGTCATTTTTCAAGGAAGAAGTATTCATAACCAACTGATTGCATGCATGTGACAGTGTAAACCTGCTTAAGGAGAAACTTGGGCTCAAATAAAGGGTGTGAGCAAGACTGAAAAAAGGTATCGTAGGATAATTTTTTGGTGAAAAATATTCCTCCTTCCCTTGAAAAAACGTTGTTAAGTAAGCATGACAGATAATTATTTTCAAGAGTTTTTCTATAGCGGTCAGGTGGCTAGGTGGCTCATTGACTACACTGCTCTTTTCTACGAGTGTGAAAAGGTTAGACAACTTGAGCTCAGTGACCTTGATGCCTATTTGACAGCAGAAAAAGATCTGCTGGAAATGGGTGCTTCACTTTTACAGAGCGTAGTGGCAAACACCAGTTTACTGGAACTTTTTGAAGTTGAAAATGCGGAAACGTTCCAGCGGCTTTTTCCTGATCTTTTTGTGCTGAAAACGACAGATATCATGCGAGAAGTGACTGCGTATCTCTTCCGAGAAGAGTCGTATGTTGTTTTTGAAACACAATTACGGAGAAAGAACGGTCAGGTTGCCGATTATTCTGTTTACCTTGATGTGCTCCCTGTGGATGAGCAAAAGGTAGCAATGTTGAGCTTTGTTGAGGTGACTGAGCAGAAGCAGGTTATTGCTCAACTCCAGGAGTCCATGGAAAAGTATCGTATGCTCATTACTGCAGCTAACGATGCCATTGTACTTATTGATTGCCAGAGTAAAAAGATTCAGGAGGTGAATCCCCAGGCAGAAGCTTTATTTGAAAAAACTGAACAAGAACTCATAGGATGCAATCATACCTCTCTCTATCCAGAGCAGGAAAGGAACTTTTACCTACGATTTTATGAACAGCAACTCAGTAATCAAGCCACTTCCTCCGGTATTGATACGGTTATTTTAGGAAAGGATAATGTTTTGGTACCTGTGCAAGTGAATATTGCCAGTACTGAAATCGGTGAGAGGAATATTGCCCAGGTGGTTTTTCATGATTTAAGAAAACGGATTAAGCTCGAAGAGCGGAGAAGGCTCCTTTCAACAGCAGTTGAGCAGGCCGCGGAATCGATCATGATCACTGACCTGTCGGGCAAAATTGAGTACGTGAACCCGGCCTTTGAAAAGACAAGTGGATATGATTTTACTGAGGTTATTGGACGTTCTCCCAGAATGCTACGTAGTGCTACAGAGACATCAAAGATGCAGTCCAATTTGATGTGGAAAGAAATAACCAAAGGCAATATCTGGCGAGGAACATTCACTAATAGGAAAAAAGGGGGGGAACTCTATCAGGAAGAAGCATCTATAACACCGGTTAAAGACCGCGATGGGAGCATCCGTCATTATGTGACGGTCAAACGCGATATAACACAGCAGTTAACCCTTGAAAATCAGGTCCGTCAATCACAGAAAATGCAGGCCATTGGTACGCTTGCAGGCGGTGTGGCTCATGATTTTAACAATATATTAACTGCGATTCTGGGGTATGCCGAGTTGTGCCAGACCCAATGTGATGAGCAAACCGTTCTCCATGATAATCTGAGTGAGATTATCAGGGGAGCTGAACGGGCAGGGAAATTAATCAATCAGATTCTTCAATTCAGCAGGAAAACTGAAAAGGAAGTTTCAACGTTACAGATTGATCTTATTGTCAAGGAGGTCTTGAAACTCTTAAGGGCTAGCCTGCCAGCTAATATTGAGATCAATACCCAGCTGGAAAAAGAGGTCATGGTTAAAGCTGATCCCACCCAGATGCATCAGGTGATTCTTAATTTATGTACCAATGCGTTCCAGGAACTGGAAAAAACCGGTGGAGAAATTACCGTAGGGCTGCAAACTGTGGAACTTACTCCGCAACAAGGATTGGAAATTGGGAATTTGAGTCCTGGACAGTATGTTTGTTTAAGTGTTGAAGATAATGGAAAAGGCATTCCAAAGGAGTATCTGTCAAGGATATTTGAGCCCTATTTTACGACTAAATCCAAGAATGAAGGTACAGGACTTGGGCTATCTGTTGTTCACGGGATTGTGAATGACCATAGGGGAGCCGTTCAGGTGGAGTCAACTGTTGGTGAAGGAGCAAGGTTTGAGATGTACCTGCCTGTTGCTCATCCGGATGAGGAGATAGCAGGAGAGTGTATATCTGATACCCTGTTCCAGGGTGGCAGGATTCTTGTTGTAGACGATGAGCCTCAGATTGTCAGCTTGCAGTACCAGATGCTTGAACATGTTGGGTATGAAGTAGTGGCCAGTACGGTGAGTAGCGAAGCACTGGAGCTTTTTAGAAAGGAAAGCGAGACCTTTGATCTTGTGGTAACAGATATGGGAATGCCAGGGTTAACGGGTTTGGAACTCTTCGAGGAAATGAGAAATATCCGTCCAGATATAAAGGTGTTGTTGTGTACTGGGTACAGCAAGCAGGTGACAGAAGAAAATGCTATGGAAATCGGGTTGTCTGGCTATTTAGCCAAACCGTTTAACGCAGAAGACTTGGCAGCAGAGGTGAGCCGGATATTAGAGTTTGATGATTTTGTCGACTGATCTAAACAGAAGCATCAACTTGGAGTTGTCCCTGTCCTTCAATGCAAAAAAGCCCACTAGCGTAAGCTAGTGGGCTTTTTGTATAT
The DNA here is from genome assembly GCA_002746685.1 of Desulfobulbus propionicus. Classification (GTDB taxonomy): domain Bacteria; phylum Desulfobacterota; class Desulfobulbia; order Desulfobulbales; family Desulfobulbaceae; genus Desulfogranum; species Desulfogranum propionicus_C. The sequence continues at coordinate 88 of PDQK01000027.1, read as the reverse complement.
AAAAGAAACGGCAACGACCTACTCTCCCACATAGTCACCCATGCAGTACCATCGGCGCTGAAGAGCTTAACTTCCGTGTTCGGAATGG
>PDQK01000047.1 GCA_002746685.1 Desulfobulbus propionicus | reverse complement strand
TATTAAAATCGAGGTGATAACCGATGCCAAATATCTGATGCCGGATAACTGGGAAACGCTGAAGGCAACAGAGATTCTGGCAAAAGAGGGATTTACCGTCTTGCCCTATGTTCTGCCGGATCTTCCCGTTGCCAAACGGCTGGAAGATACCGACGGGGTGCACATCGGTCAGCAGGATCTGCCGGTAGCCGTGGCAAGAACACTGCTTGGCAACGAGAAGATCATTGGTTTCCATCCATAGCCCGCAGCAGGCGGAAGCAGCCGTTGCTGCCGGGGCGGACTATATCGGCGTTGGTCCGATCTATGCCACTCAGACCAAGGAGGATGTCTGTGTCGCGGTGGAACTTGAGTATCTTGATTATGCAGTCAAAAATATAAAGATACCCCTGGTGGCCATTGGCGGGATCAAGGAGCATAATATTGCCGATTTTGTCGCAGCAGGGGCAAAAACGACCTGTCTTGTCACCGAAATTGTTGGCGCGGATGATATTGCAGCGATGGCCCGACGCCTAAGCAATTTACTATAAAAATATTTTTGCTGTAAAAGGGCAGCCTAGATAACCCTGTTATTCAAGCTGCCCTTTATTTTTAGAGCTTATTCAGCCCTGGGAGTTGTCTGCTTGTTAGAAAAACTCTTATTCAAACAGATCCTCCAGTGCCTCGTACACATAGGACATATACATCATTTTGGGAGAGCCACCCATCGCTACTGCCATAAATGCAGCCTGCAGGATTTCATCCTTGCTTGCCCCCATGGAAGCGGCCGCCTCCACATGAATTGCGATACACGCCTCACATTGAGACATTACTGCACAGGCAACCATAATCAGTTCCAGCTCCTTGTGCGGTATTGCGTCAATGGCAGTAAGTGTTTTGGTAAACTCCAGATACTTGCCATATTCCTTCGGAGAATGCTTGCTGAGGTATGCGAGGGCTTGACCCGCTTTTTCGGATGAATTCATGGATGCTCCTTTCTTTTGCGTTGATAATTTTACCGGGGCTGCAGGCAGTTGCCGGCAGGTTTCATTTTCCTGTTCTACTACGTAAATCAGACTCTTTTTTGAATACAATTCCTTTTGTCTCTACAGCAAGTAACATGCCATGAATACAATCAAAACGAGAGAGCGGCAGTATTACAGGGTGAAATTGCCTGTTCCTTGATAAGCAGCCTGTTTTGACAGTGTTGTCAAGCGCTGCTGTTTATAAGTACCGAAAGCAGAACCTGATCTGTATTCGGATATCAGATGAAGTTGCTCAAATAATGAACAAGAGTCGACAGCAGGGTGTTCAACTTTAGAGCATGCTGGTTGTCGGGTACGCTGGTTGATCGTGCCTGTTTTTTGAGCTGCAGATGATTTATCTTCTGTGAAATACTGGTAAATAGTGGCTCACCTGTATTTTGGATTGTATGTTGCATGGAAAGAGGCGTTTGTTATGGCGGCAGTTATGATGAGATGACCGGTTGGCTGATCCCTGCCGGTAAAGAAGATATATGTTCAATCGGTCAGAACCCTGTTCATTTACCTTTTGGAAACAAAATGTCGGCAAGAATGCCTATCAGCGAACAACGTAAAAAACAGGTGGCATGGCTTGATTTTTCAAGGTGTGATTACCTGGAAATGCACCATCTGCAAAAACACCTTCACGCCAGGAGGCAGCGGCAGGAGATTCCCGATCTGGTAATAGCGCTTGAGCATTTGCCCTGTATTACCCTTGGCAGAA
>PDQK01000012.1 GCA_002746685.1 Desulfobulbus propionicus | reverse complement strand
TTACAAACCCAGGCGTATCAACATTTACTCGCTAAACAGATCGCTGCCGGGGTAGTGAATTATGTTAACACCACCACTGCACTGAATGTGGGGCGTTAAGGTATTCGACCTTCACCTGGAACTGACCGGAAATACGGAATAAAAAAGGGCTGCCCGTTTGGACAGCCCTTTTTTATTCCGTTGTGAAAAGTACGTTAACTGCGTGCCAGCTCTGCAGCTTTTAACCGGGCAACGGAGCGTTGCAATGCCGCTTCAGCCCGTACTCGGTTAATATTTTCAGCTGCTTGCTGAGCTTGAGCAAGTCGCTTTTCAGCCCTTTCTTTGGCGCGCATGGCACGGTCGACATCAATATCTTTACCAAACTCAGCGCTTTCAACAAGAAAGGTGATCTTATTATTGGAAACCTCAGAAAAACCGCCACTGACCATGAGGTACTTTACCTGCTTATCCTTTTTATAACTTAACGTACCGGTTTTAATGGTACTTAAAAAAGGAGCATGGTTGGCCAGGACGCCGAACTCACCACCAACACCAGGGGCAGTGACGATATCCACATCGTCACTTACCACCGGGCCAGAAGGTGTTACCACTTCAAGATGAATCTGTGCCATAAGAGGATCCTCTGTTCAGCTTACGCGATTCTATGCTTCAGCTTTTTGACCAGCAGCCTTTTCAACTGCTTCTTCGATGCTACCTACCATGTAAAATGCGGTTTCTGGCAGGTCATCATGCTTACCCTCAAGAATTTCCTTAAAACTTCGAACAGTATCTTCAACTTTAACATATTTACCAGGAAAACCAGTAAATACTTCAGCCACATGGAAAGGTTGAGAAAGAAAACGCTGAACCTTACGGGCACGGGCCACGGTGAGCTGATCTTCTTCAGAAAGTTCGTCCATACCAAGAATTGCGATGATATCCTGGAGTTCCTTGTATTTTTGGAGTGCAACCTGAACGCCACGAGCAACGCTGTAATGCTCTTCACCAACAACGTTGGGGTCAAGAATACGGGAGGTGGAGTCAAGAGGGTCAACCGCAGGATAGATTCCGAGCTCAGAAATCTGACGGGAAAGAACAACAGTACCATCAAGGTGAGCAAAGGTTGTTGCAGGTGCAGGGTCAGTTAAGTCATCAGCAGGTACGTATACGCACTGAACAGCGGTAATGGAACCTTTGGTGGTTGACGTAATACGTTCTTGCAGTGCACCAAGGTCAGTAGCAAGAGTTGGCTGATAACCAACCGCAGAAGGTGTACGACCAAGCAGCGCAGATACCTCTGAGCCAGCCTGGGTAAAGCGGAAGATGTTATCAACAAAGAAAAGTACGTCCTGACCTTCTTCATCACGGAAGTATTCAGCAGCTGTCAGACCAGTCAGTGCAACACGAGAACGTGCTCCCGGAGGTTCAGTCATCTGACCGTAAACAAGAGCAGCCTTGGGCAGTACGCCAGACTCTTTCATTTCATGATACAGGTCGTTTCCTTCGCGGGTACGCTCACCAACGCCACAGAAAACAGAAATACCGCCGTGCTGCATGGCGATGTTGTTCACCATTTCCATCATGATAACAGTCTTACCGCAACCAGCACCACCGAACAGGCCCATCTTACCACCACGTGGGAATGGAACCAGCAGGTCGATAACCTTAATACCGGTTTCAAGAACGTTTACTTCGGTGTCTTGCTCAACAAATGCTGGGGCAGGTCTGTGAATAGGCAGGGTTTTTTCAGAGTTAATCTCACCCATACCATCAACAGGACGTCCAACAACGTTCATAATACGACCTAGAGCAGCTTCACCAACAGGGATGGTAATGGGCTCTCCAGTATCTTTTACATCCATACCACGAACAAGACCATCTGTTTGGTCCATGGCAATGGTACGGACAACATTATCACCAAGATGTTGCGCAACTTCACAAACCAGATTATCAGCCTCATCGCTGATAGCCGGGTTGGAGATAAACAACGCGTTCATAATTTCAGGCAGTTGACCCGGTTCAAATTCAACGTCAACAACAGGACCGATTACCTGTATAATTTTTCCAACTTGTGACTCACCCATCTGAAATGGCCTCCTCAATCTTATAAATTATGCTTCGGTATCCCGTTAGCCTTCTAACGCTGCGGCACCACCGACAATATCCATTAACTCGCCGGTAACAGCCGCCTGACGAGCTTTATTATACAGTTGTGTAAGGTCATCAATAATATCCTTACATGCGTTGGTAGCATTGTCCATGGCTGTCATACGGGCAGCATGTTCACTGGCTCCAACCTCAAGCATACCGTGGTACACCTGAACATTCAGATACAATGGAAGCAAAACTTCCATGATCTCAGCAGGATCTGGCTCATAGATATACGATCCGCCTGCTTTGCTTTCTTGCGCTTTTTCATCTTCGACTGCAACGGCTTTGATGGGAAGCAGCTCTTCACGTTCCGGCTTCTGTACTGCCACAGAATGAAACTTGCCATAGACAATATCTACTTGATCACTTTCGCCTTTGATAAAAGCTTCGGTAATATCCTGGGATATTTCACGGGCATTAAAGATCTGGAAAGAACCCATAAGATCTTCATACGACTTACGAATTTTGCCGCTCTTTCTTAATGCTGTCGTCCCCTTCTTACCAACAGTGACATAGCTGACCTGCTTACCTTCAGCCTCATACTGGGCAGTAAGTTTTTCGACGTTCCTGACAATATTTGAGTTAAAGCTGCCGCAAAGCCCTCTATCAGAGGTAACGACAACAATTTCAACGGTTTTAACGTCACGCACTTCCATGAGAGGAAGGTTGGCGTCTTCCATGCCGCCTGAAAGTTCACGCATGGTATCTGCGAACTTTTCAGCGTAGGGCCTGAACGCCTCCATCTTCTCCTGAGCACCGCGTAACTTTGCAGAGGCGACCATATTCATGGCCTTTGTAATCTGCGCCGTCTTCTTGACACCAGTTATTTTATCTTTGACATCCTTTAACGCAGGCATGAGATACCTTCCTTATGCTTAATTAAGGCCTTTTGTCGCCTTGAAAGTTTCACCAAAGGACGTCAGAGTTTTCTTCATTTTGTCCTCAATCTCAGAGGTGATCTCTTCTTTTTCTTTAAGATCAGCGAAAAGTGAAGGCTCATTTGCTTCGATGTATCCATAGAGTTCCTGCTCGTAATCAGCAAGGGTATCTACAGGCAGGGCATCCAGGTAGCCTTTGGTACCAGCGTAAATGATGGTTACCTGCTTTTCCATTGGCAGAGGCATGTACTGCGGCTGCTTCAAAATTTCAACCAGACGCTCACCACGGGTCAGCTGTGCCTGGGTAGCAGCATCAAGATCAGAACCAAAGCTGGCAAAGGCAGCAAGTTCACGATACTGCGCCAGATCAAGACGCAGGGTACCTGCAACCTGCTTCATCGCTTTTACCTGGGCAGCACCACCAACGCGGGATACAGAGAGACCAACGTTAATTGCAGGACGAACACCCGCAAAGAACAGACTTGGTTCAAGGTAAACCTGACCATCGGTAATGGAGATAACGTTGGTAGGAATAAATGCAGAAACGTCACCAGCCTGGGTTTCAATGATTGGCAGCGCGGTTAAAGAACCAGCACCAAGATCATCACTTACTTTAGCAGAACGCTCAAGCAGGCGTGAGTGGTTAAAGAAAATGTCACCAGGATATGCTTCACGTCCTGGAGGACGCTTGAGCAGCAGAGAAAGTTCGCGGTAGGAAACAGCCTGCTTGGAAAGGTCATCGTAGATGATCAGTGCATGCTGACCGTTATCACGAAAGTACTCACCCATGGCGCAACCAGCAAACGCTGAAACATACTGCATTGGTGCTGGATCAGATGCACAAGCAGCAACAACGGTGGTGTACTCCATTGCACCGTGCTTACGAAGCGCTTCAACAACCAGAGCAACCGTTGATTTCTTCTGGCCGATAGCAACGTAGATACAGTGTACGTCGGTATCTTTCTGAGCAATGATTGCATCAACACACAGTGCGGTCTTACCAATCTGACGGTCGCCAATTACAAGCTCACGTTGTCCCCTTCCAACCGGGGTCATCGCGTCAACCGCTTTTGCACCGGTGTAGCATGGCTCATGAACACCTTTACGAGCAATAACACCAGGAGCCAACACTTCCATCTTACTAAAGTGTTGAGCATCGATTGGACCTTTACCATCAATGGGTTGACCGATACCATCAACAACACGGCCTTCCATTTCAGGACCAACAGGGACCTCAGCGATCCGTCCGGTACGTTTTACGATATCCCCTTCTTTAATGTCGCGAACGTCACCAAGTACCGCACAACCAACGTTGTCCGCTTCCAGGTTCAGTGCCAGGCCAAAAATACCGCCAGGAAATTCAAGCAATTCCATTGCCTGGCAGTTCTCAACACCATAGACACGTGCAATACCGTCACCAACCGAAAGTACGGTTCCGGTTTCCTTCAAGTCGACATCACTTTCGTAGCCAGCGATTTGGTCTTTAATAATCTGGCTGATTTCTTCGGCTTTGATCTGCATTTGACTAGTCTCTCCCCTTGATAGATTCTTTTAATCCATTAAGTTGTGTCTTTATACTTCCGTCCAGTACCAAATCACCAACCTTTGCGATGATGCCACCGATTATCGTCGGATCGACCTCGGTCTGAAGTATAACTTTATTACCTGTAATTTTTTCTAAGGTAGCCTGAATCTTGGCTTGCAATGCATCGTCAAGCTCAACAGCAGACACGACAGAGCCGTGACTAATGTTTTGATCCATATCCACCATTATTTGTACTTCTTCAGCAATCTCAGGCAGGATATCAGCACGTTTTTTCTCAACCAGCAGGTTGAGAAAGCCAGTCATTATAGAATCTGCTTGTGCTTTTTCAGCAATCCTGGCCATCATTTTCTGACGCGCCTCAAGAGGATACAGCGGGTTGGTCAGTGCTGCACCCAATCCACCTGTACTTTCATCATACAGGGCAGCGATACCACCAAGTAGTTCGCTGTACTCCTCTATTTTTCCCTGCTCTTTACCCAGAGAAAAGAGCGCCTTAGCATAACGGCGTGCTAGAATTGTATTTCTCACTGTACCGCACCCACTCTTTCAAGAAACTGTTCAGTTATCGTCACCTGATCTTCAGGAGTAAGATTGTTGACGATTAACTCCTCTGCCATTGCTGCAGCCTGCTCTGCAACTTCAACGCGCAGAACACGCTTGGCATCTTCCAGCTCTGCCTGAATAGATGCCTCTGCCTGACGCTTGATATCTTCAGCAGATTGCTCAGCTTCAGCAAGAATCCGCTGTTTTTCGTTTTCAGCCTGGGCAATGGCCTTTTCAACCACCTTACCCATTTCCTCTTCCATGCCGGCAATCTTCGCTTCAAACGCTTTATACTCGGCTTGGGCTTCGTCACGCTTGGTTTCCAACTCCTGGAGTTCATCCTGAATCTGCTTCTGACGGCCAGAGAGTCCCGAGGCAATGGGCTTGGCAAGGAATTTGACCAGAATGATAACCAGAGCGACAAAGTTTATTGTTCTCCAGAACAGGTCTTTCAGCTTTTCCGGGGACAGTGAGCTGGAAACATGACCATCACCATGTTCAGCATCTGCATGGGCGTCAACTGCATGAGTATCTGTGGTATGGGCGGGGGCAGCGTCACCATGGGCTTCGGCAGCAACTGCCTCAGCATGTACTGCAGGTTTGGCACTTTCATCGTGACTGGCAGAAGTTGCCAGCGAAAGTGTAGCTGTGCCAAAAATCAGCAGCACAGCCGATAAGGTTACTCCAACAATCCGAAATTTCATGCCTCCAAACTCCTCCCAAGTATTTTTCCGGCCATATCTTTGGCAAATTCTTCGGTTTTACTCTGCAGATTATCACGGGCTGCCTGCACCTGATTGCGAATTTCTGCCAGTTGTTTTTCCTTTTCCTCAACAGATTCCTGCCGAATGGCGGCAAGCTTCTCATTACCTGCAGCCTGTGCACCGGCGCGAGCCTCATCAAGTGCTTTTTTGGCCTTGGCACTGGCCTCACGCATCTTTCTCTCCAAATCTTGCTGGCGATTTTTAGCCCGCTGCTCAAGCTGGGTAACTTCGTGCTGCATTGCATCCATTGTTTGCTTCCGTTTTTCCAGGATGCCCAGCACCGGCTTGTACAGAATCTCGTTGAGCACATACATCAACACAATCATGTTGATAATGTGGATCACCATGGTAAGGTCAATCGTAATCATACCAACTACTCCTCATCTCAGAAAGAAAACAGGCCATACAACCAAGTGAATGACGGTTCATATTACGACAGGATTACTACTTAAAAAACAGCAAACTGTCAAACCTTTTTAAATAATATTTATATGTTTTTTCAGTTCTGCTTGCCGTTAAGCAATTCCACTTCCTCTTTGGCTCAAAAACGATGCTATCTTGCCATTTTGACGGAAAAATTTACCCCATTCAAAGATGCTGCTCCTTGATCCAGGCCACAAGATTGGCCACACCTTGGGTAGTATTGACCTGTTCCTTATACCTTAAAATCTGCTCAGCCTTGGTGTGTGCAAACCAATGGGAATGGGCCAACTGGTGAGCAAGAAAACGGGTCATGCCAGGCTCTTCATTTTTACCAAGGATTGTGTATCCGGCCTCAAGCACGGCCCCTGCAAGGTACGCCACTGGAAAAGCTACACGTTGCTCGACCTTTGGCACCCCAAGTTGTGCAAACAGAACATTGATCCAGTCCCACAGCTCCACCGGTTCCTGCTGCCCAATGAAGAAGGCTTCTCCTGCTGCAGTTGCCTCATTATGCAGATTTTCTGCAGCCAGAATATGGGCATGAACCACATTGTCGATATAGCTGATATCAACCTTGTTGACACCATCTCCGACAATCTTTAACTGTGCTTGACGTCCCCGCTCCACGAGCCGTGGAACAAGCTGCCGATCACCAGGTCCCCACACCAGATGCGGCCTGATGGCTGTGGTTCGCAGTGTTTCATCATTTGCCTGCAAGACCATTTTCTCGGCTGCAATTTTAGAAGCTGCATAATGGCACAGAGGACGCTTGGCATAAGCGAGCTGCTCATTGCCGCCATTAATGGGCGCACGGTCAAAGACCACCGAAGGCGTTGAGGTGTACACCAGCACCGAAATGTTGTTATGGAGGCATGCCCCAATAACGTTTTTCGTTCCGTTTACATTGATGCCAAAATAGGACGCCTTTGAGCCCCAGATGCCAGCTTTGGCTGCCACATGAAAAACCGTGTCCATCCCGCTAAATGCCTGGAGCAAAAAGGATTGATCCTGGATATCCCCTTGCAGACAACGAACACCAAGCTGAGTGAGATCCGGGTATGGATTGCGCCCCACCACAGTTACCTGGCAGCCACGGGAAAGAAGAGCACGCACGATCCCTTTGCCAATAAAGCCGCCCCCACCTGTAACCAGTACCTTATGCATGTTTTTTATCCAGATTGTTGGTCAGCCTGAGCAAGCTATGGAAGTTCACATCAACCATGTTCCTTTTTACCGGCCCAATCAGCAAGCTTTTCCCTGAAAATTTTTGCATTATGACGAATGTCAACGGGAAAGCTTTGGTGGAGGAGAAAGGTGTCAATGGTTCTGGTCAGCTGATTTGCGCTACCCAGTTGCTGTAATTCAGCAAAAAGCTTTTGCTTATCTTGCACCTTACCAGCTGGCTCGACAATGAGCACGGGTTTTTGCTTTCCCGCTGCGCCGATGCCAACAAGTGCAGAACGAAACACTAAAGGGTGGGTATTATAAATAGCCTCACAGGGGATGGTGTACATGGGACCATTTTCAGTGAGCACCCGATGGGCCTTACGCCCACAAAACCATAATCGTCCCAGCTCATCAAAGTACCCCATATCACCCATCCGGTGATAGAAACTGCTCCCATCAGGTATTTTTGAGAGCTTGTTTTCTTTTTCATTCCCATCATAGGCCCTGGTGACCACTGGCCCCTGAACAACGATCTCACCTATCTCACCTGTTGGCAACTCGGTAACATCTTCCCAGGAGACAATAGGCTCATCTGTGGTGGCAATGATTTTAATCGTGATACCCGGCAAGGGGCGTCCCACACAGGTGCCCTTCCCCTGCTGGGTCTCAGCCCAGGTTTGTCCGGTCACCTCTCGCCCTTCAATGGATGCAATGGGTAAGCTTTCTGTGGCACCGTAAGGGGTATAAATCTGCCCGTTCTCCTCCATGATCTTTTGCACCCGTTGAATCAACTCGCCCGGTACCGGGGCGCCGGCCATGAGAATTTTCCTCAGTGGCAGCCTGAGCTGGTGTTGCAGACAATAGGTGGCAACCACATTCCAGATTGCAGGCGAACCAAAGGAGTAGCTCACTTGATGGGCCAGAATAGATTGAACAAATTTTTCAGGATTCACCTGGGCTGGTCGAGTGGGGTCCATATCCGGGATAACTGCGCCTGCCCCCAGGGCAATGGAAAACAAACCAAACAGCGGAAAACCTGGCTGATCTATATCTTCAGCAGTGATGCCAAAATAATCGCGAATCAGTTCAAGTTGGGTGTGAAATATACCGTGGGTGTATTGTACTCCTTTAGGCGGCCCGGTTGACCCTGTGGTAAAAATTATTGCTGCCAGATCATCTTGGGCCGCCTGAAACTGATCAAGAGCATTTCTCTGCTGTGCAAGGCGGGCAGCTTCATCACCGGCAGGTAACGTGATTACCGCTGAGCGAAACAGGAACGATTTGCCAACGCATATCCTGGCACGCAAGCTGGCAAAGGGTTTGGGGAACAGTTTACTCAACAGCACGGCTTTGGGAATACCAATCAGGATATCGGGACGAACCGACCCAATACAGCGCAGCAGGTTCTTATATCCCATCCCCGGATCAATAAGAATGACCACAGCACCCAGCTTAAACAGGGCAAAAGTGAGGCAGATAAATTCCACGGAGGGGCGGACCATAAGCATGACCCGATCCCCACGCCGAACCCCTTGTTCATGCAACAGAGCTGTAAATCCATCACTAAACTGCCCCAGCTCAGCAAACGTCCACGACTGCCACGCGTTCTTCACCAATGCTGTTAATCCGGTTTTGTTACCAAGGGAGCTGGCAACATCACCCAGCACATTACCAATGTTGTAATCTTGCACAGCTACGCCTCTTTTTTGAGGAAACGTTTTAGCAGGGGTACAATGGCAGGGAGTTCATCTTCCAGCACATAATGGTTGCCATGTTCAAAGTAATTGGCTTCAGCATGCGGGAATCGTTGCTGCCACTCCGCATAAAAATGCTCATTGAAACAGAAGTCTTTCCCCCCCCAACAAATCAACATTGGATGATTTTGTAACTGCTCCAGCCCCTGTTCCACTTGCACCAGAGTGTTCCATGAAGGGTGGTTCTGATCAAGAGGTATATCCTGCACAAAGCGTAAGATAGCGATTCTGTTTTTCCACGAATCGTATGGAGCTAAAAAGCCTTGTGCAACACTATCGCGCATTTTTTGGGTAACAGCCATAAAGATAGCTGCACCTGCAAAACCATTGAGTCCGCGTACAAGCAGATCACCAATTATCGGCCAACGGCAGATACTGATACGGAAAGGAATTCGAGAGGAACGAAATGCTGCAGTATTGAGCACCACCAGCCCTTTTACCCGCTCAGGATAACGGCCAGCCCATCCCATGCCAATGGCACCACCCCAGTCATGGACCATCAGGGTACACTCTTGAATTTCCAGATGATCTAAAAGGGCTTCCAGGTTTGTGATGTGGTTGTGCAAGGTATACGGATACTCAGCGGGTTTATCAGAAAAGCCGCACCCCATATGATCAGGTGCAACACACCGGTAATCACCTTTCAGTTCCTTAATGACATTCCGGTAGAGATATGACCAGGAAGGGTTCCCATGTACACAGACCACAGGATGCCCCTGCCCTTCATCCAGATAGGCGAGCTTCCCTGCTGGAGTGTCAAAATACTTTGGGGTGTATGGGTATTCTGCCAGTGGGGTCTTCATTGCTACCAGTTTATTCCAAGCATCATGGAGTTTATCCCGGAGCCAATGCCAAGAAGCGCAGCCTTTTGACCAGCTTGGAGCACCTTTTCTTCCACCCCCATGGCCATGGTGATGGGTGCCGAAACAGAACCCACATTCCCAAGCCTGGGCAGTGTTTCGTAATTTTTGGCAGGATCAAGCTCCAACCGCTGAAAAAGGGTTGCAGCATGGGCTCGACCGACCTGATGGCAAAAAAAGTGGTCAATATCGTCTTTTGCCCAACCGAGCTCTTGCTGAAATCCTTGCCAACATTGGTGGGCGGTATCAATTCCCTGAATAAGGAGTTCCTCGGAATCAGTGGACATCAACGTACCCTGTTCAGCATTTTGTCCGCCCTGGCACAGATGGTTGAACGAGGTGTTGGCGCAACAGTTCCCCCCTGCAAGGTAATGCCCGGTATCGTGTATCCTTCGCTCAGACATGACCAGCGCAACAGCACCTGAACCGATGGTCAGCGAGGCAAATAAGGGTTTGATGCTCTTTCTGGTAAGTTCCTGGTTTTGCAGCATATGTTCAATGGTAGAACCTACCAGATCTTCTGCTGTCTCTCCGGCAACAATGAGTCCGGATCGAACCTGTCCCATCTCGATCATGTTTGCCACGACGACCATACCATTAAGAAATCCGAGACAGGCATTGGAAATATCAAACAGCTGGCAGGATGAAGGTAAGCCCAGCTCTCGGTGCACAAAGGCAGCAGTGGCCGGTTCCATCATATCCCTGCTCACCGAAGTAAAGACCAGGCACCCAATATCAGCAAGTGGAACTCCGGAGCGTTCAAGGGCCGCCTTACCGGCCTGAACAGCCCCCTCGCTTGGCCGTGTACCCGGTTTCCACAGCCTTCTGGAGACAACCCCGCTCATCATTTCAAGTCTGCCCAGAGGCAGCTTTAATCGAGTATACACTGCAGCAAGTTGTTGCTCGATCTCGTCAGAAGTGAGGTGTACAGGTGGCAGTGCATAGCCAAAATCATGCAGGCAGACATTGGTAAAACGCATGGTTCGTAAGAGATAAGGAGGCGAAGGTTAATCTTTTGGCAATTGAAAGGACTGGGCCCATGCAATAAGCAGAACTGCCAGGGCAACATCATCAAGCATCCCGACCACCGGTATCCACTCGGGGATCAGGTCATAGGGTGAAAGCACATAGACAAGCCCGGCCCCAAGAATACATTTGACATACAGCGGGGTCTCCCTGGACAGAAATACAGCAATCACATGCTTCCCCAAGGCGATGATTCTATTGAAAAGACCCAACTGTGCTGGCATACACCCTCCGCTGCAAAAAAACAACCCGTTATCCTGATTGGTTACGACACTGCTTTTGCTATAATCGAGGCATCAAAATAATTCATGCCCATTCCGGCATCAACCACTACACACTGCCCATTCACCCCAGATGATCTGGGCGAGAGTAAAAAGGCTGCAACATTGGCTGCTTCCTGGGTCTGGAGCGCTTTTTTACGCAGGGTCGCCATCTCGGCATACAGATAGCTGTCCACATATCCTGGAATACCAGCTGAGGCTGAGGTTTTCAACAGCCCTGGGCACACCGCATTAAAACGTACCTCAGAGAACTCGGAAAAGCTTTTTGCCAAAAAACACACCGAAGATTCCAGGGCAGCCTTTACCGGAGCCATATAGCCATAATTTTCCGCAGCCATCCTGGTGGTGGAGATGGATATGGTCACCAGCGACGCATTGGCTGAAAGTAAAGAGCGAAAGTGGTTGGCTATGGAGATGAAGGAAAAACAACTGATATCCACGGCCTGGAGGAAATCATTTTTCACGGTTTTGTGGAAAGGCTGCATCCCTTTAGAGTAGTTGGCAAAGGCAATGGAGTGGACAATGCCGTCGATTGGGCCACCAACAGCGTCAGCAATCTGGTCGCGCACTGCGATAATATTTGCCTCATCTTCCACATCACAGATGAACACCTTGGATTCAGGAAAGAGCTTCCGAGCTGTTTCAGCGCGCTGTTCACTGCGGACCACATGGATACATTCCGTGCCACCCTCTTGAAGTACCTTTGCGATATGGCAGGCAACCGACTTCTTATTGGCAAGACCAAAAATGACTATTCTTTTCTTTGCAAGCCCCAGAAAATCCACACCATTCTCCTTATTCAGCCCCTTTGAGGGCACAAGCAAATTCAACCTGCACAGCGGTTTTCCCGCCAACCTTCACGCTGCCCTTGAGAAACCAGGCATTGGCGAGTCGTTCTTTAAGTGCGGCACGGATGGTGATGGTATCACCCGGTTTTACTTCACGCTTAAACTTTGCACTGAGAATCCGGGTGAGCACAGGAACGCCAGCAAGCGCTGCTTCGTCCTCTGCAGCAGCGTTCGCCAGAGCTTCACTGATAAAAACAGCTCCGGCCTGAAACACTGCCTCGCAAAGAATTACCCCAGGCATTAAGGGATATTCAGGATAATGCCCTTTAAAAATTGCCAGCTCAGGATCTATATACTTCTGAGCCAGAATACAGCGCTCATCAATTTCCAGAATGGTATCCAGCCACAGAAAGGGCTCTCGGTGGGGAATACGTTTATGGAGATACTCCTGACCACGCGCCTCCATTACAAGCCACCAGTGATCTCAAGTGTTGCACCATTAATATAGGCAGCTTTATCGCCAGCTAAAAACAGCACGGCATCCGCAACCTCTTCAGGAGTCCCGAAACGGCGCTGGGGAACGAGTTTTTTATATTCCTTTACCTGGGCTTCTGGAAGATCGTCAATAAAGTCAGTGGCAATAAAGCCAGGGGACACGCAGTTGACTGTGATCTTACGTTTAGCCACTTCTTTGGCAAGGGATTTCATCATGCCGACCTGGCCCGCCTTGGAAGCCGCATAGTTGGCCTGACCAGGAAATCCGAGATAGCCCATGGGTGAGGTAATAAACACAATCCGCCCATATTTTTGTTTAAGCATCAGCGGAAGCGCACATTTGGAGACGATATACCCGCCAGTGAGGTTCACATCAATAACCCTGCGCCAGTCGTCCTCTTTCATCATGGCAAGTACTGCATCCCGCCGTATCCCTGCATTATTCACCAGAATGTCCAGGGTATCATACTGTTCTTCAACGGTTGTAAAAAACCGCTCAACGCCTTCGTATGAGCTGACGTCAACCTGATGCAAGCTGAGCTGTGACTGGTATTGCTGCAATTCTTCCTGCATCTGCTCAGCAGCCTGAACATTGCCGCCATACATTCCAATCACTTCAGCACCTGCCGCAAGGAGAGCGGAACTCACCGCCTTCCCAATCCCACGGGTTGCCCCGGTGACCACTGCTTTTTTTCCGTTGAAATCAGCCATGGGTTTTCCTCATCCACTGCGTAGTCAAACTACATTTCCTCAGGGTCACGCCTGTTCACGAAGGTATCCGTCAACATCATGGGCCGCTATGACGCCGTAATTGATCGCTCCCAGCCAACCACTCATGATAATCCCCACCGAACCGACATGGTACAACCCCGGGACTTCCTTATGCAGGGAGCGCGACACCTCAAGCCCCTCAAATTTGGTCCCAAAGGAGGTTCCCCGGGTATGCAGAGTATAGCGGTTAAAGGTTCGTGGAGTAGCGGATTCAATAGTATCAATCTTTGCTCGCACATCGGGAACATACCGTTCCAGATCAACCAGGCAACGCTCAACCATTGCCTGTTTTTCTTCCTCGTACTGCTGGGCACTTAAACCTGCCCAATCATCATAGTTGGCATTCATTGATGCCACTATGGTGTAATCGGGCTGCTCATCGGGTCTGGTCTTGGGATAATAAACAGAAAAGGTTCGGCTTTTGGTATCAATCCTGCGCATCTCCTCGGCAGAATACTCTTCTGCGGTGGAGGTGAACAGGAGATCACCAATATCATCGATAGTCTCACCACGTTTAATTCCAAAATAGACCTGGCAACTGGAATTGTTCACCTCCACCGCATCAAACTTGCGTAAAAACTCAGCAGAAAAGGCTTCTCTGCCCGCAAGATTATCAATGGTGTTCGTAATGCCAGAGTTGGAAATAACGGCATTTGCAGCAATTGTTTTTCCCCCTGCAACAACACCACACGCTTTTCCCTGCTCCACGAGCACTTTTTCCACTCTTACACTGGTACACAAGGTTACCCCATTTTTTTGCAGCTCTTTTGCCATGAGCGCAATAAGCTTATCCGTTCCGCCTTCAAAGGTATACACACCACGGTTCATGAAATTGGAAAACACGATGCCATAGGTTATGGCTGGCTCATCCGTGGTGGAACCGTTAGCGTAGGAGATGGGCTCCATCAAAAGTCGGTACACATCGGTTCGACCGGGAAAAAACTGCTCAAACAGCTCGCGGGTGGTCATGGACTGGTCATCATAAAAGTTCATCCCATCCACAGCGGCAAAAAAATCCAGCACGGTCTGTTGCGGGATGTCAAACCTTTCCTGCAATATCCTGATAAAATCATCCTTGCTAAAGGTTGTTTTCAAGGAAAACTGCGGATTATCAAAAACAATATCCGGTAGCTGCACGATCTTATCGCGGATTGCCTTACCCCAGTATTTTTTACAGGTTTTCACCATCCCGTAAGGAAACCCATGCAAGGAGACATCAAAAATGTGGCCGCCCCGTTTAAACCAGGTGGCAAGCCCGCCCAGCTGGAAGTGATGTTCCAGCAGAAGCACCGAGTGACCGGCACAGGCAAGCCGGTTAGCGCAGGTTAAGCCACCCAGCCCTGAGCCTATAACAATGGCATCATAACGATCTTGTAAATGTGCAAAAGAGGTATATTCCATGGTAACTCTAGCTAACTCGTACTCTCTTTTAAAAGTTATTGTAAAATATGCTGATTGACCACTGTAACACCGCTCAACATAGCTCCAACTATCCCCAGGTACCCCTGATCAGTACCGGCAATGAACAGATTGGGCCACGGTGTTGTCCCCTCTTTCACCTTTACGGGGCTGCCGTAGATGGCACCACCAGCCTTGCGGGTAAAACGCTCAATGGTCAACGGGGTAAAACTGTCCTGATACACGATATCTGAACCATAAGGCCCAATCACCTTTTCTGCAGCATGTATTGCCTTGGCAGACCACGTTTTTTTTAGCTCTGCATACTCATCCTTAGGAGCAGCTTTCCACATGGAATAATTCGCAGAGTGGGTGGTCCGAACCTGGAAGTGCTCTTCTTGCTCAAGCCCCTGAAAATTTTCTGGAAAACAGATGACCCCCCATGAGGTATCCATAAAATCAGCAGGTTGCTGATAACTGAGCAGTGACCTGGCATTGTAAAAAATGATGGTGGCATCGTTATCAAGCTGCTCTCTGGCCCTGTCCTGAATAACAGAGACCGTTTCCATGAAGCTCATCTGGCCGCCATACGGTTTTTGGGAGATATCCCAGCCAATTAAACGGATAGTTTCAGGCATCCCCACCGTTGACAAAACAGCTTCTGCTGTAATCTCTGTCCCATCTGCAAGCTTCACCCCTGCAACCTGACCTTGCTCTCGCAGAATTTCATCCACTGCACTTCTATAACGAATTTCTCCATCAAAGCTCTGGTACTGCTCCAAAAGCATATCAAGAAACTCGCGGATAGTGCCGGCTGGCCGAAATAAGCCTTCTTCAAAGATGGAGCGAAACATGATCACAAACTGTCCCAAGTCCATGTCATGCTCTTCCGCGTTTCCGTACACCATCAGCGGCAGCAGCAGCATCTCCTCCAGCAGCGGTTCCTGAAGCTGCTCGCGCAAAAAGCTGCGTGCCGAAGCCCATGGCTTAAGAGTAAACGGATCATAGGTTGCAATGCGCTCTTTAAACCTGATAAAACGGTCAACAGCCAGAGGGAATGCTTGAGCAACCTCTTGCTCCAACAGGGCTGGGTCATTTGAAAAACACAGTGATCGCTCAGGATAACGAATTTCAGAATGCCCCTGTTCGTGGGCGGCAAATCCTTTCCGAGAAAGTTTGAGCTGCCTGAACAATCGATTTAAGGGAGCTCGTTTATCACCGAGCGGAGCAAAGTTGGTCATGGCATGAAGGCCGGTTTCCAGCATCTTGCCCTGTCGGTAATAATAGGAGTTCAATCCTCCGGGGAGAGTATGCTGTTCAAGAAGAAGTGTCTTCAGGCCAAAACGTGCGGCACGGATACCAGCAGCTATCCCGGAAAGACCGCCGCCAATAATGATCAGCTGGTAATCAGCCATAAAGCAGAAAGAAGGAAAAAAAAGAGGCATGCTGCAGAGGTTGCAGTGCATGCCCCTTAGATTGAATTTATGCGTCTTTGAGTTTGGGTTCCAGGTAATTGATACAACTGGTCAGGGTTGCCAGTTCGGGGTATTCGTCCTCTGGAATCTGGAGTTGGTAACGCTTTCTCAGCTCCATTACAATATCAAGAAAATCCATGGAATCTAAATCGAGTTGATCACGCAGGGGTGCGTCAGCATCAAGCTCATCAAAGTCTGCTTCTTCGTCAATATCTTCTATGATTTCAAGGATAACGTCCTTGATTTCGTCCCGCGTCATTTATTCTTCCCTCTACATTAAACCTGGTGTACCTGCAAAAAATACTGCACATGATGGACAGGGAGTACGCAGGCAAAGGTTCCTTATTGATCATATTTTTCTACTTCAACGGTCAGTGGTCAGCACAGCAAAACAGAATTATCTACCATAAAACAGATCAGTCCGCCACAAAACTCTTGACAATAACCACCGAATTTATGCCCAGCATACCAAAAGAGTTATTGAGAATAGCATGCACTTCTTCAAGCTGTTGCGGCTTTCCACTCACCAGGTTTGGCACTGCACAGTCTGGATCGAGGTTGTCCAGGTTAATGGTGGGATGAACCTGTTTATCGGTGAAAGCAGGGAGGTTCCCAGCCAGCTCAAGCACGCCGGCAGCTCCCATGGCATGGCCGATGACAGATTTTGTGTTATTGACATAGGTGTTGTCACAGCCCTCAAACACCTTTCTGATTGCGGCGCACTCCTGCCCGTCTCCCGACTGGGTCCCTGTAGCATGGGTGTTCACAATAGTAATATCACCTGGCTGCATACCAGCGCGCTCAAGGGCTTTTTCCATGCACTCTTCCTGACGCGGTCCATGGGGCAATACAAAATCCCTGGCATCGGAGTTCATGGCGTATCCTGCTATCTCACCATAGATTTTTGCTCCCCGAGCCAGCGCCTTATCCAATCTTTCCAGCGTAAAGATGCAACCACCTTCTGAGATAACAATCCCGTTGCGGTCTTTATCAAACGGCCTGCTGGCTTTTGTTGGGTCAGCATGTTCTGCAAGTGCGCCCTGAGAGCGGAAAGAGGCAAAAATACCAAAGGAGCCGGTACATTCAGAGATACCACCGCATAAAGCAAAGTCAACCTCGTCCAGAAGCAGCATCTGCACTCCCTGGATCAGCGCCGCATTACCAGCAGCACAGGCCGCACCAATGGTGTAATGGGGACCGGTTATCCCCAGATTCATGGTAATTTCACCGGCAGGGTTGTTCAAAACAGTGCGTGGGTTATGGTGATGGGTCCAGTAATCTACGTTGTAGTCATATGTACTGATGTTGTAGACTTCGTTCTCGGTTTCAACGGTTCCATGCTCGGTCAAGCCAAGGTATACCCCGGTCTTGCTTCGGTCATACTCCGCAAAAGTGATACCGGCATCGTTGAGCGCTTCGTTGGCACAGTACACACCAATACAACCTGCCCTGCTGCCCCGTTTATTTTCTTTTTTCTTGCGATACCTGGTCTCTTCAAAACTGCACACACCAGCTGGATGTACTCCCATGTAGCGTAAATCCAAGGTGGAGACACCGCTTTTTCCAGCGAGCAGGTTTGCCCTGAACGCCTCAAGTGAAGAGGCGCCCGGCGCGGTCAGCCCGACACCGGTGATAACAACACGTTGTGAATCTGATTTTTGCATCTTCTTGTACTCTATATCCGCCTGATTGCTTTATTCACAAGCGGTCTTGTTTACTCTGATTAAAAAACGCACATACAGGTTAACTGCATGTGCGTTTTGACACTTCCCTTTACGCTGAATTCAGCTCGAAATTATTGTAACAGTTCTTCTACAATACCAGGAACGTTTTCAATAGCCTCATCAATTTTATCCGGCATACTCCCGCCAGCCTGGGCCATATCAGGACGTCCGCCGCCTTTACCACCAACAATGGCAGCAGCCCGGTTAACAATATCACCTGCTTTCACTTTTGCGGTTACATCTTTGCTCACCAGGGCTAGAAGGGCTGCTTTACCACCAAACTCACCACCTAAAACAGCAATTCCTGACGGCATCTTATCCCGAACCTTGTCGCCGATTTCACGGAGGGTCTTGGGCGAATCAAGCTGCACCCTGGCAGCCACAACCTTAATACCCTGGACATCAACAGCCCCGGCAAGCAGCTCATCCAAATGAGATACAGCCATGTTCGCCGTTACAGCAGCCAACTCTTTTTCAAGTGCTTTGTGTTTTTTCTGCAGGTTGGCAATCTTTTCCGCTGCGCTTTCAAGAGGGCTGCCAACCACCTCGCAAAGCTCCGCTGTCTTCTGCTCGCGCTCATGCAGCCAATCAATGGCTCTGCTGCCGGTTACCGCCTCTATGCGCCGCACTCCAGCAGCAATCCCCGTTTCGTACACAAGCTTAAATAAGCCGATATCACCGGTTGCCTCTGTGTGGGTACCTCCGCACAGCTCCTTACTGAAATCACCAATGGAAACGACCCTGACCTCATCGCCATATTTCTCACCAAACAGTGCAGTGGCACCATTTTCAATGGCCTCCTCCCGGTCAACAACAGCTGAAGAAACCGGAGTATTACGACGAACCTCACCATTAACGATCTTTTCGATCCTGGCAACCTCCTCTGGAGTGAGCGGTGAAAAATGGGTGAAGTCAAAACGAAGCCTGTTCTCATCCACCAGTGACCCTGCCTGCTTAACGTGATCACCCAGCACCTGTTTGAGCGCCTCATGTAACAGATGGGTCGCGGTGTGATTTAATGCTGTCTCTGCCCGCTTGCTGGAAACCTGTAGCGCAACCTGCTGTCCCTTGCTCAAGCTTCCCTGGGTTACCTTACCCTGATGAAGGATAATTCCTTCCACCGGAGCAGCAGTTTGCTCCACTGCAAAGGCTCCACCATCCCAGCGAATCTCACCTTCGTCCCCTCGCTGCCCACCGGATTCGGCATAAAATGGGGTTTTGTTACACAAGACCTGATAGGTTTCACCGGGTTGTACAGTGTCAACCAACTCGCCGTCACCGTTTATAATCCCCTCAACCATTGCTTGCCCGTTGTCCGTAAAGTAGCCGGTAAACTCAGCAGTAACCCCAGACTCCACCAGTTGTAAAACGCCTTTGCTTAAGTGGTCAACGTCACTGCCCTTCCAGGATTTACGGGATTGTTCCCGTTGCCTATCCATGGCGGCATTGAAGCCCTGCTCATCAAAGGAAACACCACGTTCAATGGCAGCATCGCGCACGATATCCACTGGAAACCCGTACGTATCATAGAGTTTAAAGATAAATTCACCATCAATGACAGCTTTATCTTCCTGCTCCTTTTGAATCCGCTCAATCTCTTCATCAAGCTTTTGCAGACCATTATCCAGAGTCAAACCAAAACGATTTTCCTCGTTGGTAACCACCTTTGCCAACAGCTCCCTGGTATCATCAAGATGCGGGTAGGCTTCGACCATGGTCTCGGTGACAAACGCACAGACCTGAGGGAAAAAGGATTCCAGCCCCAATGCACGACCATAACGAATTGCACGGCGCATTATCCGCCTGAGCACATAGCCACGCCCTTCATTGGAAGGCAGCACCCCATCTCCAACCAGAAAGGTGGTGGCCCTGGCATGGTCAGCGATAACCCGTAAAGAGACATCATCCTTTTGGTTATCGTGATATTTCTTGCCCGCAAGCTCTGCTATGTAGTCAATAATGGGGGTAAAAAGATCGCAATCAAAATTATTGTATTTTCCCTGCAGGACTGCGGCAACCCGCTCAAGCCCCATGCCGGTATCAATGGATGGCCTGGGCAGCGGGGTCATCTTGCCGCTTTCATCACGGTAAAACTGCATGAACACCAGGTTCCACAGCTCAAGGAAGCGATCACAGTCGCACCCCAGCTTACAATCGGCACGTCCGCACCCTGCTGCATCACCCTGGTCGATATGAATCTCTGAACATGGCCCGCATGGCCCGGTATCACCCATGGCCCAGAAGTTGTCCTCCTCACCCATGCGAACGATCCGACCCTCAGGCAGTTCTTTAACCTGGCTCCACAGTTCATGGGCTTCATCATCATCGTCATAAATGGAAACCCACAGCTTTTGAGGATCCAGCCCCAGCTCAACAGTTAAAAATTCCCACGCAAAATCAATGGCCTCTTTTTTGAAATAGTCGCCAAAGGAAAAGTTCCCCAGCATTTCAAAAAAAGTGTGGTGCCTGGCTGTATACCCTACATTTTCAAGATCGTTATGCTTACCACCGGCCCGAACACTGGCCTGCGCTGTTACTGCACGGTTATAGGGGCGCTGATCCTCTCCCATGAACACCTTTTTAAACTGCACCATCCCTGAATTGACAAACAACAGGGTGGGGTCATCGTGGGGAACAAGGGAGGATGATTTCACTCGGGTATGGCCACGTTGCTCAAAATACTCAAGAAAACGTTTTCTAATCTCTTTTCCGGTCATGGTGTAAGCAACCTTCTAAGGTTTAATGAATAAAAAATGATCTGCTCCAACTCAGCCGCTGGGGGCTTTTGTTGCAGCCTGGAGCCTGACCAAGCATCATATACATCAAAAGGAACTATGCAAAGTAAAAAAGTTCGTGGCAGTGCTACAACATCTGCTCTTCTCGGGCACCTTTAACGAGTTGAGAGATATCGAACAGGGTGGTCAGCCCGTAGTCTCGCATCTTTTTGACTAAAAAAAGGAACAGGTAGGCTGTCTGGAGTGCATCCTCCAACGCGTCATGGGGTTTAAAGCGGGGCAGATTGAACTCTGTGGTGAGATCATCAAGCACCAGTGAGCCAGGATTTTCCTTAAACCGTACCCCACTCCGGGCAGCATATTCTTTATACAGCTTAGCCAGAGTCATAGTATCCACCGTGGGGTTCGTCAATGATCCGCCACATTGTTTTTTAATCACCCGGTTAAGAAAATGCATATCCATGCTGATAAAATGGCCCACAATAACCGCACCGCTGCAAAATGAAATGAATTCTGGCAACACCTCTACCACAGTGGGGGCTAATTTAAGCTGTTCCGGGGTGATACGATGGACAAAGGTGGCCCTGTTAGCATCTATCCTGGCAGGCTGAACCAAGGTGTGATAGGTGGTATCAAGTGCTATTTGCAGGTTTGAGATACGCACTGCACCAATGGAGATGATCTCATCTTTTCGTTTGTTCAGCCCGGTGAGTTCGGTATCACAGACAACAAAATCAAAATGTTCCAGTGGTTTTTTCAGATCAAGTTGTCTGCACGCCTCCCTATTCTGTATAATCAGTGGGTCAACGACTCTTTTCCAGGGGAAGAAGCGACCAATCATGACGGCATTTGGCTGGCAGTGTGTTCAGCTATCATCTGATGCAAAGCGCCCACCTGCTCAAAGCTATCCTTGAGCATCTTCTTTTCAAGCTCTGTCAATTCCCCGACTAAAAGCAGGCTGTCAGGCACTACTCCCTTTTCAACCTGATGCAGCTGATGAATAAGTTGCAAATGCATCAGGATTTCACATGCCTCCTGAATTTTGCTCTTCAACTCATCTCCCAGATGGCCTTCTTTATGGAGAATATCAAGTCGGCCAAAGGTGCTGGTTTCTCTTACCCCATTAACCAGCGCAAGTATCCGGGTAAACGTAATATAGGGGCCCAGCCCCTGTTCGCCGATATCAAGGGTTGTTTCCACCCGCCCCTCCTTATCCACCACACCGCCGTGGAAAACAGACAAGGGTGCCCTTCTGGCAAGACAATCATTGACCAGCAAAGGGATAAAGCCAGGGGAGTTTTTTGCCTTGGACACAATAAATGCTTTGAGCTGGTCTACCAACGTATCCGTTCCATGGACACTGCGCAGGTCAAAAAACCTGAGATGCTGCAAGGTAGCAGCAGGATCATGAGCAGCGAGCCAATCTCCATAATACGCTTTCCAGCCACTCAAGGGTTGGCACCATCTGGGGTTATCCGCCATTACCCTTTCCTTACATGTGGGATAGCCACAATTAGTAAGATGGGCGACTACCTTTTCAGCAAAAGCCAAGAAGTATGCCGCCGCCTCTTGCTGCTTATCCTGTGGGTCTGCATACAGGATCCCATTGTTCTGCTCCATTTTAAACGTCTGCTCTTTTCTCCCTTCACGGCCAAACACCAACCAGCAGTAAGGAACCGGAGGGGTGCCCAGTTCCTGCTCTACCTGGCATAACACCTGACTAAGCACCTGATCATTAAGTAAAGAAATCATCTGGGTAATGTTACCCGCCTTGGCCCCTTCATTAATAAGATTACGGATAACATCCGGGATCTTGTGCACCAGTGAATAGAGTGCAGGCATGTCGCGCTGGCTCCTCATCTCCTTGAAGAGCATATAAGGAGAATTCCCCTGGAGCAGCATCACATCATGCGACGTAATCACCCCCACCACGTCACCGTGATCCTCTACAACAAGATGGTGGATACCATGAGACATCATCTGCAACAGGGCATCAAAACACACCGATTGGCTGGAAATGGTCACCACAGGGGAAGTCATTATCTGCTGGACAGGGCTATGGTACTCCACCCCTGCTGCAACGACCTTGTTCCGTAAATCTTTATCCGTAACAATACCAACAATCTCATTGGGGTCATGATCAAAGAGCAAGAGAGAGCCGACGCGGTACTGCATCATCTGCTGGGCAGCATCCTGCACCGTTGTGTTGACATGGACCTTTTGCAACTTGCGATTGATGATATCTCCAATCTGGGTTGAAAACAAAAAAAGATCCTCGTCACTTCTTCTTGTCATGCGATGTTTGCGCAACTCGGTATACGCCGTGGAAACCACCTTTTCTGAAAAGCTTTTCAGGTAATACTGGGCAAATCCAAACTGGGTTTTAAGCAGCTTTGTGAACACTTCACGGGGGAGCAGAAAACAGAAGGTATCTTCAACAGCTGCAACATTCATGCTGGCAACCGTCCCACGGATGATGCCCAAGGCGCCGACATACTCTCCTTCACCCCGATAGTCCTTCAGGGTCGTCTGCCCTTCAT
Source organism: Desulfobulbus propionicus (assembly GCA_002746685.1). Taxonomy (GTDB): domain Bacteria; phylum Desulfobacterota; class Desulfobulbia; order Desulfobulbales; family Desulfobulbaceae; genus Desulfogranum; species Desulfogranum propionicus_C. Next base: position 17,649 of record PDQK01000012.1, on the reverse strand, counting down.
CATCGGTTAGAAACGACTTTACCCCGCCCTGCTGGATGAGATAGAGGTACTGCACCTCTGTCTCCCCCATGGTGAGCAGCCAGGTGCCTTTAGGGTAAAAATCAACCCGAACCGCTGTTGCAACTTCTCTTAACACCTGCTCATCAAGCTCACGAAACGGCATGATGCTGCGTAAAAACGCAACCACCATATCCGGTGCTGTTGCAGCCAAACCTTGTTCCTGCATAAAAATATTCCCGGCAAAACAGAACAGGCAGAACACCTTGGTGTCCTGCCTGTTTGCTGATTATTATGGGTTAACCGTGGCCCCTACAGCTAGAGTTACCCCAGTTGCTTTTTACCATCAACCAGTTGATCAACAACAGCCGGATCAGCAAGGGTTGAAGTATCACCAAAATCCTTGAAATCATTGGCTGCAATCTTACGCAGGATACGACGCATGATCTTACCTGACCGGGTCTTGGGCAGCCCAGGTGCCCACTGAATAGCTTCTGGAGTGGCAATGGGACCAATTTCTTTGCGAACATGCTGCCGAAGTTCAGCAAGCAGCTCATCGCTTTCTTCTGCCCAAGACATAAGGGTTACGTAGGCAAAGATCCCCTGTCCTTTTACAGGATGCGGCATACCAACGGCTGCGGCTTCAGCCACGGCCTCGTGAGAAACCAGCGCAGATTCGATTTCAGCAGTACCAAGGCGGTGACCGCTGACATTAATAACATCATCAAGACGGCCCATGATCCAGAAATATCCATCTTCATCGCAACGTGCACCGTCCTCAGGATCATAGGTATCCTCATAGCGGCTGAAGTAGGTCTTTTTATATCTCGCCGGATCACCAAAAACGCCACGTAACATTCCAGGCCAAGGTCTGCGGATAACCAGATGTCCCCCCTCATTAGGGCCAGCTTCCTCCCCTTCCTCAGTAAAAATAGCAGCATCAATACCTGGCAGCGGATAACTGGCTGCTCCTGGCTTGAGCGGAGTTGCATAGGGCAGTGGCGAAATCATGATACCACCGGTTTCGGTCTGCCACCAGGTATCAACAATAGGAAGTTTTTCCTTCCCCACATGAATGAAATACCACATCCAGGCCTCAGGGTTAATCGGCTCACCAACTGACCCCAGGACACGCAGGCTGGACATATCATACTTTTGGGTATACTCCACGCCTTCACGCATCAGTGCCCGAATTGCAGTTGGAGCGGTATAGAAAATAGTAACCTTGAACTTTTCAACTATCTGCCAAAACCGGTCTGCTGCAGGATAACTTGGCACCCCTTCAAACATCAAGGTGGTGGCTCCAAGCCCCAATGGGCCGTAAAGAATATAGCTATGCCCGGTGATCCAGCCAATATCTGCAGTACACCAGTAGACATCTTCCTCTTGTATATCAAAAACCCACTGGCTGGTGTGCATGGCATACGTCAGATAGCCGCCTGTGGTGTGTACAACCCCTTTTGGTTTTCCCGTTGAACCAGAGGTGTATAGGATGAACAGCAGATCTTCAGCATCCATGGACTCCGGCTCACAGAAATCTTCTATATCGCCTGCGCCCACCTCTTCATGCCACCAGCAATCACGTCCTTCCTGCATGTTGGGAGCAGTGTTACACCGGTTAACCACGATGCAGCTCTCAACACTGTCACAGGTTTCAAGGGCCTGGTCAGCATTGGCCTTAAGTGGAATTGCCTTTCCAGCGCGAAGCACGGCGTCTGCGGTGATCAGCACCTTGGCCTCGCAATCCTGAATTCTGCTTTCTAATGCCACGGCTGAAAACCCGCCAAATACTACAGAATGTACAGCTCCAAGGCGGGTACAGGCAAGCAGAGATATGGCCAACTCAGGAACCATGGGCATATAAACAGCAACCCGGTCGCCCTTTTTGATCCCTTTCTTTTTCAGTACGTTCGCAAAACGACACACCTCTTTATGGAGCATCTCATAGGTGTAGATCTTTACATCTTCATCGGGCTCACCCTGCCAAATAATGGCGGGTTTATCCTTTCTGCCATTTTCCAGATGACGATCAAGACAGTTAAAGGAAACATTGAGCTTTCCGCCATCAAACCATTTGACTTCCGGAATGGATAAATCGTAATCCAGCACCCTGTCCCATTTTTTATCCCAGGTAACCAGCTCTTCAGCACGCTCAGCCCAGAACCCTTCCATGTCTACCATGGACTGCTTATACTTTTCACGGTATTCATCCAGGGATTTGATGTACGCCTTCTCTCGTCCTTCTTCTGGCGGCTCAAAGGTCTTCCCCTCACTCAACAGGCTCATCATTTTGTTTTCCATTTCTTGTGCACTCATAGAACCCCCTTTAGCTGTCTTGACTGCCTTTGACACAGGCCACTGTAACCTTCTGTGCCTCAAGGCAACGCAAAAAACGCAATATGTATTGTATGTATCAAATCAGAGAGAAAAGAAAAAATAGAATAGTATCAGATAGCTCTCCACCTGGAAGATGCAACTAGGAGTAATCTTATCTTATTTTTTTGTCAAGATATAACCCCGGAGATCAGAATACGCTCCTGGGATATGTGGTTTCTTTGCTCTATTGTATGATATGCGAGAGTATAAAATGCCTTTCAAGAATAGTCGATTATTATTTTATAATTTCAGTATGTTAAAAAACTCAGCAAATAAGTAGAGTTATCACAAAAGATTTGTCGGAATACCCAACAGACCAGTTCTCTGCTATCGCATTTTGCTGCTGCACGCCCCCTGGTTGTAGGGTAGAGGCACTTTTTACGATCAGCCTGGCTTGCCTATTGTTACACGTAAGCCACTGGAATCACACACCCCTTTCCCACTTGCTCCACATATACGCCTTGACAACAACACTTTGATATCGCACAATTTTAATCAAGAAGTCTTCATTATGGCATGCTGTTATTTGTTCATAACGGCAGTGGCTTATCTAAAAAAACTTTCACCCACGTCAATCCATGAAGCCGCGTGACTCTTTTCTTCTCTTTCCCCTCAAAAGAGCCTGGATGGTCATTTTCCCTTATCTTTTTATCATAGCCGCATGCAGTCTGTTTATTGTTTTCCAGCATAACCATGCCATCCAAAACGCCCTGCACAAGGCGAGTCCCTGGCAGACAAATGGTGCAGGAGAGATACTGGTTGGACTGAGAGCAAAAAATAAACAAACATCACTTTTTACTCCCAATGGGCTGCACAATATTTATGCAATTGATGATGCGGTGGAAAGCCTTGCTGCAAACGACAGCACAAAAAGGCTGATTGCTCCCGGCTACATCACGGCTAAAAATATTGATCTTGTCCTTCCCGGCGAACTGGGTTCCATCAAATTTGCCCCTTTTCTACACCCTGCCCCGGAAAATGAGAAACAGCTCTACAAGCTACTGCATCAGGATACGCATAATGCTCCACTATTGAACACTCGTGTTTTCTCCCCATCAAAACAAAGCCTCCTCTACCATCTTCCCCTGATGGTAGAGGGGAGCACCCCATTGATCAAGGCACAATTTGACCACATAACCAATGCAGAAAACCCGATACAACTCCTTTGGGGTGGGCTTACTTATGGGGCTGAAACCTACCTCACTGAAGTACAACAGCGGCTTCCTTTGTATTTCGGGGTGGCAGCTTTGGGCATAGCCCTTATTGCACTGCTCTTTACCGGCTCAGTGACCCAGACGGTGAGCATCGTGTTGCCAACAATCAGTGCAACAATACTCACCTATGCATTGCAGGTTGCAACAGCGTTTCCTACCACCGTATTGAGTTATCTCCCCACCATACTTTCCTTTGGAACAACACTGGTGCTGGGGACGTACGTTGTCACTCAGTTAGAAACCACGCGTGAACAACAAATCGATGACCAAAACGCTTTTTTGCTCTCTTATACAAAACTCCACTATCAGCTCGCCGTGGCTGTGGTTCCCTGTCTCAGTTGTCTGCTTCTTGTTGGCGTAGCACAAAATACGATCAAGATACTTGCCCTTTTCATCCTGGCAGCCATTTGTATCGCGTGGTTCACAAGCGTATCCCTTGCTCCGGCGTTACTCACACTGTCGTACAAGAAACATAATGCGAAAAAACTCGGTGTAAAACTCCCAACACGCTCAGCATGCGCCCTTGCCTGGTTAGCCCACTGGAGTACCAGCAAGCCCATTTATGTGACAATTATTCATGTTGTTCTTTTCTCCCTGGCAGCCCTTGGATTGGCTTCACTGAATGTAAATGAAACCCCACTGCACTGGTTTAATAAAGATCACCCGGTGGTCAAGGACGACGGTGAACTTAACTCCAGATTCAATGGTGTACACCAATTCAGGCTGATTTTAACCGCAAAATCAACAACCCCATCTCTGGAACACAACAAGCTATGGCTTGAAAAAAAACTCAAACACGCATTCAGGCGAACTCCAGTCTTTTTAGAAACATTGCTTGCAGATATAAAATCCGCAGCACTTGCTTCGGCAGGACCAGAACCCTTTACTGCATTTCTTGCCGATAAATGGAAACAGAACCTCAGTGCGTTGCCTGTTGCTGATAATCGCCAGATAGATAACTGGTCAAAAGCGCTTGACATACTTTCAGAGCTTACTCTCCAACAAAAAGTATTTCTCAGACCAGGTATGCTTGAGTATGTGAGGCAACTCCAGTATTTTGCTTTAACAGAGCCGCACATCAATAAAACCTTATCAGTGGTGGACTATATTACCCAGGCACATCAGGCTCTTTTTGAAGGGGATCCTGCTCATGCAGCAATCCCGGCCACCACTAACGGTTCTGCCCAAGCACTCCAAAGCCTTCAAAAAAGGCGCCCCCATGGTTTTATCAAACAATACATCAATGATACTGCCACTCAAACAGGCATAACGTTTTTCACGGCAGCTTCTGAACCGCAAACGCTCACCGCCATCTCTCATAAGATAATGGCCTTTTTACAGGCTAACCCAGCTCCTGTAAGCCTGGAGGCAGAGTGGACAGGCCCTTATTACACCTTCAGCCTTTGGCAGCGAAAGGTCACCTTTTCTCTGCTGCTTTGGGCAGGTGCAGCGCTTACTGTTTGGTGTATCCTCTTCTCTCTTATCCATAAATCAGCAAAGCTTGGCCTGGCCCTGGCAATACTTGTTCTCTATTTCCTGCTGCTCACTTATGGTCTGAGTGGACTGCTGTTTACCATTTCCGGGGTACTCTTCACCGCTACCATGCTTATCCCCATGCTGCTGGCCTTGCTGCTTACAGGGTATAAACTTTCCAATATGAAAACGTTTGTGGCGAAATATGGCCGCTGGAATTCAGAGCTGGGCCTTTCTACAGAAAACACTTTCGCAGATGACCGCTGGATCTGCACTGTACTGCCTCTCCTGGTGTGCCTTTCCCTGCTTGCTCTTTTTTCTGCGTATTCTTCATTGCGTATCACGGGATTGATGACTATCTCATCTATGGTTGCAATGATCACCATCTTGTATATGGCACTTCCACTGCTCATGAGCAGGTTGCAGTCTGTGCTTTTTACAAAGGAAGAAGAAGCTCATGCAGCCAGTTTGGCAGCTTTGGAAGAACAAAACAGCCCCACAGAAGACAGCGTATCTGAGCATACAGAAGCTCCTGTGAACGAAAATGAGCAAATCCTCCCAGAGCAGCCACTAAAAAACACCGAAAACAACCTATAAAAATATTCACGGAGCACCATCATGATAATTAACGACTGGATCCATGTGATTGCAGGGTTATTTATTCTTCTCAGTCTTGCCCTGGGCACCTGGGTGAGTAGTTGTTGGTTTCTTTTTACTGCCTTTGTAGGCGCAAACCTTTTTCAGTATGGCTTTACCGGCTTCTGCCCCATGGCACTGATTCTCAAACGGCTTGGCGTTCCGGAACAAAAATAACCTGGATAACATACAATGACACCACATGTAGAAATGTACGACACCATCATCATCGGTGGCGGCCCTGGCGGGCTGACCGCAGGTATCTATGCCGAGCGGGCAGCCCTGAAAACCTTGCTCCTTGAAAAAGGTTACCCAGGCGGCCAGATGGCTGCCACAGACATGGTGGAAAACTGGCCAGGGGAAGAAAGCATAACCGGCTCTGAGCTGGCAGAGAGATTTCTCAACCATGCAAAAAGCTATAATCTCAATATTGTTCAGGAAGAGGTAGCAGCGGTTGAGCCAGGTCTGGACTACCACACGGTTCGCTTAACTTCTGGTGAGATATATTATACCCATACTGTGATCATTGCCGTTGGTGGCAGCCCGAAAAAACTTATGATCCCAGGTGAGGAGGAGTATTACGGCAAAGGCGTTTCCTACTGTGCCATATGTGATGGTTTTTTCTACCGCAATAAAACCGTTGCTGTGGTTGGCGGTGGTGACTCTGCCACTGAAGAGGCGCTCTATTTGGCTCAGATTGCCAAAAAGGTGTACCTCATTCACCGCAGGGATACGCTGCGTGCCGGCATGATCCTGCAGGAGCGGATTATGAACGAGCCAAAAATTGAAGTTCTCTGGAATACAGTGGTTACAGAAATAAAGGCCGATGACATGGGGGTTACCGGCCTTGACCTCCAAGACACAGTGACCCGGAAAACAAGCCATCTTGAGACAGACGGCATCTTTGTGTTTATCGGCTTCACCCCCAACAACCAGCTCATCCCACAGGGCACCCCCATGGATACTGATGGTTATGTCATGACAGACTGTAAGGGAGAAACCTGTAATCCCGGCGTGTATGTGATTGGCGACCTGCGTCAAAAGTATGCAAAGCAGATTGTTGTGGCAGCAGGTGAAGGTGCGACAGCCGCGCTGGCTGCTGCGCACTTCGTGTACACAAAAAAAGGTGCTTAAAAAATAACCACCCTGCAACAGGAGGCCACCACAACCTTCTGCTGCAGGGTGGTTAAGCTACAAGGAAAACCGTTGGTGCTTTTAACCAACGGTTTTTTCGTTTTGGAACTCAGCTATCTTGGTTTTGAGCTGGCGGGTTAAGCTGGCAAACCCCTCTTTTCTTAAAATCTCCTGGAACTGCTCCAGATAGTTACGCACCAGGCTCACCCCTTCCACAATGATATCATACACCATCCACTGCTCATTTTTCAGGTGCATGACGTAGAAAACCGGAATTTTCTTTGCTCCATCCACCAGCATGGTATTAACCTGTGCCTTTCTCCCCTTGACACGCTGCTTACCAAATTCAACCTGCTGATTACTATAGTTTTCCATCTGGCTTACATATGTGTACTTGAGCAGCTCGGTAAAAAGACCGACAAACTCCTGCCGTTCACCAGAACTCAGCTTTCTCCAATGCTTCCCCAGCACCCGCTTGGACATCTCATTGAAGTCAAAGCCCTTTTTGGCAACCTCCATGATGCGCTCAACCGCGTCCCCACGCTCTTCTCCCTCGTCATTACTCCTCAGTATCTCAATCACCTCAGCAACAAAGGGCTTGAGCTGAACTGTCGGGTCAGGCGCTGCCAAGGCTGTGGTCTGTATTGCACCCAACACCAGAACAAGACGTATTACAACGGCAATGCATTTTGTTTTCATGGAAGTTGCCTCTTTGTATCCAAATATATTTGCTCTTTTTACAAGTACACAATATACACTGTCAAGCAGATACCATGCCAGGATTTGTTCATTATTTTGACCGACGAAGTAGTCAATGCGACTTTTCAACAAATAACTTGTGCCACTTGCATCTCTAACACAGCACTTCCCAAAAGTCTTTATATACATGTTGCGTCCCGAGTGATTATCACAGAACCACCTGCGAGATCAGTGTTCCTCCCTGGCAACAGGTGCCATTTCCCTCTGAACAGCTTCCTGTCGTTCTGCTGTTTCGTGTTGTCTCGTTTTCATGTTTTTAGACACTCCAAAGAGCGTACAGTATAGAACCGGGATAACCACCAGGGTGAGTACTGTCGCAAAAGTCAAGCCTCCCATAATGGTAACCGCCATGGCAGCAAAAAACGCATCCCAAAGCAGCGGTATCATCCCCAATACCGTGGTGAATGCTGCCATGGCCACAGGGCGCACACGACTTACGGCAGAGTCAAGAACAGCCTCATAGGGATGCTTACCTGCTGCAAGTTCGATATTTATCTGATCAAGCAGCACAATTTCATTTTTCATCAGCATCCCAGACAGGCTCAGAAACCCCAGCAGGGACATGAACCCAAAGGGTTGATGAAACACAAGCAAACCTGTTGCAACACCAATCAACGCCAGCGGCAAACCAAGAAAAATGATGACAGGATGCCGCAGAGTGTTAAACAGCATCACCGTGATAAAAAACATCATTGCAAAGGCAAGGGGCACCTTGGCCATAAGCTTACGGTTGGCATTCCCTGAGTTTTCATACTCCCCACCCCATTCCAGTCTATATCCCGGTGGCAATGGAATGGCTTCAATAGGGCCACGAAGCTCACGAAACAGAGCATCCGCTGTTCCTGTAACCTGTTGGCAGGAAACCATAAGCGTGCGCATTCTGTTCTTTCTCCGGATAACAGGATCCTCCCAGCCAATGCTGCTGGAATTGGTCACCTGATCAAAGGGAACAGCCTTGCCGGCAACGCTACTCCACACCATTACCTGCTCCAGATTATCAATCCCTGTCCGCTGTACCAATGGCTGCCGCACAATGATTGGCAGAAGATCTTCGCCTTCCCTGTACAGCCCAGCTACAGAACCGGAGAAATTGGTCGCAAGCGCCGAGGCTATTTCTGGCCTAGTCACCCCAATTTCCCTGGAGCGGGCAGCAGCCATATTCACAGAGACCACTTTTACCTTCTCGCCCCAATCCGACTGGACCGTGGCAGTGTTATCATTTGCCCACATTATCGCTTTGGTCTGATCACTCAAATCGCGGAGCACATCGATATCCGGTCCAATAAAGCGAGCTTCCACTGCTCCACTGCTGGGGTCGAGCGTAAATGCCTCAACCTTGGAAACCGCATCAGGAAAATGCTGATTGATATAGGCGGCTACCCCAGGTATCAACTTTGCGTTAAGCGTATAATCAGACACAGATACCAGCAACTGTCCATAACTGGCATTGTAGGATTTCGGCGAGTAGGTCAGGATAAAACGAAGCGCTCCGCTGCCTACAAAGGTAGTCACATCGGTAACCCCATCCAAGGTGGCAACATGTTCTTCCAGCCGTTTCAGCCGATCAGCGGTTTCCTCAATATGGGTCCCTTCCGGGAAGGTCATATCAATAGTGAACTGGGGACGCGTTGAGCTGGGGAAAAAATTATGCTCCACAAAGCCAAACCCATACATGGCAAGTGCAAGTATCCCGATCACCACCATGATGGTCACCCAGCGAAAGTTGATGCAGCCACGTAAAAAGCTGCAGTACGCCTTATAAAACCAGTTGGAGTACAGCTCAGCTCCTGCTGCGTTTTTATCGGAAAAAAAGGTGACACAGAGATAAGGTACAACCGTGATGGCAAATACCCAGCTCAAGATAAGCGAAAGGCCGATAACCTTAAACAGAGAGTTAAGGTACTCACCTGTTACATCTTGAGATAAGGAGATGGCGGCAAAGGCGAGGATCGCAATAAGCGTTGCCCCCAGCAGCGGCCATTGAGTCTCTGCAACGGTCTGGACAGCGGCCTGTTCTTTAGGCATTCCCTTATGCAGCTTGATAACAATCCCCTCAGCAACAACAATGGCATTATCCACCAGCATTCCCAAGGCAATGATGAGTGCGCCCAAGGAAATTCGCTGGAGATTGACCTCAAAGAGCAGCATGCATATAAAGGTCGCCAAAATAGTAATGAGCAGCACACAACCAATAATGAGTCCTTCGCGCACTCCCATAAAAAGAACCAGCAGGACCACAACAATGACCACCGCCTCAAACAGGTTTAAAACAAACCCATTAACCGCCTTTTCCACGGTCTCCGCCTGGTAAGCGATAACATTGAGTTTCACGCCAACCGGCAGACGAGGTTCAAGCTCATCCAGCCTGGCTCGTACAGCCTTACCCATGGTAACAACATTACCACCGGAAACAACGGAGATCCCCAGCCCTACTGCGGGCTTACCATCCCTGCGTAGAATCTGGTTGGGTGGTTCCAGGTACCCTTTTTCAATGGTTGCCACATCTTTAATGCGAATCATGGTCCCTGTATTACCGGCACGAACCAACTGTTCGCCAATCTCACGCACATCTCCGTAATCACCGGAGACCCGGAAACGGATATCCTCAGTACCTACCCTGACCTTGCCAGCCTCAGCCACAGTATTTTGCTGGCTGATGGTCTGAAAAATGGCTGCTGGCGGAATACCAAGCTGAGACGCCTGAACCCGGTCGATTTCCACATACACCACTTCCTGCTGCATGCCCCAAAAATCAATCCGCCCGACGTCCTCGCTTAACAGGAGTTCACGGCGTAAATCCTCTGCAATTTCCTGTAAATCATGTTGGGAATAGCCGTCTCCGGTAATGGCAAAGAAAATACCGTATACATCACCAAAATCATCATTGATGACGGGTGGATAGCTTCCCGGAGGCAAGTCACCGGCCACTCCATTAATCTTTCGCCGCAGCTCATCCCACACCTGGGGCAGGGTCTCTTTGTCGTATTTATCCTGGACCTCAGCATAGATGATGGAAACACCGGCCCGTGAAATAGAACGAACCTCTTCCAACTGTTTGAGTTGCTGGATAGCTGTTTCCAGAGGTTCTGTCACCTCCAGCTCCACCTCCTCAGCTGTCGAACCGGGATAAAGGGTGGAAATAACGGCTTCTTTAATAGTAAAATCAGGATCTTCCAGGCGACCTAACCGTTCATAGGAAAGGTACCCGCCAATAAACACAAAGAAAATCAGAACCAGCGTTACAGCTCGGTTTTCTAAGGAGTAGCGTACTAGGCTCATCTGTCCAGCCCCTCTTTTCCTTCTCGAGCAGGACGCACCAGCATATCTTCAAGCAAAGTATGGATTGCAGCAGTGGCTACTCGCTCGTTTCCCCCAAGACCACCAACGATCTCCATACCGTCGTTGGTGAGCGCACCAAGCTCAACCTGTACTTTTTCAGGATGACCGCTTTGTTCTGGGATAACCCACACATAGGATTCACCATTGTTCCCGCCAAGGACAGAGGCAGCGGGGACAACATAGACAGGGTCTCTGTCATCTGCTCCCCGTAATCGTTCAAATTCTACAGTTGCGGTCATGCCAGGTAAAATTTCCAGCTCTTTGGGTGGCTCCAGGCTAACCACAATATCGTAAGTCCTTGAAACCGGGTCGGACTGCATACTGTGCTCCTTCATTTCAGCCGGATACCACGTCTGCTGATCCACATCAAACCGAACCTGAATACGCTCAATTTCCTCAATACCAACCCGGGCAACCAGATTTTCGGGAATATGGGTAACCACCTCTATACGGGAGAGGTCTTTAAAGCTGGCAACCGGGCTTTTACCTCTAATGTGCTCATGGTTTTCCACGTACCGTTTAGCGACCACCCCATCAAAAGGTGCATAAATCACGGTATCGCTCAGGTCTTTGTTGCGCTGACGAAGGTTTGCCTCAGCCACCTCATAGGCTGTCATGGTTGCGTCTAACTGGGCCTGGGATAACACCTTACGCTTAAAAAGATCTCTGGCGCGCATGTAGGCCCGTTTCGCATCGTCATAAGACGCCTGGGCAGAGGCCAAGGCATTTTGAAAATCGCGTGGATCAAGCTTTGCCAGCACATCACCCTTGGACAGTTGCTCACCTTCCCTGGCATTCAATTCAACAAGCAACCCGGCTACAGAAAAGGCAAGATCGACCCTGTTACGCGCCCGAACAGAACCAGGAAAGTCACGCTTTTTTAAAAAGTTAGCCTCCCTGACCATGACCGTTGGTACTGGCCGAATCACTGCGACTTTTTCTTTCTGAACAACAGGAGCTGTCTTCATAAGCATAGACAGAGAATCTTTATAGACAATCAGGCCAGCGGCTATTGCACCTATTGCCAACAGGAATATGTACTTTCGTTTCTTCATTTTGTGCTCTTTTTCTTCGTTAACGTCCTTCTCAATGGAAACTGTTTTCAGATGGTCATCCTTGAACAAGCGTACTGTATCGCTCTCGTCCATATAGGGTGATTGAGCGCCTCCCCGTTATTGAAGATCTTTGGGTAAAGGCAAATCAAGTTGGAGAATCATGGCTCTTGATACTGTTCTGGCTGCTTCGCGGTAAAAATCCACGTCAGTGACCCGTTCGCCACGGGCCAGATACAGCACGTCCTCAAGCGCTCCATAATAAATGATCTGTGCATGGAGCATATCCATCCATGCATTGGCTTCCTTATCTTGAGCACCAGGTTTAATTTTCTTATAAAACTCCCTGGTACGATCCATATCCGGGATATACACTTGCTCAAGTAATATCGGTGCCACTGTTGATGGTTTGGTCACCTCACGGATGATTATCTGGCGTTCCCACCTGGGCTTTTCAGGTCGAAAAAATTCATGGAAATTTCGATACACAGCCGTACGGATGATCTCGGCCTGTCCTGCTGGGTTTTCTGCAAGCATCGGGTTTTCTTCAAGTACCTCAAGAAACCCGTTACATCTTTTCTCCGCAATGGCAAAGGTAAACGCCTCCATATAGAGTTTTTCCTTACTTCCAAAATGATAATGAATACTGCCTAAGTTTACGCCTGCTGCTTCAGCGATAGCCCTCGTGGACACACCATCATAACCGTGCTCGGAAAAAAGCTCACCACCGGTAAAAAGCAGTAATTCCCGTGTTGATTGTGTTTCTTTTTTGTTCACATCTCTCACTTCATTGTTGGCGGAGGTGCGTAACTCAGCGGCTTTGCACATTTCAAACGTGAAACAACACTCCCTAAAAATCGATCGACCTAACACTCATAGATAACGACCAACTTTTTAAGTCAACTGACCAATCCTGTCAATCATAATTCACTCTCATCAAAAAGAAACAAACCACGCATGTGCTGAGCTGAAAAGATCCAGGCAAGGTACCAAAACGCTCTTTACTTATTGGGCCATGTGACTTATGTGTTTCAGCGTTATTTTAAACACTTTGTTTTGCAAGACACCTTTAGCACAATACGGAGGAGCACCAACCATGATTTCAGAAAAAATGACTGCAGCGTTCAACAAACAAATAAATGCAGAACAATTTTCATCCTACTTTTACCTGTCCATGTCTGCCTGGCTCAGCGATAATGGCCTGCCAGGATTTGCCACGTGGATGCGGGCACAGGCAAAAGAAGAGATGTTTCACGCAGATAAAATGTTTGACTACCTCCTGGAAAGAGGGGGCGTCGTAAAACTGGAAAAAATTGACACACCAAAAAACACCTGGTCCTCACCTCTAGAGGTTGTGAAAGATGTCGCTGAACACGAAGCACATGTAACCTCGCTCATCAACGATCTTGTAGACTGCGCTTTGGAAGAAAGAGATCATGCCTCCAACATTTTCCTCCAATGGTTTGTTGAAGAGCAAGTTGAAGAAGAGGCTTCAGTTGGCGAAATTCTCGACAGAATGAAGCTGATTGGAGATAAAACGTCAGGGATATTTCAGTTGGACATGGAGATGGGCAAGCGGATTTTTACCGAACCAACAGAGTAACGACAGAGGGATTCCCTCCTCTCCTTCAGGGAGAGGAGGGCGTCAACATAACAACTCTTATTTCCCTGCTTTCATCACCTTGGGTGGGGCAAAGCGGGGCAGGAATGCTTACGTGCTACCCAAGAGTAAGCAGTGATGGTTCATACTCTGCAGGTGGTTGATAGCCCAGCAACGTACAAATCGTGGCTGCCACATTGGCTAGTCCCGGCTTCTCAAGTGTATTCAGCACAAAGTTATTGTTCTCATTGAAATTGAGTACCACAAAGGGGACCAGGTTTTTGGTGTGAGCAACCATGGGTTGCTTGATACCATTTTTCGTGGTCCACATGCAGTCAGCGTTGCCATGATCTGCAGTGATTACGGCAATACCACCAACAGCTTTCACCGCCTCCAGCAGGTGCCCTAAACACATATCCACCGTTTCAACAGCAATTCTTACCGCGCTCTCCACACCGGTGTGACCAACCATATCACCATTGGCATAATTCAAACGAATGAACTTAAACTCACCGCTCTTGACAGCTTTAATGGCCTGGACGGTTATTTCCTCAGCTTTCATCCACGGACGTTGATCAAAGGCAATTTTATCCGAGGGAATCTCCACATATTTTTCAAGTTTTTCGTCAATATACCCTGAACGGTTACCGTTCCAGAAATAGGTAACATGACCAAATTTCTGGGTCTCAGAGATGGCAAAAGAAGAAATCCCGTTGCTGCACAGGTATTCACTAAGCGTTTTATCGATTGCAGGTGGCTCAACCAAGTAGTTTGCAGGAATACGGGCATCACCGTCATACTGCATCATCCCTGCATAAAACACATCTGGATGACGCTTACGCTCAAAAGCAGTAAATGCAGTTTCCTCAAAAGCCTGGGAAATTTCTATGGCACGGTCACCGCGAAAGTTGAAAAAGATCACCGCATCACCATCTTCAATGGTTCCCACTGGAGCACCATCTTCGACAATCACAAAACTTTCCATGTATTGGTCAGTCATGTTGGGATCTTCGTCATAGTAGGTCTGAATAGCCTCGGTTGCAGAGCTAAATGCTCTTCCCTCACCGAGCACATGGGCCTTCCAGCCTCGCTCTACTACTGACCAGTCAGCATTATAGCGGTCCATGGTGGTAATCATCCGGCCTCCACCTGAAGCGATACGATAATCGCCCTGCCCGCTTTGGGTCAGTTCCAGGAGCTTTTCTTCCAGCGGACCAAAATACTCCAGCCCGCTCTTAGCCTCGACATCCCGACCATCAAGAAGCCCATGGATTCTGACTTTCGGTACCCCTTCCATTGCGCAACGCTCCAAAAGGATGAACAACTGGTCAATATGGCTGTGCACATTACCATCAGACACCATGCCGATGAAATGAAGCGTTCCCCCAGCCTTGGCCTTTGCCACCGCAGTTTTCCAGGTGTTCCCTTCAAATGCTCTACCGGACTGCAGCGCCTCATTCACCAGCTTGGCACCTTGTGAAAATACCCGCCCGGCACCCAGAGCATTATGCCCCACCTCGGAGTTGCCCATATCGCCATCGGTTGGCAGCCCGACAGCAGTTCCATGGGCTCTCAGCCGGGTGGAAAGTTCTGAGTTGATACTGCTGTCCAGCACCGGTGTGTAGGATACAAAGACACCGTCACTGGCATCCTTTTTACCGATCCCAACCCCATCCAAAATGATGGTAACCACCGGCCCATCAAAGGAGGAGTATCCTGCAAGAGGTTCTAACGTAAAGCAATTCATCGATTTAATATCCCTTTAATTATACAAAATGTTCCATGCAGAAAAAAAGCGTCGCCCTTTTTTTCTGCAGGTACTCTGCCCCCACAATACAAACAGCAATTGATTTGGTACAGCAAATCCTTGCATTGAATTTATACAGTGTAGAAAAAGGCCAAACAGGCAATTAAAACACCGGTGTACAGAATGGTCACCCCAGCTCCTGCCCTCATGTAATCGCGGGTTCGATAACCACCGGGACGCATGATCAGCGCATTGACCTGGTGGGTAGGCAGCACAAAGGTATTGGATGCAGAGAGAGCTACCACCATGGCAGCAGTGACCGGACTGGAACCAATTCCGACCGCCATATTCATGGCCAGAGGCACCATGAGCACCACAGCACCCACATTGGAAGCGACCAGCGAGAAAAAAGCAGTAAGCAGAGAGATAACCAATAACAAAAGCAGCGGCCCTGGAGTACCAACAGCACTCAGCAGAATACTGGCCAGAAAATGAGCAGCTCCTGTATTTTCAAAGGCCGTACCAAGCGGAATGAGGCCAGAGAGCAGAAAAATGGTTCTCCAGTCAACAGCTTCATAGGCCCTGTCAGCGGGGATAATCTTGGTTAAAATCATGCCCAATGCACCTGTGAGCAGAGCAATGGAAAGCTTGACCTGAAACCCAAGTGCCAGCACCAGCGAAAGCAAAAGAAAAAAGATGGCGAAGCCAATACGTTCCGGCTTAAGGTCTTCCCCCCGGATATCCTCAATAAACGCCAAGTCCATTTTTCCCTGCAGCAACCTGAACTGGCGCCATTTCCCCTGAAGTAAAAGTGTATCCCCCTGGCGCAGCTTGGTCTCGTTAATCTCATCCATAATAAGCGTCTCCCCGCGAACAATGGCTAATGGATTAACGTGAAACAATTTCCTGAACCGCAGTTCCTCCATTGTGTGGTTACTCAAATTTGAGTGGGGAATGACCACCCCTTCCACCACGCCAGACTCATCTGGCGAATTCTCCTTGGCAAAAATATCATGCTCTTTCTTGACCAACCAGGAGAGCTCCCTGGCAGCCTTGTTCATGTTTTCATCAGAACTCATGATCCAGAGACTATCCCCTGGTCCAATAACCGAATCACGCATGGGTGAAAGATTCTTATTCCGGCCATGATTTTTCGCAATCCCGATAACGGTCAAATGATACATGGGCCGTAATTCAAGTTCTCCCAGAGTTGCAGGTGAAACAGTATTAGGCACAAAAACTTCAAAACTATGCCCTACCTTCTGGCCGTAAATTTCCTCAAGCCGTTTATCCATGCAGTCCTCTTCCAGACCGGATGTCGCATCGGGAAGCAGCTTTTTGCCGAAAAAAACAAAATACGCCAGCACCCCAACCAGCAAGGCAATCCCAATGGGAGTAACAGAAACCAGGCCCAATGGTTCAAAGGCGACCTGTCCAACAGCTTCACTGTTGTTGTTCCACCAGGTCTCCATGAGGTCATTAAGCATGATAAGCGGACTGGAGCCCACCAGGGTGAGACAACCACCGGTGATGGCAGCAAACCCCATGGGCATGAGAATCTTTCCTGCAGAAATATTGAGTTCACGGGAAATCTTCATGGTTGCTGGCAAGAACAATGCTGCAGCTCCAATGTTTTGCATAAAACTAGAGATAACCGCGACGGTGGAGGAAATGATGATCATAATCCGTTTTTCACTGCGCCCTGCCAACTTGATGATATATGCGGCCACAGTATTCATCACTCCGGTTTTGTTAAGCCCGGCACCGATAATCATCACCGCAATAATGGAGACCACTGCATTTGAGCTGAGTCCGGCAACTGCCTGTTCGGCAGTGACAACACCGGATAACGGCAACAGCACCATCATCAACAGGCCAACCAGATCCACACGAAGCAGATCAAAGACAAATAACACAATGGCCAGCGCCAGCAAGCCAAAGACGATCATCATATCTGGTGTAATCATTGGTGGTGTATCTTCCTCATCATAATAAATTCCCTCGGTTGTGCCCAATCACGGGTTCAGGTGTATTCAAAACAAGGTCTTTACCATAGACCTCTATTTTCACTTTGTCATCTGGAATTATTCCCGTATTTACACAGGATACATGATGTACATATAACCGTTGAGGATAACTGACAAGATGGCAGCTGCATACTTTTACGATTGCATATTCCCATTAGTTGTATACAGAATAAGAGGAATAACACGTAATAGCACGTAATAGGGGACATCTATGATAAGTAAAGTCAAGTGGAAAACGGAGATTTCCTGTGTACCCAGATCGACGAACTCAATTTTTCTTTTCGTAGTTCGTTGA
>PDQK01000011.1 GCA_002746685.1 Desulfobulbus propionicus | reverse complement strand
TAATATTCACATCACCGGTGAGTTGATCACTCCTATCGCTATGGAAGTCGGTCTTCGTTTTGCGATCCGTGAAGGTGGTCGTACAGTAGGCGCTGGCGTGATCAGCGAAATTATCGAATAAGAGGAGTGTAATGATTCCAGCAGATAAGATTCGTATCAGACTGAAAGGTTACGATCACAAGTTACTTGATGTCTCCACCAGAGAGATTGTTGAAACAGCACGTAGAACTGGTGCCACTATAGCTGGCCCGATTCCACTGCCAACAAGCAAGAACAAGTACACTGTTTTACGGTCTCCACATGTAGACAAGAAATCCCGTGAGCAGTTTGAAATGCGAACACACCGACGCCTGCTTGACATTCTTGAGCCAACTCAGCAGACCATTGACGCTTTGATGAAGCTTGAATTGTCTGCAGGTGTGGATGTAGAGATTAAAATACCCTGATTTGTTGTAACAAGTTTAATTGCACAGGAGAATGTCTGCCGCTGGTTGCAGACATCTAACTAAATACAGGTAAATACAAATGCCGAAGACAAACGGAATACTGGGTCGTAAGGTTGGGATGACAAGGATATACGACGAACATGGTCGTTCAATTCCTGTCACTGTTATTGAAGCCGGTCCCTGTACAATTTTGCAGAAAAAAACCGAAGCTAAAGAAGGCTACAATGCTATTCAAGTCGGTTTTGTAGAAAAGAAAGCATCCCGACTGAATAAGCCTGAAGCAGGACACGCAAAGCGCTCTGGCGGCACTGCTTTCTACCACATCCGCGAATTCAGGGTGGCAGATCCAGAGGCGTACGAATTAGGTCAGGAAATTAAAGCTGCTGATGTTGTCAAAGTTGGTGACAAGGTTGACATTACTGGGAAGTCAAAGGGACGAGGTTTTCAAGGCGTTGTAAAACGTCATGGGTTTGCTGGTGGTAAGGCTTCCCATGGTTCCGGATTCCATAGAGCTCCTGGTTCAATAGGGTGTAGTGCATGGCCTAGCCGCGTCATTAAAGGGAAAAAACTTCCAGGACATATGGGTAATGAGATTGTTACTCAGAAGAACTATAAAATTATAGATATCAGGGAAGAAGATAACGTGATCCTCGTTAAGGGGCCGGTTCCCGGAGCAAAAAACGGTTTGCTCTCTATCTATACTCAAGCTTAATTTCTGAACTGCTCACAAGGAGATACTCATGGCAGTTTGTGATGTCGTAAACAACCTGGCAGAAAAAGTTGGCGAAGTAGAACTCAAAGACGACCTGTTTGGTGTTGAAGTGAAAGAAAGCGTACTGCACGACATTATTGTTATGCAGCGTGCAAATCGGCGTAGTGGTAATGCTTCTACTAAAACCCGTGGCGAATTACGTGGTGGTGGAGCAAAACCCTGGCGCCAAAAAGGAACTGGTCGTGCTCGTTCTGGTACCCGTAACTCACCGGTTTGGAGAGGTGGTGGTACGGTTTTTGGTCCTAAACCAAGAGACTATAGCTATTCCCTTCCAAAGAAGGTAAAACGTCTCGGTTTAAAAATGGCCTTGAGTGCCAGGCTTGGTGAGGGGAATCTGGTTGTGGTTGATGACCTGCAACTTTCAGAAGTCAAAACCAAAGCCTTTGTCAACGTGATGAACAACTTTGCGTTTGATAAATGTCTGGTAGTTACAGCTGATACTGACGATATAGTAGTCAAATCCTCACGTAACACTGTGGGGTTTAAAGCACTGCCAGTTGCCGGACTAAATGTCTTTGACATACTCAAATATCCCAAACTCATGTTGCTTAAAAGCAGTATTGAAAAGATTGAAGAGAGGCTCTTGGTATGAAGGTAATTTATAACGTTATCAAAGGCCCCTGTCTCACCGAAAAAAGTACCCTTTTACAGGAGACACAAGGGACTGTAACCTTTAAAGTTGATCCTCACGCTAACAAGATTGAGATTAAAAATGCGGTTGAGTCACTGTTTGATGTGAAAGTGGCACATGTGAAAACCGTTTCCATGCACGGAAAAAAGAAACGTGTTGGTCTCAAATCTGTAGGCAGAACAAACGATTGGAAAAAAGCTTATGTCACCCTCGCTGAAGGTGAAATCAATTTCCTTGAAGAGCTTTAATCTAGTTGTTTTATCGGTTTAACCTGAAGACATACGATTACAGGAAATACAATGGCAATTAAAACCCATAAACCGACATCACCGGGGAAGCGTCACTACGTTTCAGTAAAACAGGACTATCTTACAGATAAAGATCCTGAAAAGAGCCTGCTTCGCCCGCTAAAAAAAACCGGCGGAAGGAACTCTTATGGTCGAATCACCTGTCGTCATAAAGGTGGTGGACACAAAAGAAAATATAGGGTTATTGACTGGAAACGCAACAAGGTGGATATCCCAGCTGTTGTCAAGGCTATAGAGTATGACCCCAACCGTTCAGCTCACATCGCTCTTCTTGTGTATGCAGATGGTGAAAAGGCGTACATTTTAGCCCCTAACGGAATTACCGTTGGAGATACCATTACTGCAGGGGCTAATTCTGATATTAAACCAGGCAACTGTCTGCCAATGTTTAATATTCCTCTTGGTACCATCATCCATAACATCGAGATGAAGATTGGCAAGGGTGCTCAGCTTGTTCGATCTGCTGGTACCTCAGCACAACTAATGGCTAAAGATGGTCATCAAGTACTGGTTAAGCTGCCATCTGGTGAGGTCCGAAAGTTTCACAAAGATTGTAGAGCATGTATTGGGCAGGTAGGTAACTCTGAATACTCCAGCCAAAAACTCGGCAAGGCCGGACGTAATCGTTGGAAAGGGAAACGGCCTACTGTACGTGGTGTGGCAATGAACCCTGTTGATCATCCAATGGGTGGTGGTGAAGGTAAATCCTCCGGTGGTCGTCATCCCGTATCCCCATGGGGGGTACCTACTAAGGGGTACAAGACCAGGAAGAAAAAAGGGTCTGACCGCGATATCGTAACCAAGCGTAAGTAATAACAGGAGAATATTGAAATGGCTCGTTCCGTAAAAAAAGGTCCTTTTGTCGATGACCATCTCATGAAGAAGATCCTGCAAGCGCAAGAAAGTGGGTCCCGTAAAGTCATAAAAACCTGGTCCAGGCGTTCAGATATCATTCCGGAGATGGTAGGGTTAACTTTTGCTGTTCACAATGGGCAGAAATTTATCCCTGTATATGTAAGTGAAAACATGGTTGGTCATAAGCTTGGGGAATTTTCCCCAACAAGAACATATTATGGTCATGCCGCGGATAGGAAAGGGAAGAAATAATTATCTCTCTTTTAGAAAGTGCTAAGGAGTTAATCGATGGAAACAAAAGCCGTCGCTAAATACATTCGTATTTCACCGCAAAAAGCGAGACTCGTTGCAGATGTCGTTCGTGGTATGGAAGTTGACACTGCCATCACTACATTGAGATTTATGCCTAAAAAGGCTGCTCGCATTTTACGCAAAGTCATTGAATCTGCTGTTGCCAACGCAGATCAGAACGACTCGATCGATGTTGATACTCTTTTTATTAAAGAGATTCTTATCGATGGTGGACCAATGTTGAAACGATTTCGTCCGAGAGCTCAAGGTCGAGCTACTCGAATTTTGAAAAGGTCAAGCCACATTACAGTAGTTGTAGCAGAAAGCTAAACTGTAACAGGATAAAGAGATTAATAGATAGAGGGAACGGAGGATCACCTTGGGTCAAAAAGTAAATCCCATAGGGCTACGGTTAAATATTACACGCTCATGGGAATCTATCTGGTATGCGGATAAAGATTATGCGGATAACCTACATCAGGATCAGCTTATTCGTAAATATCTCAAGAAACGTCTCTATCATGCCGGAATTGCCCGTATCGTTATAGAGCGCACTGGTGAGAAGATTAAGGTTAAGCTGTTTACAGCACGACCAGGTATCGTCATTGGTAAAAAGGGTGCAGAGATTGAGAGCCTGAAAAAGGATCTGGAAAAGAAATTTGGACGCCAATGTCTTATCGACATCCAGGAAGTTCGCAGGCCAGAAGCCGATGCTCAACTCGTGGCAGAAAATATTGCCATGCAACTTGAAAGACGTATTGCCTTTCGCCGGGCCATGAAAAAATCTATTAACTCGGCACTTCGGTTTGGTGTGCAGGGGATTAAAATTTCCTGTTCTGGACGTCTTGGTGGGGCTGAGATGTCTCGCACAGAGTGGTTTAAAGAAGGCAGGGTTCCTCTCCATACCTTAAGAGCTGACATTGACTACGGTACTGCAGAAGCTCATACTACCTATGGTATTATTGGTGTGAAGGTCTGGATATTTAAAGGCGAGGTTCTTGCTGAAAGTCAGGTCGGACCAGAATAAGAGCTACTGTTTTAAATGATTTGGCTGACACGCTTAAGAATACAGTGCGCATAAATTGATTGCAGGAATGATACAATGTTAAGTCCACGAAAAGTAAAACATAGAAAACAGCACAAGGGTAGAATGCGCGGTAAGGCGCAACGCGGATCTGATATTTCTTTTGGAGATTTCGCGCTTAAAGCTGTTGGTTGCGGCAGGATGACTGCGCAACATATAGAAGCTGCTCGTATCACCATCAATAGAAAGATTAAAAGAGGTGGTAAGCTCTGGATTAGGGTTTTTCCTGATAAACCTATTACAAAAAAGCCTGCTGAAACCCGGATGGGTAAAGGTAAGGGGTCTCCAGAATACTGGGTAGCTACAATTCGACCTGGTAAAATCCTTTATGAACTTAAAGGTGTACCTGAAGACCTGGCAATTGAAGCTTTAAAGCTGGCAAGTTATAAACTCCCATTTCCAACTAAAGTAGTACTCAAGAGGGAGACCATATGAAAACTAAGGATTTACGTGATCTAAGCCTGGAAGATCTGCAGAAAAAAGAAAAAGACCTCCGTGAAGATCTTTTTAAGCTTAAGTTTCAGCATGGCATTAGAAGGTTGGAAAACCCTGCTCGCCTCGGACAGCTTAAAAAAGATATTGCACGTGTTTTAACTGTAATTGCAGAAAAACAATAGATAACCAATCAGGATAGAGCAAACAAAGCTTACAGGATAAAAGCGATGACAGCTAAAACCAAAAAGACCCAGCAGGGGGCAGTTATCAGTAACAAGATGGACAAAAGTGTTGTCGTGCTTGTTGAACGTAAAGTACGACATAAAATGTACGGTAAATACATCCGCCGCCGAATTAAATATATGGCTCATGATGCAGCCAATGAATGCAATATCGGGGATGTGGTACTTATCGAAGAGTGTCGTCCATTGTCAAAAAATAAACGCTGGCTTGTACGATCTATTGTTGAACGCTCTGTGTAGCAACACGTTCAACAGTTGATTGTAATAAGCTGATAATTATTGCAATTCAGGTGGAACCATGATCCAAACCGAAACCATGTTAAACGTTGCCGATAACTCAGGTGCAAAAAAAGTGCTCTGCATCAGAGTTCTTGGAGGTACTCGGAAACGATACGCTGGCATTGGTGACATTATCGTTGTTACTGTTAAAGAAGCGATACCTAATGCTAAAGTGAAGAAAGGTGATGTTTTAGACGCCGTTATTGTTCGGACAAAGAAAGAGCTGCAACGGCCAGAAGACACTACCGTCAAATTCGATGAGAATGCTGCCGTACTGCTTAGCGCCAGTGGCGAACCAGTAGGTACACGTATCTTTGGCCCTGTGGCGCGTGAGTTACGGTCACTTGGTTTTATGAAGATTATCTCCCTGGCTCCAGAAGTCCTGTAACAATATTTGAGGATTATCAAGCTTGGGAAACGAGGATAGAACAATGCGTCAGGGACAAACAAGTCTAAGAGTAAACGACCAGGTTGAAGTCATCGCTGGTAAAGATAAGGGCAGGGTAGGTAAGGTTTTACGAATTGACAGGGGCAAGAATAGAGTCGTTGTAGAACGAATTAACATGATTAAACGTCATCAGAAAGCTCAAGACGCCACACAGCAAGGTCAGATCGTTGAACGTGAGGCTTCCATTCACGTTTCAAACGTAATGGTTGTCTGCCCTGAGTGCACTGAAACAGTGCGTACTGGTAAAAAATTTCTCGAAGACGGGAAGAAAGTTCGTGTCTGTAAAGGTTGCGGCGCGACTCTTGAGACTGTCAAGTCATAAGGAACTCACTGATTACGGAGTTTAAGATGGGATCACTTAAGGAACAATACAACACTGAAATTAGAGAGGCTCTACAAAAAGAGTTTGGCTATAAAAGTGTTATGGAAATTCCTAAAATTGAGAAGGTTATCCTCAATATGGGGATTGGTGAAGGCGTGCAGAATCCTAAGTCAGTGGATAAGGCAGCTCAAGAACTCACCCTTATTGCAGGTCAAAAAGCGGTAGTTACTAAAGCAAAAAAATCCATTGCAACCTTTAAATTGCGTGAAGGTATGCCTATTGGTGCTCGGGTAACCCTGCGTAGAGAAAGAATGTATGATTTTTTGTCAAAACTGATCAATATTGCATTGCCACGTGTTCGTGACTTTCGGGGTATTTCTCCCAAAGGTTTTGATGGAAGAGGTAATTTCTCCATGGGAATTACCGAACATATTATCTTTCCTGAGATTGACTACGATAAGATCGATAAAATTCGCGGTCTGAATATCACTATAGTCACAAGTGCAAAAGACAATGAGCAAGGACGTGCGCTGTTAAAGGCCATGGGCATGCCGTTTAAAAAGTAGTCTTTGAACTGATTTTTCAGCGTAACTAAATTCATTACTCCAGGAGGACGCAGTGGCAAAAAAATCACTCATTGCCAAGGCTAAGCGCGAACCAAAATTTAAAGTGCGTTCATACAACAGATGTCCGCTTTGTGGACGTCCAAGAGGCTATTTAAGAAAGTTCGGCATTTGCAGGCTTTGTTTTCGTAAGCTCGCCTCACAAGGCGAAATAACTGGTGTCACAAAATCCAGTTGGTAACAGCTTTCAGGCTTTACGGTGTAGATATGAATGTTGAGCTACACCAAGGATCGCCTATAAATGCTTTATTAAGATGAGGTAAATTCAATGTCCATGAGTGATCCGTTGGCAGATATGCTGACCAGAATTAGAAACGGTGTAAAAGCCCGTTTTGATTCAGTGGAAATGCCCCTGTCCAAAATCAAAGTCAATGTGGCTAAGGTACTTAAACAGGAAGGCTATATCACTGACTATCATGTCATAGATAAAGGTATTCAGGGTACGCTGAAAATTGATCTGAAATATGGTCAAAATAATGAGCAGGTGATTACTGGAATTAAACGGACCAGTAAACCTGGTTTGCGCCAGTACAAAAAAAGTGCTCAGATCCCTAAGGTAATGAGTGGTCTTGGCGTAGCTATCCTTACAACTTCACAAGGTGTGATGAGTGACCGTGAGGCAAGACGCCTTGGAATTGGTGGCGAATTGCTCTGTGAAGTCTGGTAAATCAGCATTTTCTATATTTTAGGAGAGTACAATGTCACGAATTGGAAAGATGCCGATCCCAGTACCTAATGGGGTGAAGGTTGATATTAAAGGGACCCACATAAAGGTCACAGGTCCTAAAGGAAGCCTTGAACGAGATATACGTCCTGAGATCAACTGCTCTGAAGAAGACAGTCAGATTGTCTGTTCTCCAAAGGGAACAAGCAAGCGTGTTATGGCTTTCTGGGGGATGACCAGATCGCTTATCAATAACATGGTGGTCGGGGTAGACCAGGGGTTTAAAAAAGAATTGCTTGTTGAGGGCGTGGGCTACAGAGCAAACCTTGCTCAATCAACCCTGACGCTGAATGTTGGGTATTCAAATCCTGTTGAATTCACCCTCCCAGAAGGCATAAGTGCTGAGGTTGATAAGGATAATAAAATTACTGTCACTGGTATAGATAAAGAACTGGTTGGCCTTACTGCAGCAAGAATTAGAGAGATACGAAAGCCTGAACCATATAAAGGGAAAGGTATCCGCTATGCTGATGAACATATTGTTCGCAAAGTTGGTAAGGCTGGCGCTGCGAGTTAACATTTTTTAAAAGAGTAACACAATGGCTAAAACAAACCCAAAAGTTACCGCTCGTCAAAAGCGGATTAAACGTATCCGTAAGCATATTTTAGGGACCAGTGAAAAACCCAGAATGCGTGTTTTTCGCTCCAATAAACACATTGATGTCCAGATCATTGATGATATTAAAAAGGTAACCTTAGTTTCTGCATCTACCAAGAGTAAAGATTTTGAAGCGACTGAGGCAAAGAATAAGTGTGACCTTGCTAAACAGGTCGGTCTTGCCATAGCAGCCAAGGCTAAAGCTGCTGGAATTGAAAAGGTTATTTTTGATCGTGGGGGATACATCTACCACGGTCGTGTAAAAGCGTTATCAGATGGAGCCCGTGAAGGCGGTCTCAACTTCTAACGTTTTTATCAATCACTAAACTCTTATTACTTAATCCTACGGGGGTGTTCCTTGGCTGATTTTAAGCGAGCGAAAGAGGGAAACCAGGAAGAGCTCATAGAAAAAATTGTTTTTATCAACCGTGTTGCAAAGGTTGTTAAAGGTGGCCGTCGTTTCAGCTTTAGTGCCATCGTTGTAGTTGGAGACGGAAAAGGTAAGGTTGGATACGGGCTAGGTAAAGCAAATCAGGTTCCTGAAGCTATCCGTAAGGGAATTGAAAAAGCACGCCGGGACATGCAGCCTGTATCCTTAACTGAAACCTCTATTCCACATGATGTTATTGGAAAATTCAAGTCAGGTAGTGTAATGCTGAAACCTGCTGCAGACGGTACCGGAGTTATTGCCGGTGGTGCTGTTCGTGCGGTACTTGAAGCTGCTGGTGTTAATAATATCCTTACTAAATGTTTAGGGTCCAACAATCCTCACAATCTTGCCAAAGCTACCATTGAAGGCTTACGCCAGCTGAGATCAGCCGAGCAGATTGCTGCTCTGCGTGGACTGAGCAAAGAAGAAATGGTTGCCTAACGTTGTCAGCTTTTACAGGTTATTCTTATGGGTGATACAGTCACATTGACACAGGTCAAAAGCGGTATTGGGAGCACAAAGAAAATTCGTGCAACCTTAGTAGGTCTTGGGTTAACCAAAATGCATAAAACAGTTACCAGGAAAGATACTCCTGAAATCCGTGGCATGATTGCCAAGGTACAACACCTTGTGCGGGTGGAGGAATAATTATGCTGAAGTTAAATAATCTCAGCCCAGCTGAAGGTGCAAAAAAAGAGAGAAAGCGTGTTGGGCGTGGACATGGAAGTGGCCTTGGTAAAACCTCTGGCCGGGGACATAAAGGTGCACGTTCAAGATCAGGATATAGCATGGCTCCCGGATTTGAAGGTGGTCAAATGCCTTTGCATCGCCGCTTACCTAAGCGGGGCTTCACCAACATCTTTAAAAAAGAGTACAGCATTGTGTCATTGAGCGATCTGGATAAATTTGAAGCCGGCACAACTGTTGACAAGAATGCATTGGTTGCAGCCGGTGTTGTTCCTGCAAAAGCACCTGTAAAAGTTCTGGCGAACGGTACCATTACCAAAGCTGTTACAGTTGATCTGGATAAGGTAAGTAAGGGTGCAGCCCAAAAAATTACTG
The DNA here is from genome assembly GCA_002746685.1 of Desulfobulbus propionicus. Classification (GTDB taxonomy): domain Bacteria; phylum Desulfobacterota; class Desulfobulbia; order Desulfobulbales; family Desulfobulbaceae; genus Desulfogranum; species Desulfogranum propionicus_C. The sequence continues at coordinate 32,196 of PDQK01000011.1, read as the reverse complement.
AAGCAGGTGGTTCTGTAAAGGAGTAACCAGATGAGCGGTCTTGCCAGTGCTGCTACAATACCTGAATTGCGAAAGAGAGTGTTCTTCACTCTCTTTATGCTTTTTGTCTATCGGATGGGGGTTCAGATTCCAACACCAGGAATCAACGGTGAAGCATTAGGTGCTTTTTTTGACCAAAATGCATCTACCCTTTTTGGTATGTTCAATATGTTTTCCGGTGGAGCTCTCGAAAATTTTTCGATCTTTGCATTGGGCATTATGCCGTACATCTCAGCTTCCATTATTATTCAGCTGCTTACCGTTGTAATCCCACAACTGGAGACCCTTTCTAAAGAGGGGGAATCTGGTCGGAGGAAGATTACGCAATACACCAGATACGGTACAGTGCTGCTCTCTGTGATCCAGGGCTTCTTTATTGCAACCGGACTTGAGGGGATGAGTGGACCAGGTGGAGCTCCCATTGTTATGGAGCCTGGGATTCAGTTCAAACTTATGACAGTGCTTACCCTTACCTCTGGGACCGCGTTTATAATGTGGCTTGGTGAGCAGATGACTGAGCGTGGTATTGGCAATGGTATATCGCTGATCATTTTTGCTGGTATTGTAGCTCGAATGCCGGCTGCTGTGGGGAATACTATTCAACTTGTGAAGGCTGGCGAACTCGCTGTTATTTTTGTGCCATTCATGCTTGTTGCCATGTTTGCAATCGTGGCGTTTATTATCTTTGTTGAAACAGCACAGCGACGTATACCCATCCAGTATGCCAAACGGGTTGTCGGACGACGAGTTTATGGAGGTCAATCTTCACATCTGCCACTCAAGATAAATGTGTCTGGTGTGATTCCACCAATTTTTGCTTCATCTATTATGATGTTTCCGGCAACTATTGGCTCTTTTATTCAGATTGACTGGGTGCAGCGTGTATCAGCTGCTTTGTCCCCTGGAACCATATACTATTATATACTCTTTGTCCTTATGGTCGTTTTCTTCTGTTTTTTTTATACAGCGGTAACGTTTAAGCCTGATGATGTGGCAGAGAATCTCAAGAAAAATGGTGGTTTTGTTCCAGGTATACGGCCAGGAAAACGTACTGCAGAGTTTATAGATAAAGTGCTTACCAGGTTGACTGTTGTCGGTGCAATATACCTCAGTGCAATTTGTGTTATGCCCACGGTATTGATTAGTAAGTTCAATGTACCTTTTTACTTCGGCGGCACAGCACTTTTGATCGTTGTAGGTGTTGCCATTGATACCATCTCTCAGATTGAATCACATATGGTCATGCGCAACTACGATGGTTTTATGAAAGCTGGCCGTATTAGAGGCAGACGTTAAAATCAAGAGTCATGGCTGGAGCAAAAAAAAAGAGTATCTCAGTTAAGACTCCTGAAGAAATTGAGATCATGCGCCAGGCAAACCAGATTGTTGCTGGTGTGCTTACTCTGCTGAGCCAGGAGGTAAAAGATGGTACTTCCACCTATTACCTTGATCAGCTTGCAGAAACATATTGTCGTGACCATGGTGCGGTTCCTGCCTTTAAAGGGTACAGGGGGTTTCCAGGAAGTCTTTGTACTTCAGTAAATGAAGAGGTGGTTCACGGAATTCCTTCTAAAAGTATCATACTGAAAGAAGGGGATATTATCTCTATTGACTTTGGAGCCTACATAGACGGATTTTATGGTGACTCTGCTATTACGCTTCCCGTTGGAACGGTTAGCGAGGAAATCAGGCGACTGCTGGATGTTACAGAGACGGCGTTATATAAAGGTATTGAACAGGTAAAACCTGGCAATAGAGTGTCTGATATATCCAGAGCTGTACAGCAACATGCTGAAGGAAATGGTTTTAGTATTGTTCGTCAGTTTGTTGGTCACGGTATTGGCACTGAACTCCATGAAGCTCCTGAGGTTCCTAATTATGTACAACGTTCTGGCTCGCCACGATTATTAGCTGGTATGGTGATTGCCATCGAACCTATGGTCAACATGGGGACTGAGAAAGTAAAAATACTGGATGATCAATGGACAGTCATAACCGGTGACAGAAAACCATCGGCACACTTTGAGCACACTGTGGCTGTTACAGAAGAAGGATCGCTCATCCTGAGCGATAGGAGGTGATCAACTCTTTTTAAGCTAGCGCGTATTTTTGCGAATATGTGAGAAAAGAGTTGATATAATTTGTTAGGTTAGATATATAAAAACCTTTTCGGCCACTCAACATTACGGGTTAGATATGGCAAAAGAAGAAGCCATTGAAGTAGAAGGAACGATTATAGAACCGTTACCCAATGCCATGTTTCGCGTAGAACTTGATAATGGGCATAAGGTACTTGCTCATATTTCAGGTAAAATGCGTATGCATTATATAAAAATTTTACCTGGCGACCGTGTTACAGTTGAATTATCACCATACGATTTGACCCGTGGCAGGGTTACGTTCCGGGCAAAAGGCGGAAAGGCCAAAAAATAAATTTCTAAGAAATCTCAGGGTTGAGCTATGAAAGTACGGGCATCAGTTAAAAAGATGTGCAGTAGTTGCAAAATCCTCAAGCGCAAGGGTGTTGTGAGGGTGAGCTGTAAGAATAAGAAACATAAACAGCGGCAAGGTTAATCTCAGAAAGAGATACTTAAGAGGAGAATTGTCTTGGCACGTATAGCTGGAGTGGATTTACCACGTAACAAACACATGGATCGAGCCTTAACCTATATTTTTGGGATTGGTTTGACCTCTGCACGTCAGATTCTTGATAAAGCTGATCTTCCTTATCAGATGAATAGCGATGATCTCAGTGGTGATGATGTTACACGGATCAGAAAGATTATTGAAAGTGATTACGTTGTTGAAGGGGATAAGCGTCGTGAAGTCTCCATGGACATTAAACGTCTGATGGATCTCGGTGCTTACAGAGGGAGACGGCATCGCAGAAGTTTACCTTGCCGTGGGCAGAGAACTAAAACTAACGCGCGCACACGGAAGGGCCCTAAGCGTGGTGCTGCTGTTCGCAAAAAATAAGTGCTGGGTTCGTATCCCTTACACGTAGAATAAATCGGAGTAATTATGGCAAAGTCCGGAAAATCAGCGGGCAAGGCAAAGCGCCGCGAGAAAAAGAATATTTCTGAAGGTATTATTTTTATCTACTCGACCTTCAATAATACAGTGATCACTATTACAGACAGGCTGGGAAATGCATTTGCATGGTCTACTGCTGGAGTAATTGGTTTCAAAGGATCTCGTAAATCCACTCCTTTTGCAGCACAAAACGCACTCAGTGATGCTGTGAATAAGGCAAAGGAGCATGGACTCCGTAAGGTTGAAGTTCGGGTAAAAGGACCTGGACCAGGTCGTGAAGCAGCACTGCGTGCTTTAACTACCCTTGAACTGGACGTAACACGCATTGTTGACGTTACCCCGCTGCCTCACAATGGCTGCAAACCACCAAAGCGTAGAAGAGTCTAAAAGAAAAACCGGTAGGTTTCTCGCTGTATTACCGTTTACAGCAAATTTGATGGAGGTTTATCTTGGCTAGATATACAGGCGCTTCCTGCAGAATGTGCAGGCGTGAAAACCTGAAATTATTTTTAAAAGGCGATCGTTGTTATTCCGACAAATGTGCGTTTGAGAGGAGAGCTTTTCCTCCCGGACAGCACGGCCAGAATCGCTTTAAAAAAGCATCTGACTACGCTATTCAGCTTAGAGAAAAACAGAAAGTGAAGCAGATGTACGGCATGTTGGAAAATCAGTTTCGCAGATATTTTGAACGTGCAGACCGTGCCAAAGGTGTTACCGGTGAAAATCTTTTGATCCTTTTGGAAAGAAGGTTAGATAACGCCTTATATCGAATCGGCTTTGCTAGTTCCAGGAACCAGGCTCGTCAGCTCGTACGCCACAATCATTTCCTTGTTAACGGTAAAAAGGTAAATATACCTTCCTACCAAGTGGCACCAGGCGATGTTATCTCACTCAAGGAGAAGAGTCAGAAAAACGAACTGATCATCGATAACTTGGAAGGTGCTGTACGTCGCGGTATTCCAAGTTGGCTTGAGATTGACCAGACAAAAATGCAAGGAACCGTAAAGGCTCTGCCTAATAGAGAAGAGATTACCATGCCTATTCAGGAACAACTGATAGTTGAACTCTACTCTAAATAATCCTTAAGCGATTAGGTCATCATGTCACAGGAAATGCAGGATAACAATCCTTTCTACAAAAATTGGCATAATCTTATCTCTCCAGAAAGGTTAGAAGTCACGGATGACACCCACACTGAACAGTATGGGAGGTTTATCTGTCAGCCATTTGAACGTGGATTTGCCACGACTATTGGTAACTCATTACGCCGCATTATGCTTTCTTCTATCCGTGGTGCTGCAATCACCTCGGTAAAGATTGATAATGCTCTCCATGAGTTTACTTCTGTTGATGGTGTTCATGAAGATGTTGCTGAGATTATCCTTAATCTCAAGCAGGTCAGACTTAAACTGAACACTCCTGAAGGTCAGGTTGTGGTCATCGAAAAGAGTGGTCCTGGTCAAGTAACTGCTGGTGATATTAATGGTGCGCCTAACGTGGATGTAATGAATCCCGAGCAGGTTATCTGCACAATCACCAGTGATACTACCTTTAGAGCAGAACTGGAAGTTAAATGGGGTAAGGGCTACGTACCTGCAGAACAGAATAAGAAAGAAGAACAATCAATAGGTGTCATTCCCATTGATTCCATGTTCTCACCCATTGTTCGCGTTCAGTATGTGGTAAGTCAAGCCAGGGTCGGGCAAAAAACCGATTATGACCGTTTAACCCTTGAAATCGAAACTGATGGTAGCGTGCTTCCAGAAGATGCGCTGGCCTATGCTGCTAAAATTTTGAAAGAGCAGATGACCATCTTCATCAATTTCAACGAAGAGCAGGCCAAAGCACCTGATCGTAAAGAGAGTGATGATCACGTCGTCTATCCCCCATTTCTTGACAAGAACGTTGAAGACCTTGAGCTTTCTGTTCGTTCTGCTAACTGCCTCAAAAATGCTCAGATCCAATTCATTGGTCAACTGGTGCAGAAAACTGATGCTGAAATGCTTAAAACCAAGAACTTCGGCCGCAAATCACTTAATGAAATTAAGGCCTTGCTGGCAGAGCATGACTTAACCCTGGGCATGAAACATGAAGGTTGGGTATCGCCTGAACTCCGTGAAGAAGACCAGGAATAAGCAGCCATAAGGACCCCAGCGTTAACCGATTTGTTTATTAACAGAGAAGGACAAGATAATGAGACACAGAAAAGTTGGTCGTAAGTTAGGCCGTACCACTTCCCATAGAAAAGCGATGTTGCGCAACATGGTTACCTCTCTGTTGGAACATGAACGCATCGTAACTACTGTTCCAAAGGCCAAAGAAGCACGCCGGATTGCTGACAAAATGATCACCCTTGGTAAGCGTGGTGATCTGCATTCCAGAAGACAGGCACTCGCTTATATCCGATCCAAGGAAATTGTACATAAGCTTTTTAATGAGCTGTCCGAACAATATGCTGATAGAAAAGGTGGGTACACCAGAATTATCAAAACCGGTAACCGTGTTGGTGATGCTGCACCTATGGCCATCATTGAGCTCGTTGATTATCAGGACTCTTTTGGCGAAGAAGAGGCTGATGAATAAAGCATAGCTTCACAAGTTGCTTAAGCTGGTATGATTTTTCATACCAGCTTTTTTTTTGCCTAATCTTACCAAACGGTGAAAAATGGAATACACATCTGATGACGCACACCTTCCCGAGGGGAGAACCAGGGTGGGTAAAGCTCCTTTTTCCTTCCACTGTCACCCTGAAGTAAGCTGTTTTCTTACCTGTTGTCATAATACGCTGCTTTATCTTTTCCCTTATGACATTATCCGGCTCAAAAATAATCTTCATATTGATTCAGCCACCTTTATGCGTACGTACACTAGGGTTGCCAAAGGGAGTCATCCTTTTTTCCCAAGTGTAATGTTAAACATGGCTGATAAAGATGGATCACCTTGCCCGTTTCTCTCGGAACAGGGGTGTTCTGTTTATCCTGACCGGCCTTCAGCATGCCGTACCTACCCACTGGAACGGGGTGTTGAACATGTTAATGGAAGGCTGAAGGAACACTATTTTATGACCCATCACCCCTACTGTAAAGGGCACTTTGAACAGCGAACCTATACTCTGCGTAAATGGGAGAGAGAGCAGCAACTCCATGAATTTAACCTGTTCAACGAGCTTTGGGCTGAAGTGGATGCCTTTTTTGCCACTAATCCGTGGCAGGGTGAGGGCGGAGCAGGACCATTACAACAGCTTGCTTTTATGGTCTGCTACAATATTGATGATTTCCGTGCTTACGTGGAAACGCATCAATTACTCAAACAATTTAAACTGGACAAAAATACCCGCAATCGTATTAAACGTGAAGATGGAGCTTTGTTGCAGTTTGGATTTCAGTGGCTCCAGTATTATATTGGACGCAGGCCGACCCTTATAACAAAATAACTTCATTTTTGCACACAGGAGTGGGGGCTTGAAAATGTGATTCTGGTGTGTTAAAAAGAAAAGTTTGTTTGTAATCTGCTCAAATACTGGGCAGAGTAACTACACACATCCCGCTTATCCTTTGGTGTTCTCAAATTTGAGGATTGGATTCAGGGATGGAGGAATAACCATAAAAACTGGAGAAAGATTATGGCACAAATAACCATGCGGCAGATGCTCGAAGCAGGGCTCCATTTTGGACATCAAACCAGACGTTGGAACCCAAAAATGAAACCATACATTTATGGTCCACGTAATGGCATTTATATTGTCAATCTTGATGTCACCATGAAGATGTTCCGTAAAGCATATAACTACATTGCAGATGTGGTTGCCAATGGTGGATCTGTCATGTTCGTTTGTACCAAACGTCAGGGCCAAGCTATTATCAAGGAAGAAGCGCAGCGTTGTGGCATGTACTTTGTTAATCACCGCTGGCTTGGTGGTATGATGACCAACTTCCAAACTGTGAAGAACTCTGTGGATAGGCTCAAAAAAATTGAAGCCATGCAGGAAGATGGTTCCATTAACCGTTTTCCAAAGAAAGAAATCCTGCAGATGGAAAAAGAGCGGGTCAAATTAGATCGTAACGTCGGTGGTATCAAGTCCATGCGTTCCTTGCCTGATGTTTTATTTGTTATTGATCCAAATAAAGAAGACATTGCAGTCAACGAAGCACGGAAACTGGGCATTCCTGTCGTCGCTCTTACAGATACGAACTGTGACCCTGATGGCGTTGACTATGTCATCCCTGGTAACGACGATGCTATTCGTGCTATCAAGCTTGTGACTTCAGCCATCGCCCAGGCAGCCCTTGAAGGAAAAGAGCGTCGTGGAGAGGAAACAGAGGCCAGCAATGATGAGCTTGAAGCCGCTATGAGTGCAGAAAACACTGAAGAGGCTGCTCCTGAAGCTGAAGCCTCCACTGAAGAAGCAGCACCAGCTGCCCAGTAGTCTTTCATACCAGATCCACTGTTGCTGGATCTGTTTACTTTTATGTAATAAAGGCCTGCTTTTCGTTTCAGGCCTTTATTACTGTAGAGGTCTCGTCATTATCCCAGGTTCAGGGCCTGGATGATCAAAGAATCATATAAGGAGAATAATCGTGAAAATTACAAGTCAAATGGTCAAGGAACTGCGGGATAAGACCAATGCCGGCATGATGGATTGTAAAAAAGCTCTCACCGAGACTGAGGGTGACATTGACAAGGCGGTTGATCTGCTTCGTCAAAAAGGTCTTGCAGTTGCCGCTAAACGTGCTGATCGTGCCACCAGTGAAGGTGTTATTGAGTGTTACGTACACGGCGGTGGTAAGCTTGCGGTAATGGTTGAGGTTGGCTGCGAAACTGATTTTGTTGCCAAAACCGATGACTTCAGAGCTTTTGCTAAAGATATCGCCATGCATATAGCGGCTGTAAATCCAGTTGCTGTGAGCCGTGAAGAGATTCCTGAAGATATTGTTCAACGGGAAAAAGACATTTATGTTAAGCAGGCACTGGAATCTGGCAAGCCTGAAAATATCGTTGAAAAAATTGTTACGGGTAAGATTGAGAAATACATTTCCGAAATCTGTCTGCTTGAACAGAAATTTGTCAAAGATCCAGATCTCAGTGTACAAGATAAACTCAACGAGATTGTCGCTAAGATGGGTGAGAATATTTCTATTAAGAAATTTGCTCGTTTTCAGATTGGTGCCTAGCACGTATTAAGCTTGCAGTGGTTCAGGGGGTTGAGGTTACTCCTGGACCACTAACAGCTCCTGTCTTTTCCAGCCAGGTAACTGATCCTGGTCACGCAGTGCCAAGTTTTATTCACGGCACAACGTTCATATCTACTCTACAAAGGTCAAATCATGACATTTAAGAGAATACTTCTGAAGATAAGTGGCGAGGCCCTGATGGGCGAACAAGCCTACGGGATAAGTACGGAAATCGTCCGTTATGTATCCAATGAGATAAAGAAAGTCCATGACCGCAACATTGAAATTGCCATGGTTATTGGGGCAGGCAATATATTTCGTGGAGTTGCCGGTGCAGCGAAAGGGATGGATCGTGGTTCTGCTGATAACATGGGGATGCTTGGCACAGTAATGAACTCTCTTGCCATGCAGGATGGATTGGAAAAGGCTGGCATCCCATGCAGGGTCATGTCTGCCATCAATATGCTTAACGTCTGTGAACCATACGAGCGGGTAAAGGCCATTGAGCATTTGGTTAACAATAGAGTTGTGATCCTTGCCGCTGGAACAGGTAACCCCTATTTTACAACGGATACCGCTGCGGTACTGCGCGCACTTGAGATCAAGGCAGATGTGATCATGAAAGCAACCCGGGTTGACGGGGTCTATGACAAAGATCCGGAACAGTTTGATGATGCCGTTCGCTATGATTCCCTGAGTTACCACCAGGTGCTTCGTGATGATCTACGAGTCCTTGATGCTGCCGGCATCTCGCTTGCTCGGGATAATAACCTGCCGATTCTTGTGTTTAATATGAAAAAGGAAGGGAATATTGCCAAAGCAGCTTTGGGGGAAACAGGAATTGGTAGCTTGATTACAGAATAATTTGGTATACTGAATAATGTTGGGGCCTGAACAGTAGGCCCTGTACAATTTGGGTTTTAAAAGAGAATTGAGGAGTTATGCGCATGGCTAATGAAATTATAGATCAAGTAAAGGATAAGATGGAATCCAGCATTGATGCGCTGAAGCGTGAGCTGGTAAAGATCAGAACAGGCCGAGCTTCCCTTGCGCTGCTTGATGGCGTTAAAGTAGAAGCCTATGGCTCGCAGATGCCCATGGATCAGGTGGGCACGTTGACCATTCCGGAATCCAGCATGATCGCTATTAAGCCGTGGGACCCTCAAATGCTGCCAGCCATTGAAAAAGCTATCCTGGCCTCGGATCTGGGGCTCACCCCTGCAAATGATGGTAATGTTATTCGCCTGACTATTCCACCGTTGACCGAAGAGCGTCGTAAAGAATTGGTGAAGCAGGTAAAGAAGATTGGTGAGGAGTTTAAGGTAGCCATCCGTAACGCCCGTCGCGATGCCAATGACAGCTTAAAAAAAATGAAAAAAGATAAGGAAATCTCTGAAGATGATATGTTTCGCCTTCAGGATGATGCCCAAAAGGCGACTGACGATTACATCAAGCAGGTTGATGAGATCGTTGCTGGCAAAGAAAAGGAAGTAATGGAAGTATAGGGAAAAGGTCACTCTGGTGATGGAAAATACAATGACAATTCCCACTCACATTGCCATTATTATGGATGGCAATGGTCGCTGGGCAGAGGAGCGTAACCGCCCCCGTCTGTTTGGACATAAGGCCGGGGTGGATGCTGTGCGTGAGGTGGTTGAAACCAGCCGCGAACTGGGGGTGAAGCACTTGACCTTGTATGCCTTTTCCACTGAAAACTGGAAGCGGCCTGTGAGTGAGGTGTCCGGTTTGATGGGGCTGCTTAAGTCTTACCTTGTTGCAGAGTTGAAGAACATGCTCTCCAATGACATCCGCCTCTGTTGCCTGGGCCAGCAGGAGAAGCTGCCAGAGGATGTCAGGCAGGTGTTGGAGGAGACCATGGCTTCCACCAGAGACTGCCAGGCCATGACGCTCAACCTGGCGCTCAGTTATGGCGGCAGGGCAGAAATGATCCGTGCGGTACAAACCATTGCAGAGAAGTGCGCTGCCGGTGAACTGAGCAGTGCAGAAATCTCTGAGGATACCATAGATGCACACCTTTACACAGCAGGGCAGGCTGAGCCCGACTTGCTTATCCGCACCGGTGGTGAGTGTCGGTTGTCTAACTTTCTGCTGTGGCAGGCGTCTTATGCAGAACTCTACTTTACCCGGTTGAAATGGCCTGATTTCAAAAAGGAGCAGTTTCTTGAAGCCATTGAGGTGTTTAATAAACGCCAACGCCGGTTTGGTAAGACCGGTGCTCAGCTTAAAACGGAGCAGGCAAAATGAGCCGGGTTCTCCCAGGCGTGGTCATGGCAGCCTGCTGCCTGGCACTTCTTGCCTGGGCCTCGACAGCAGTTATACAATCAGTTTTTGTCCTGGTTGCAGCAGTAGGGCTGTTTGAATTTTTTCGTATTACCAGCCCCAGCCTTCAGGGCTCGCTTCTGTATCTCTCTATTTTTGTTGCTCTGTTCCCTGTTTTTTTTGTTTTTGCAGGATCAATTCAAGCTGTTCTAGCCGGTACCATTGCCACAATCCTTGGTGGTGTTGTGCTGAGCCTAAAAAATCACGACCGGCTTGATAACGCTTACCTTTATCTCAGTTCCGTCGTGTTTGGTGCGATGTATGTTTCTGTGTCATTGGCCCACCTGTCCCTGCTCAGTACCATGGAGTACGGCACAAGTTGGCTGCTGATTCTCTTAGGAATTACAGCGGGATCTGACACCGGGGCTTACTATGTAGGGAAAACCTTTGGGCGAAAAAAACTCATGCCTGCTATCAGCCCAAAAAAGACCATTGCCGGTGGCGTTGGAGGGGTGGCTACAGGTACACTTGCAGCGGTTATATTTGCTGCACTCCTGCCTCTTCCAATGCGTTTCAGCCTCCTGCCTACGGTTGTTCTTCTTATCGTCATTGGCATGATGGGTGACCTGGCGGAATCAGCAATCAAACGCTCCTTTGATGTGAAAGATTCGGGAACTCTTTTAGCTGGACATGGCGGAATCCTTGATCGTATTGACTCTATTTTGCTGGCAGGACCGGTTTTGTTTTACTGTGTACTGTGGGGAATACTGTAATGAAACGTTTGTCCCTGCTTGGCTCCACCGGCTCCATTGGCAAGAGTACCCTGGATGTGGTACGGCAATTTCCTGAGGTCTATCACGTTCAAGCCCTTACAGCTGGTTCCAATATTCAGTTACTGGCTGAACAAGCCGCTGAATTTGAGCCGGAGTTGATAAGCATTGGTGATGAGCAGCGTGCTGCCGCACTGGCTGAGCTGCTCCCGCAAAAGCTCCGTTCCCGCATCGTCACAGGCACTGAAGGTAACTGTGCCGCAGCTTCACTCCCTGGTGTTGATATGGTGGTTTCGGCTGTGGTGGGGAGCGTAGGACTTTTGCCCGCACTTGCAGCCATTGAGGCCGGTAAGGATATTGGACTGGCCAACAAGGAAACGCTGGTCATGGCCGGGAAGCTGATTATGTCCAAGGTGAGGCAGGCAGGTGTGCAGCTGCTTCCCATTGATTCAGAACATAGCGCCATCTTTCAGGCCCTGGAAGCAGGGCAAAAAAGCGATGTCCGCAAGCTTCTTCTTACTGCATCAGGTGGCCCTTTCCGCACCCTGGACAAGAAAGCGCTGCAGAACGTCACCCCTGAACAGGCACTGTCCCATCCCAACTGGGATATGGGGAATAAAATTTCCATTGACTCGGCCACCTTGATGAATAAGGGCCTTGAGGTGATTGAGGCCCGCTGGCTGTTTGACGTACCTCCTGAGCAGATCGAGGTGGTCGTCCACCCCCAGTCCATTATCCATTCCCTGGTGGAATATCAGGATGGCTCGGTGGTGGCACAGCTGGGAATCCCTGATATGCAGATTCCTATTGCTTACGCGCTGTCTTACCCACGCAGGCTGGACCTGAGTTTATCCCGCCTTGACCTGGTACAATGTTCATCACTAACCTTTGAGGCACCGGATCTGGAGCGTTTTCCGGCGCTAAAAATAGCCTACGACAGCTTGGCAGAGGGGGGCACCAGGCCAGCAGTGCTCAACGCAGCCAACGAAGTGGCTGTAGCTGCATTTTTACAAGGTACCATTGCTTTTCCTACAATCACAGCAGTGGTAACTGCTGCCCTGGATAGCGTGGACAAAGGTGATGATATGGACCTTGAGACCATTCTTGCTGCAGATAAAGCTGCACGGGAAGTGGCCAGAGAAGTCATCAATCGGCATTCATACATCTAATAGTTACTCTACCTTTATTCCCGGTTTTTTATGAATTCCCTGCTCTCTTTTATACTTGTCCTTGGTATCTTGATTTTTGTCCATGAGCTTGGCCATTTCCTGTTGGCCAAGGCTTTTGGAGTCCGAGTTCTCAAGTTTTCCCTGGGCTTTGGCTCAAAGGTAATCAGCCGTACATGGGGCGAAACACAATACCTGATCAGTGCTTTTCCCCTGGGCGGTTACGTGAAAATGTATGGTGAACAGATTGACGACCCGGTGAGCGAGGAGGAACAGCACCGTTCTTTTTCCCACAAAGCTGTATGGCAGCGTTTTCTCATTGTTTTTGGCGGCCCGCTCTTTAACTTGTTGTTTGCTGTGTTCGTCTACTTTGCCATGTTCTCGATTATGGGGCTTCCAGAGGCCGTGGATACAACCATTATTGGTGAGGTTGCTGCCGGTTCCGTTGCAGAACAGGCCGGAATCCAGGAAGGAGATGCCATCATTACCATCAACGGCAACGCCACCTTGTCCTGGATGGACGTCTCCAACGCCATTAAAGAAAGTAAAGGAGAGCCTGTCACTCTGGTTATTGATCGTGCCGGTGAAGAGATTGTCATTACTGCCACGCCTGCCATGCAGAAGGTAAAGAACCTCTTTGGCGAGGAGCAGGGTGAGCGGTATATGCTGGGCATTGTACGTGATGATGCGCTCCATTATAAAAAGGTCTCGTTGCTGGAATCCGGGAAATCAGCACTTATCCAGACCTGGAACCTCTCCTATCTCACTGTGATAGGGGTGGTAAAGATGATCCAGCAGGTTATTCCTGCCAGTGAGCTTGGCGGCCCCATCCGGATTGCTGAGATTGCCGGAGAGCAGATGGAAGAAGGGTGGGCAAACCTGATCTACTTCATGGGATTACTCAGCATTAACTTGGGCTTGCTCAATCTCTTGCCTATCCCGGTTCTGGATGGTGGTCATCTGGTGTTTCTCTCCATTGAGGCTCTTCGAGGTAAGCCGCTTGACGACAAGGCCATGGAAATCAGTCAGAAGATTGGCATAGCCCTGCTGGGAACCTTAATGGTTTTTGTCTTCTACAACGATATATTGCGGGTTGTGCAACGGTGGCTGGCTTCCTGATCCTTTCCATAGAAACCTCCACAGGGTGCGGAAGTGTTGCCCTGACCAGAGGAAACCATACAGACGGTCACCTGCTTGCTGAGTACACTCTCAGGCCAGATATCACCCACTCAAGAAAGCTGCTGGGCAATATCAGTCAGGTCATGGCAGATGCCGGTGTAGCCTGGGATCAGCTGGATGGACTTGGCATCAGCTTGGGGCCTGGTTCTTTTACTGGTTTGCGTATCGGGCTTGCCGCTGCAAAAGGGATCGCCATGGCTTCCGGGGTACCACTTGCGGGTATTGGTTCCCTTGATGGGCTTGCCTTGCAATATGTGGGGATGGATAAACCTGTATGGTGTATGCTCGATGCACGCAAAGGACAGGTGTATGGAGCGCGTTACCTCTATTCCCCCGCCGGGAATAGAATGGTCAGGCAGAAGGAGGCTCAGGCCCTGGCACCTGAAGCAGTGCTTGAGCAGGTCACAGAGCCAACCATTTTAGCTGGTCCGGGCCTTGCTCCGTTTTATGAGCTCTTTGCCTCTCATGAGCTTGTTACAGTCTTGCCTGAAACGACAATCCAGCCACGGGCAGCCACCATTGGTTTTCTCGCAGCTGATCAAATCGAGCTGGGAAGAGCAGCTGACCCTGCCAGTTTAACTCCGCTCTATGCCCGCGCATCTGAAGCAGAGATCAATGCAAAAAAGAGCGCTAAGCAACCTTGAACACCAGGGAAGAGGCGATGATTACACGAAAGATAACCCGTCGTATCTATGTTGGTGATGTACCCATTGGTGATGGTGCCCCGGTCTGTGTCCAGTCTATGACCAATACGGATACTGCTGATATTGAGGCCACCGTAGCTCAGATCCATCGCCTGGAGCAGGTTGGCTGTGAAATTATCCGGGTTGCTGTTCCGGATATGGGGGCAGCACAGGCAGTACAGAACATTCGCGACCAGATATCCATTCCGCTCATTGCAGATATTCATTTTGATGCCCGTTTAGCCATCGCCGCTCTCGAGCATGGAGCACAGTGTATTCGGATTAATCCAGGGAATCTGGGGGGAGCTGAAAAACTTCGTAAGGTGGTGGATGCTGTCAAAATGCATGATGTGCCCATCCGGGTGGGGGTCAACTCCGGTTCCATTGAAAAGGATTTGCTGGCCCAATACGGCTACCCCACTCCACAGAAACCGGATGCGCTCATTCAAAGTGCGTTGCGTAATGTGGCCCTGCTTGAAGAACAAGACTTCCATAACCTGAAGATTTCCATCAAGTCATCGGACACCCTGACCACCATTGCTGGCTACCGGCAGCTTGCTGAACTCACCGACTATCCGCTCCACATCGGGGTAACTGAAGCAGGCGGCCTTATTCCCGGTACAGTGAAGTCCAGCGTGGGGTTGGGGATACTGCTTTTTGACGGCATTGGTGATACCCTTCGTGTTTCGCTCACCAGAGACCCGGTTGAGGAAATCAAGGTGGGCTATGAACTGCTCCGATCACTGCGTATCCGGGAGCGTGGGCCAGAGCTGATTTCCTGCCCGACCTGTGGTCGGACAAAGATTGAACTGTTCACTCTTGCAGAGCAGGTTGAAGCCCATCTCCAGACCATGGAAAGTCCACTGAAGGTGGCGGTAATGGGGTGCGTGGTCAATGGTCCTGGTGAGGCCAGCGAAGCAGATATCGGTATTGCTGGCGGGAAAGGAGTTGGCATTATTTTTAAGAAGGGTAAAATTTATAAAAAGGTACCCGAGCACGAGTTGCTGAAAACCTTTTTATATGAGCTGGATATTCTTGAACAAGAACACAAGAAAATGATTTAAGGTATCTGTTGTCGCAGCGTATGTTCCAGATCAGATAATAACGGCCCCAGTCCGTGTTGCATAAAGTTTGAGGAGAAGAAAACCAATGCGTTATTCACAACTGTTATTGCCCACCACCAAGGAAAACCCGGCAGAGGCTGAAGTTGTCAGCCATCAACTGTTGCTTCGCGGTGGATTTATCCGCAAGCTGACCTCCGGGATGTACACCTACCTGCCCCTTGGTTTTCTGGCCCTCCAAAAGGTGACTGAGATCGTACGCGAAGAGATGAACCGTGCCGGTGCTCAGGAAATCCTCATGCCCATGGTACAGCCTGGCAATTTGTGGCAGGAATCCGGGCGCTGGAAAAAGTATGGCCCTGAGCTGCTCCGCTTTAAGGATCGTCACGACCGGGAGTACTGTCTTGGCCCCACCCACGAAGAGGTGGTGACTGATATTGCCAGAAGGGAACTCCACTCCTACCGCCAGCTGCCGGTGAATCTGTACCAGATTCAGACCAAATTCAGGGATGAGATCAGACCTCGCTTTGGCCTCATGCGCGGACGTGAATTTGTGATGAAGGATGCGTACTCCTTTGATGTCGATGATGCAGGCGCGAGCAAGAGTTATGAGATCATGCGTGATGCCTATTACAGGGTGTTTCATCGCTGTGGGCTGGAGTTCCGTGCAGTAGAGGCGGACAGTGGCTCTATTGGTGGCTCATTCTCCCATGAATTCATGGTGCTGGCTGAAACCGGTGAAGATACCCTGGTGATCTGTCAGGCCTGCGATTATGCCGCAAACGTTGAAAAGGCTGCCATTGCAGCTCCCACAGCAGAACCACCAAACCAGGAAGACATCCCTGCCATGGAACAGGTGGATACTCCGGGGACCAAAAAAGTGGACCGGGTTGCAGAACTCCTGGCAATAACTCCGGCTGATATTGTTAAAACCATGCTCTATGAAGCTGATGGAGAGGTGGTTATTGCCCTGGTTCGTGGTGATCGCGATGTACAGTCTGTGAAGCTGAAAAATCTGCTTGGTGCTGATGATGTGGAACCGTTACCTGAAGAAGAGGTGTGGCCACGAACCAAACTGCCAGCAGGCTACCTGGGACCTGTTGGAGTGGAACTGAAAGTCGTGGCTGATTACGAAGTTATGCAGATGCCTGGATGCGTAACTGGAGCCAATGAACAGGGGATGCACTTGAAAAACGTGCTGCCAGGTAGGGATTTCACGCCAGATATTGTGGGCGATCTGCGCCAGATAACCACTGAAGACAGCTGCCCACTGTGTGGAGGCAAGCTCGGACTCACCGAAGGTATCGAGGTCGGTCATATCTTCAAGCTTGGAACCGGCTATTCTGAGTCCATGAACGCAACCTATCAGGACAACGAAGGTGGTGAGCATCATTTTGTCATGGGGTGCTACGGTATTGGTGTAAGCCGGGTGGTTGCAGCGGCCATTGAACAGAATCACGATGAGAACGGGATCATTTTCCCGGTTCCCATGGCTCCATTTCAGGTCATTATTCTTAACCTGAGTGTAAAAAACCAACAGACCACCACGGCTGCGGAAGAGCTTTATGAGCATCTCAAGCAAAGGGGATGTGACGTGCTGTATGATGACCGGGATGAACGTCCCGGTTCAAAGTTCAAAGATGCTGATCTGCTTGGTATCCCTTTCCGCGTAACCCTTGGTAAAACCTATGAGAAAAATGGTGAGGTGGAGTTACGCCACAGAAAAACCGGCGAGACCGTAAACATTGCCTATACAGAGGCAGTAGACGCTATCACCGGGCTCATTGAGGATGCCTTTACCTGATAGGTTAAGAGGTCGTTATGTCTGATATCAACAGCCTCATCTCACTTGCCTCCAGCTATCTTCACGGAGTAGAACTGGAGCCGTTGCAAAAGGCGTATCAGTTCATTTGTGAACGTCATCAAGGGAAACTGCACTGGTCCGGTGACCCCTATGTAGAGCATCTCATTGAGGTAGCCTCCAGTTTGGCTGCCATGAAGCTCGACATCGACACCATCATTGCTGGATTACTCCATGGTACGCTGAAAGAGGAGGTGGCAACCCGAGAAGAACTGCAGGAGCTCTTTGGCAGTGATGTGGCTCACATCGTTGATGGTGCCACCCGTATCACCAATGTGCAGTATAACTCCAAACTGGCGCATCAGGCGGGGAATATTCGCAAGCTGTTGCTTGCCATTGGCGCTGATATCCGGGTGCTCCTGGTTAAGCTTGCAGACCTTCTTCAGGATATGATAATCCTGGATAAGGTTGACGAGGATACGCGTCGCCATAAAGCTCGCGAGACCATGGATCTCTATGCACCGCTTGCCAGTCGGCTGGGGATTGACTGGCTCAAGCGTGAGCTGGAAGATTTGGCCTTTCAACACCTTTTTCCTGCCGAGTATGCCTACCTGAACTCCCACCTGGAATCAACCCTGGAGGAGCGCCAGGAGTATGTAACTGAAGTTATCGATATCCTTCACCAGAAGCTCAACGCAGATGGAGTGTATCCGGTGCGGATTATCGGACGCCCCAAGCATATCTATTCCATCTATAAAAAGCTGGTAGTCCAAAAAATTCCGCTTGAGCGCGTGTACGACAAGGTGGCCTTCCGGATCATCGTCCGTACGGTGGAGCAGTGCTATAAGGCGCTTGGTACGGTGCATGGGGAGTGGACTCCGGTGCAGGGTCGGATTAAGGACTTTATCTCCTCGCCCAAGGCCAACAATTACCAGTCGCTTCATACCACCGTTGCTGGCCCCAGGGGCCATTTTATAGAAATCCAGATCCGCACCGAGGAGATGGATGTCATTGCTCAGGAAGGGATTGCTGCCCACTGGGCGTATAAGGAAGGTCAGGATATCTCGGATAAGGATGCTCGGGTATTCAAGGATCTGAAAAATCTGGTCCAGACACTCCAGGAGGTAGAAGATCCTGGCGAGTTCATGGACTCAGTGCGCGGCGAGCTGTTTGAGCCTGATGTCTATGCGCTCACCCCCACCGGAGAGGTGTGCGAGCTCCCCCGTGGCTCTACCCCCATTGACTTTGCCTATGCTATCCATACTGCAGTGGGTGATACGTGCGTGGGAGCCAAGGTAAATGGGCAGATGGTGCAGCTCAAGCATGAGCTGCAGAGCGGTGATATTGTCGAGATCATCACCAAAAAGGAGCAACATCCCAAACGGGCCTGGCTCCAGTTTATCAAGACCTCCAAGGCTAAAACCCGGATTCGCCAGTGGTTGCGCAAGCAGGAGCGGGAACGTTCCCTGAAACTGGGGCGGGAAATCTGTGAGCGGGAACTGCGCAAATATCATGTTTCTATCCGTGGCCTGGTCAAAGGCGGACACTTGAGGTTATTGTTAAAAGACCTGCGCTGTGCTTCCCTGGATGACCTGATGATCAAGATTGGTGGGGGCACTATCACCCTCCCACAGCTCAAACGCGCCCTGCAGCCGGAAGAGTTCAAGGAGGCTGAAGAGAAGCGCAGAGAAGAAGAACAGCAGGAGCGGCTGCGCAGGGCTGCTGAAAATCGCTTGGAGTCCTCGCCCAGGGATTCCATGAACATTGATGGCATTGATGATATGTTGGTCAAGATCAGTCAATGTTGCAAGCCTATACCTGGCGATAGCATTATGGGCTTTATTACTACCGGGTCAGGTATTTCCATTCATCGTTCTGATTGCCCTAACCTGCTCGCTGCTGATCCTACCCGCTGGATTGATGTTACCTGGTCAGGATCAAAGAAGAGCACCCATCGCTCATCACTGATTATTAAGGCGGAAAACCGCAAATCCATCCTTGCTGAGGTGAGTTCCACCATCAGCACCGATGATGCCAATATCGTTGAGCTGACCGCCAAGACCACGGCTGAAAATACTGCCCTTATTCGGGTGGTGCTGGAGGTGACTGACCTGGAGCAGTTGAGGCTGCTTAAACAGCATCTTCGTCAGATGCCAGAGGTCATTGAGGTGCGCAGGGCCTGACCTGTCAAGTTCCATGAGGAGTTGTGTGCAAGAAATACCCTGTCAGGTCTGCGGTAATACTATTTCCCCCACCGCAGCGGTCTGCCCTTTTTGCCAGTCACCGTGCGAACCTGTGCGCCAGGAACAGAAAGGGCTGGAGCATCGCATTCTCAACCTGGAAAAGGGGATGCCGCTGGTGGAGCAGGCCATGGAACGACTGCGCAATGAACTCTACCTTGCCAGCAGGCAGGGAGTGAAGGTCATTACTTTAATTCATGGTTATGGCTCAACCGGAAAAGGCGGCTCCATTCGGCGCGAAATTCGTCAGCATTTGAGTTTTCTGCACCATCAACACAGGATTAACCAGGTGATCCCTGGAGAGGAATTTGCAAAAAAATCAGGCCAGGGACGCCAGCTCATCAGACGGTTTCCATTTTTAGCTGAGCACCGGGATCTGAATAAAAGAAACCCCGGTGTAACCCTGGTTATTTTATAGTGTTTCCAACCTTGCTTTACCATTCCCACTTTCGCTTACAACCCTGGAGAACCCCATGACTGATCGAGCCTCAGATAGCCTGCGTCCCTTTTCTATTGAATATGGTTTCCAACCGAATGCAGACGGTTCGGTGCTGATGAAGATGGGGCATACCCATGTCATTTGCTCGGTGTCTGTGGAAGACCGGGTGCCCTCGTTTTTAGCTGGTCGCGGTCAGGGCTGGATAACTGCAGAATACGGGATGCTGCCGGGAGCCACCCATTCAAGGGGACGGCGGGAAGCGGTCAGTGGCAGATCAGGACGAACCTATGAAATTCAGCGCCTGATTGGCAGATCGTTGAGAATGATGGTTGATCTCACCACCTTGGGTGAATATACCTTAAGAGTGGATTGCGATGTGATTAACGCTGATGGTGGTACGCGCTGTGCCTCGATCACGGGGAGCGCACTTGCCATTAGACAGGCCTTTGCCCGCATGGTAGAGCAGGGCAAGCTTGCTGTCATGCCGGAAATCCTTCCCGTTGCAGCGATTAGCGTGGGGGTGAAGGATGGCGAGGTGGTTCTTGATCTGGACTACAGCCTGGATTCCACCGCTGATGTGGATGCCAACTTTGTCATGAGTGGTGATGGTCGCTGGATAGAGATTCAATCCACTGCTGAGGGAGAACCTTTTGCTCCAGAGCTGTTTCCCGAAATGGCAGCATATGCCACCAAGGGGATAAAGGAACTTTTTACCCTTTGGGATCAGCCCATGGAGTAAAAAAATAGGTTGTGTAACTGAGTGGCTCAAAAAAAAACTATGCCGAAGTTGAGTAATACACCACGAAGAAATCTGCTGTTTAAGTTGCGCCCGGTGATTCGTTGGGTGGTCAAGCTGCGTGGTTCCACCAAAGCTATTGCTGGTGGGCTTGGGCTGGGTACCTTTATTGCTTTCACCCCAACCATGGGGGTACAGATAGTCATTGCCCTGTTTTTAGCTACCCTTGTGAATGTCAATCGACCTGCTGCTGTGATACCGGTGTGGATAACCAACCCCGTCACCATGGCACCCATGTATACCTTTAACTACTGGGTGGGCTGTTTTTTCTGGGAAGGACCTCCTGTGCGAGAGGTTTCAAAAATTCTGCTGGATATCACGAAGAATGTGGCCAGTCTGGATTTTTTGGAGCTGCCCTCCCATGCCATGGATTTTATGCAAATGGGCAGGGACATCATCATTCCACTGTTCATAGGCTGCACTCTAGTGGGCGCGATTTGTGGAACTCTTGCCTACGGGTTAAGCTATCAGCTGTTAACGCTGTTGAATAAACGACGGGCCAGAAGGCTCAGCAAGAAAAAAAGCAAGGAACAGCAATAACAGGCTGTTTTTTGGCCTCTTTCATCGGGATGATCACCTCATCGTCACAATGAGAAATCGGCGTCCTCTGCCATCTGCGGGTGGGTGAGGAGAAAGCTTCTGTGGATGGGGGGCTTACGCGCAAAATCCCGTGGCACGGTTTGCTCGGTGAGTTCCTCTACCACAAACTGTTTTTCAAGTTCCGGATCAAGCTTAAACTTCTTGAAGTTGGTGGAGAAAATCAGTTTACCGTTGCGGGAGAGCCTGTTCATGGCTAATTCCAGCAGCTGTTTATGATCTTTCTGGATGTCAAAGGTTTGCTTACGGTGCCTGGAGTTGGAAAAGGTTGGTGGATCAACAAAAATAAGCCCAAAACGGCTTCGTTCTGATCTGAGCCACTCCATGCAATCTGCAGTAACTGTTTGATGGAGCAGGGCGCCAAATCCGTTGAGCGAAAGGTTAGCCCGTGCACGGTTAAGGTACGTTTCAGAAACATCCACTGTGGTGGTGGCCGAAGCGCCACCCTGGGCAGCATAGACCGTGGCAGAACCGGTATAACCAAACAGGTTAAGGAAGCTTTTGCCCTGGGCCAGATCAGCGATCATTCGCCTGGTATTGCGGTGATCAAGGAACAGCCCGGTATCCAGGTAGTCGGTGAAATTAACCAGAAAGCGATTGCCCCCTTCATGCACCTCGTTAAAGCTCGGAAACTGTTGTTTTTTCCTTTGTTGCCCTTTCTTTTGATACTGGTCTTTTCCTTTCTGCTTTTGCCTGGTTTTAAAGAAAATCCTGCTGCGTGGAACGCCAAGGACTTTGCGGATGGTGGTTAAGGCCAGCGAGAAGCGTTGTTCAGCCTTTTCCGGGGCAACAGAAGAGGGGGGCGCATATTCCTGTACATGGAGCCATTGGTCATAGATATCAATGGCCAGGTTAAATTCGGGGATATCCCGATCATAGATGCGAAAGCAGCTTATCCCTTCCTGTTCTGCCCAGGGGAAAAGCTGCTGGCAGTTCTTGCGTATCCGGTTGGCAAGGTCAGGAGCAGAACTTTCCGCGTCTGGGGGAGTAAGAGTCCAAACATGTGGTTGTTGCTCGCTAAAGGGTTGCTGCTCACCCATGAGGAGTTGGCATTTGATGGGGCCGTTAAACAGCTTGTACCGCTTTTGCCAATTGATGTTGGTCATGGCTGCCAGGTCTGGATTGCCGGTGAAAAAGGCCAGCTTCCAGCCCTTGAACTCGTTACGAAAACGCCTGCCAAAAAAACGATACAAATACTTAACCGTCAGCTTGTCTGAGAGTCGGTCGCCATAAGGCGGATTGGTAATCAGAAAACCCTTGGTAGCAGGCGAGTGGAGATGGGCAGCCTGGCGGTGACGAATGGTGATAAATTCCCGCATTCCGGCCGCCACCACATTTTTTCGTGCCGTGGCAATCATGCGAGGATCAGCATCATAGCCGATGATCTGGGGCATCTTTCTACTGATCCCCTGATCTTCCTTTTCTAGCGCTTCATTGATGAGCAATTCCCACAACCTGTGATCATGTTTGGCCCATGCGTTAAAGCCAAATTTTTTGCGCAGCAGTCCAGGGGCCGTATTACTCAGCATCAGGGCAGCCTCAATCAGCAGGGTCCCGCTGCCGCACATGGGATCCAGCAGGCAGCTGCTTGCATCTATTTCCTGCATAAAACCTGACAGGTGGATCAACGCTGCAGCAAGGGTCTCTTTTAATGGCGCTTCACCCGCTGCAGTGCGATAGCCGCGCCGGTGGAGGCTGTCTCCAGAAAAATCAAGTGATAAGGTTGCGTTCACCCCGTTGATATGGAGGTTTAAACGAATATGGGGGTGGTAGCTGTCCACATCTGGACGTTTCCCAAACCGCTTTCTGAATTGGTCTACAATGGCATCCTTTACCCGCAATGATGCGTATTGACTATGATTGATCTGCGCATCAACCAGGGTGGTAAAGACGGCAAAGGTTTTCTTGAAATCAAAGTGTTCGTCCCATTTGACAGCACTGACCTGCTCGTAAAGCGTGTCGGTATCTGGAGCTGCAAAGCTTTTCAACTGGAGGAGAATGCGGGAAGCAAACCTGGACCATAAACAGGCCCGGTATGCGCTTTCCCTGGTGCCTGTCCAGTGGACTGCGCCAGGTGTGGTGGTTACCTCTTTGCCGCCACAGGCAAGGATTTCTTCTTGGACTATTGCTTCAAGCCCTGAGCCGCAGGTTGCAGTGAAAACAAGGGGTTGCTTCCTGGATTTTGGTTTTTTTCGAACAGTTGCCATAAAAAAATGGGGCCAGACCGACCCGTGAAAATTCGTAAGATGCTGAGTAGCTGGTGGTTTATTGAGAAAATAAAAAAAGCCAACATAGTCCTTTTCCCTGAGGTTGTAAATAGAAACAGGATGCTATACAGCGGTATTATGGTGAAAATTTAGCCTTGCCTTAAACAGGAGTGTCTGCATCATTTGGGTAAATGGTGGTGCTAAAGTCATTTTTGATATAACGGCAAGACGTTTTCTTCAGGTTTTACGTGCTGGCCGAAAAGAGCAACCAACAATCTCCCCCAATCTTTTTGAGTAAGAGTACTTGTGCTGGATAAACAACTCTGGTAATTCTGGTTATCATTTTGAGAGCTGTCTTCGTCAACCTGCACTTTTTCTTGTGTATCATGAGTACTATTCCCTTATCTGTTAGATCTTTTCTGGAAAAGCACGGCCTTGAAGCCCTTGAATTTGAACCTGGCTCTACCCCGACTGCTGAAAAAGCCGCCCAGCGGATCGGTGTACCAGTAGGTCAGATTGCGAAATCCATATTGTTTAAAGGAAAGGACAATGCTTTCCGGTTGGTGGTAGCTGCAGGAGATAAGAAGATTAACAGTGGTGCTCTTAAACGGGCCACTGGAGTAAAGCATCGTATGGCTAGCAGCGAGGAAACAAAGGACGTTACTGGTTTTTTCCCTGGTGGTGTGTGTCCCTTTGGTCTGGAGCATACTGAGGTGACTATTTTACTGGATGCCTCTCTTGATGCCTATGAAACCGTTTACCCGGCAGCCGGAACCGATGCCACTGGTGTGCCCCTGAGCCCTGAATACCTGCAACAAATCACTGGTGGACAGAAGGTGGATGTCACTGGGTAGGAGCCCTTGCCAGGTGAAACTGTTTTCCCCGCCAGCATAACTTTAGCTAACGATTCCTCTGCACCTGCTCCTCTTGAGCAACAGGTGACAGTTACACCTCAGAAGTCTTCTTTTTTGTCTCCAGTTTATTGCTTTACCCGATACTCTTTTTGCTGATTTTTGTCCTCACTAATATTTTCCATACTTAAGAGTTAAAAGTTTTTAAGCTAAACAAAAAAAGGAGCAGTTAGAGACTTTTTCTGTGAAATTGTTACGTGTGCGTATTGTTTTTATGCTTTCGTCGAAGGGTTTGTTTTTGATTATATATTTAATTTTGCAGTATTTTTGTATTTTTTGGTTTGTGTTTTATGGTATTTCGTAGTGTGAAATACTTTTTATTAGAACATTATAGCTTGCTAAAAAAATATTATGGATTATGCTTTGTGTCGTAAATGTTTTGTACGATATTGAAGAGAAGCGGAGCGTTTTTTTGAATACGAATCTAAACGACAGTCATGGAGCACCTGATTCTGTGACGAATGACGTGCTGATTGCCATTCGCAAGATTACCAAATCTATTTCCATGAATTCAAAAAGTCTGGTGAAGCGGGTTGGGTTGACTGGCCCCCAGCTATTGATTCTCCAGGCGATCAACTCGACTGGTGAGGCAGCTATAGGGCAGGTTGCAAAAACCATTTGCTTGAGCCAGGCTACTGCCACCGGTATTTTGGAGCGTTTGGAAAAAAGAGGGCTTGTTACCCGCAGGCGCTCCAATTCAGATCGTCGACGAGTTTTGGTGCAAGTGACTGAAGCAGGACAAGAGGTATTAGCTTCAGCTCCACCACTTATGCAGGAAGAATTTATTAGTCGCTTTAATAATCTCCAGGACTGGGAACAAGCTATGATTCTCAGCAGCCTTCAGCGCCTTGTTTCACTCATGGACGCTAAATCAATCCAAGCCGTACCAATTCTTGCTCCTGGACCGATTGAGGAAGCACCAGCAAAAGCAGTTATCTGACGCACTAGTTTCACCATATGACTATCAGAGAGTAAGAGGAGACGAACATGTCCGAACTACGCAATTTGGAACGTATGCTACAACTTGGTAAAATTTCACGACGTGACTTTATGGTTGCGGCTGCTGCGATGGGGGTATCTGCAGCTGTTTCTTCAACTGTATTGCCATCCACAGCACAAGCTGCAGAACAACCTAAACGTGGTGGTCGGCTCCGTCTGGGGCTCAATGGTGGTGCGACCAGCGATACCATGGATCCCGGTATCCTTTATGCTATGATGCCACAACTGTTGGTTTCCGGTACTCTGGGCAATAAGCTGGTAGAGATCGACGCTGATGGCAAAGCAATCCCTGAACTGGCCGAGAGCTGGGAGTTTTCTCCTGATGCAAAAACCTGGGTATTCAAGCTCCGTAAGGGGGTTGAATTTCATGATGGCAAGACCATGGATGCAGATGATGTTATCTATTCCCTGAACTGGCATCGTCAAGAAGGTACCAAGTCCGCAGCAAAGACCCTGGTTGAGTCCATCACCGAAATGAAGAAGGTGGACAAGTTCACTATCATCTTTGAGCTGGACAGCGGTAGTGCTGACTTTCCGTATGTTTTAAGTGATTACCATCTGGTCATCGGCCCCAACGAAACGGATCTGGCAAGAGGAGTGTTCACTGGTCCTTATGTACTCAAAAGCTTTGAGCCCGGCGTTCGAGCCCTTACAACCCGCAACCCCAATTATTTTAAATCAAACCGTGCCTGGTTTGATGAGGTGGAGATCATCGGCATCAATGATGTTAATGCTCGAACCAATGCACTGAAAACCGGTCAGATTGACGTCATGAACCGGTGTGACCTCAAGACGGTTCACTTGTTTAAGAGGATGCCCGGTATCCAGGTCATGCGTCAGGATGGGTATAAGCACTTAACCTTTGCCATGCGCACTGACATCGCTCCTTATAATAATAATGACGTACGCTTAGCTTTGAAATATGCCATTGACAGGGAGCAGATGGTGAAGACAATTCTGCGTGGTTACGGGCAGGTTGGTAATGATCACCCGATCAGTGTCAATGATCGTTTTCATGCGGATAAGCTTCCCCAACGCCAGTACGATCCAGATAAGGCAAAATTTCACCTTAAAAAAGCTGGTCTTGAAAACGCAACCTTTAAACTGCACGCAGCAGAAGCGGCCTTCAAAGGTGCAGTAAACGCAGGTGTACTGTTTAAAGAGCACGCTGCAAAAGCTGGCATCAACATTGATGTTGTCCGTGAGCCAAACGATGGCTACTGGAGTAATGTGTGGATGAAGAAGCCGTGGAGCGCTGTGTTCTGGGGAGGTCGAGCTACAGCAGACATGATGTTTACCACTGCCTATGCCAAGGGTGCCTCCTGGAATGATACGTTTTGGGACAACGCGCGTTTCAATGAGTTGCTTATTGCTGCTCGTGCAGAGATGGATGAGGCAAAACGTAAAACCATGTATGTGGAAATGCAGAAGCTGGTTAGGGATGAAGGAGGCGCTGTGATTCCCATGTTCAGTTCCGATCTGGCTGCAGCAACTGATAAAATTGGCTACAACAAGCTGGGGGTGGATTGGGAGCTTGATGGCTTCCGTGCTCCGGAACGCTGGTGGTTTAAATCCTAATCACCTGTTACAGATCAGAACTCATACATGTCGTTTTCAATACACAACCCCATTGTGTCGCTAGTCCTGCAACGTCTCAGCCTCGGGCTGTTGACACTTTGGGTTATATCACTGTTGATTTTTCTTGCTGTTGAAGCGCTTCCTGGCGATCTTGCTCAGGAAGTGCTTGGGCAGGGTGCTACCGCTGAAACTGTTGCAGCCTTTCGTAAGGAGCTGAAACTGGATCTGCCAGCCCACGAGCGCTACTTTTCCTGGCTGGGGGATTTCGTCCAGGGCGATTTTGGCAACTCGCTTGCCTCCAGGCGCCCTGTGGCTGAGCTGATTAACTGGAGATTTGCCAATACGCTCCTGCTTGCTGCAGTCACTGCGATTTTTGCCGTTCCCGTTGCCGTTATTCTCGGCATCTTGGCGGCGTTGTATCGTAACACCTTGTTTGACCGATCAATTTCCATTGCAACGCTCAGTACCATCTCGTTTCCGGAATTTTTTATTGCGTATATCCTTATTGCACTATTTGCGGTGAAGATGCCGCTCTTTCCAAGTATTGCCAACATCAACGAACATATGAGTTTTGTGGAAAAGCTCAACGCGATTTTTCTGCCGTGTTTGACCCTGGCACTGGTGGTCATTGCACACATGATGCGGCAAACCCGTGCAGCGATTATCAATATTTTGTCCAGCCCCTTTATTGAAATGGCAAACCTGAAAGGGCTCAAGCGACTTCGGGTGGTGGTGCTTCATGCCTTTCCCAACGCACTTTCGCCGGTGATTAACGTTATTGCCTTGAACCTGGCCTATCTGGTGGTTGGGGTGGTTATCGTTGAGGTGGTTTTTGTGTATCCTGGTCTGGGGCAGTTGCTGGTGGACTCGGTCTCCAAGCGTGATATTCCGGTGGTTCAGGCCAGTGGCCTTATTTTTGCGGCCACCTATGTGTTGCTCAATTTGTTTGCTGACATCCTCTCCATTCTCAGCAATCCACGACTTCGTAATCCGCGCTGAGTCTTTGAGGTGTAATGATGTTAGCAACCTTTAAACTTCTTCGTTCAGCTCCCATAAGTGCCAAACTTGGGATGATTATGGTGCTGATCACCCTGATGGCAGCCATTTTTGCTCCGGTTCTTGCTCCTTACGGGGAGACCGAGCTTGCGGGTGACGTATGGCTTCCATCCAGTGCAGAGTACTTTCTTGGAACCGATAGCCTGGGTCGGGATATGTTTTCTCGTCTTTTGTATGGTGCGAGAAATACCATTGCCATTGCCTTTCTTATTACCGGGCTCTCTTTTGTTTTCGGTAGTGTATGGGGCCTTTTGGCAGCAACTCTTGGCGGCTGGATCGATCAATTGCTGAGTCGGATCGTTGATATCCTCATGGCTTTCCCCACGCTGATTTTCGCCCTGATGATGCTTTCCATTGTGGGAACCTCTATCCCATCACTTGTTATGGTCATTGCTTTGCTTGATTCTACCAGGGTATTTCGTCTCTCACGCGCGGTTGCCATGGATATTGAAGTGATGGAGTATGTGGAAGCGGCGCGGGTGCGTGGAGAAGGACTGTGGTGGATCATGCGCCATGAAATTTTACCCAATGCTCTGCCACCGTTGGTAGCAGAGTTCGGGTTACGGTTTTGTTTTGTTTTTCTTTTTATTGCTGCGCTGAGTTTTCTTGGCTTGGGGATTCAGCCGCCCACTGCCGACTGGGGAAGCATGGTGCGGGAAAATTCCGGGGCCATCACCTTTGGAATTTTTACCCCGCTGTGGCCGGCAGCAGCCATCGCCTTTCTTACCGTAGGGGTAAATCTGGTGGTCGATTGGTTTTTACATATTGCAAGTGGTCTTGAGGACTAAACACTTGTTTACCGCTCAACAGATTGAGCGCAAATACATTGTAGATATTATGGAACAGCCACTGCTTAAGATAGAAAATATTGTCATAGAAGGGTGTTCAGGAGATACCTGGGAACCTATTATCAAAGGACTGGACCTTACGCTGGAAAAAGGTGAGGTACTTGGTTTGATTGGCGAGTCAGGAGCGGGGAAGTCAACCCTGGGGTTAGCCTCCATGTTGTATACTCGTCAAGGGTGCCGGATTGCCTCTGGCTCCATTGTTTTTGATGGTGAAGAACTCTCTGATTTATCAGAAAACGAGCTGCGCGATATTCGCGGAATGCGGATTGCCTATGTGGCCCAGAGTGCTGCGGCATCATTTAACCCTGCCCATCGTTTGATCCGCCAATATGCAGAGGGGCCGGTCCAGCACGGCCTTATGAGTGTGGCAGAGGCCGAAGAAAACGCCGTTGCCGCCTATGAGCAGTTGCTGTTACCTGATCCTGAACATATTGGGTACCGCTTTCCCCATCAGGTTTCAGGTGGCCAGCTCCAGCGGGCCATGGTTGCCATGGCCATGAGTTGTAAACCGGATATTATTATTTTTGACGAGCCTACCACTGCTCTTGATGTTACCACTCAGATTGAGGTGCTGGCTGCCATCAAGGATATTACCAGGCGGTTCAATACCGCAGCTATTTACATTACCCATGACCTTGCGGTGGTGGCCCAACTGGCAGATCGCATCATGGTGCTGCGTAATGGTGAATTGGTAGAGGAAAATGAGGCCCGCGAGATGCTGGCTAATCCGCAGGAAAGCTATACCCAGGATTTGTTGACCATCCGCTCGTTTAAAAAGGCCGAGGTGGAGCCAACAGTTGAAGAGGAAGAAATTCTGCGCATCGAAAATATTACTGCCAGCTATACCGGTGATACTGATGTGCTGAAAAAGATCAACCTCAGGTTATGCAAGGGACGCACTGTGGCACTGGTTGGTGAGTCCGGTAGTGGCAAGTCAACCTTGGCCCGTGTGGTGACCGGATTGTTACCACCTTCCCAAGGGCAGGTGGTGTTCAAGGGTGAGGCACTTTCACCAAAGCTGAAATCACGCTCCCGGGAAGAGCTTCGCAGGCTGCAGATGATTTATCAGATTCCCGATACTGCACTTAATCCACGACAGAAAATCCGCAAGATCGTCGGCAGGCCGCTTCAGTTTTATTTTGGCTACAATAAACAGCAGCAGGAAGAGCGTATTTTTAAGTTACTGGAACAGATCGAACTGCCAGCTGAATACATTGATCGCTATCCCACCGAGCTTTCAGGTGGAGAAAAACAGCGTATTTGTATAGCAAGGGCGTTAGCTGCCGAGCCGGAATTGATCATCTGTGATGAGGTGACTTCTGCCCTGGATCAGCTGGTGGCAGAAGGTATCTTGAAGTTGCTGCTCAATTTGCAGCGCAAACTCCAGGTTTCCTATCTGTTCATCACCCATGACTTGGCAACGGTCAAGGCTATCAGTGATGATATCGTGGTGATGCGAAATGGACGCATCGTTGAAAAAGGACCACGTCAGGAAATCCTGACTCCACCTCACCACGAGTATACGGATCTTCTCCTTTCTTCGATTCCCAAAATGGACCCGGACTGGTTGGACAAATTGCTGGAAAAGCGGGAGCTTGCCTTTACCTGAGCATTGCACACATACTGTTTAGAACGCTCCTCTTGCTTTCCGGCTTAAAACGCAACTACTCACAGGTTACCCATCTTCGAACGATCGCTCTTGTCCGCATAGAGGGCTATAGCTGCCAATTGCGCTTGTCCAAATATGGGCAACCTGAGAGCAGTTACAAGTTTGAGGTAAGTAAAACCAAGGAGTTACATACCGGGTGAGTAGTTACCTTAAAACCATCTCTACTCTTAGCCATTTACTGCCATGGGTAACATGGCCAGTCTGTCTCTATCCTTTGTGTACGCGAGCTTCGCAATCAAATGCGCAATGAAGGCTCCCTAACATCTTGGTTCAAATTGCATTTCCCTGCAATTATGCTATTTTGTGAGAAAATAGGCATACAAAGATCAGGAGCCCCTCTATGAAAAAATTGCCTGTCGGGATTCAAACGTTTAGCGAAATCATAAAAAATAAGTATGTGTATGTGGACAAAACCGGCATTGCAGCGGATCTCATTGACCGCTACAAGTACGTGTTTTTGTCTCGGCCAAGACGATTTGGAAAAAGCCTGTTTTTAGACACCCTGCATGCTCTGTTTGAAGGGAAAAAGGAATTATTTGCGGGATTGACGGCTGAAAAAAGCCATGATTGGTCAAAGACGTATCCGGTGATCAAAATTTCCTTTGGCGGCGGGAATTTTCGCAGTATGGAAGGATTCTCAGAAAATGTATCCCTGATTCTGCGGAAAAATGAAAAGCGTCTTGGTATCAGATGCACCGTTTCCCGCGCTGATGTCTGGTTTGACGAACTTATCCAGAACACTGCCCAAAAATTTGAACAGCCTGTGGTGATTCTCATTGACGAATACGACAAGCCTATTCTGGATAATATAGATCAGCCGGAAATGGCTGCTCTGGTAAGGGAAGAACTCAAGGCATTGTATTCTGTCATCAAAAATAATGATGCCCATATCCGGTTTGCCTTTCTCACCGGAGTGACCAGATTTTCGAATTTGCCACCATCTGCGGCTATACTCAGCATGATCTGGAAACGGTTTTTGCTGATCATCTGCAAAGTGCGGATATGGATAAGGTCAAATTTAAAAGTTATTGGTTTGAGACTGCCACACCAACCTTTCTGGTCAAGACGCTGAAACAACGCCAGTTCTTCCTGCCTGATCTCAGCAATATCAAGGTCGGTGAAGAACTGCTTACCTCCTTTGATATTGACAGGATTTCTCCTGTTACCCTGCTGTTTCAGTCCGGCTATCTGAGCATTAAGGAGGTTGTACAGGTAGGCGATATTACGAGATATATCCTTGGTTTCCCCAATCTGGAAGTGGCTGTAGCCTTTACCAATTCCCTGCTGGATTTGTTTACCGCTCCTGAACGTAAGTCCGAAATACAAACGGATATGTATTTTGCCCTGCACAGCGGCGACATGGAACAATTCAAAGACGCCATCCACGCCTTGTTTGCAGCCATTCCCTACCATAATTACACCAATAACGAAATTGCCCGCTACGAAGGGTTTTACGCCAGCGTCATCTTTGCCTGGCTGTCTTCTACGGGTATGCGGCTCATTGTCGAAGACTGTACCAATAAAGGCCGCATTGATATGAGTGTGGAAATGGAAGGGACCATTTACCTGATTGAATTCAAGGTGGATATGCCGGAAGAAGCAGCCCTTGCACAAATAAAGAGGAAGGGCTATGCGGAAAAACATCAGGCAAAAGGTAAAAAGATTGTCCTTAT
>PDQK01000010.1 GCA_002746685.1 Desulfobulbus propionicus | reverse complement strand
CCCAACTACGACACTCCCGTTGTTAAAAAAGGAAGCATTGCTGCCGAATGTTAAGTTGTGGTTTGTTACATCAAGTGTTCCCTGATTATCTATAGACCCGTAAATTGTTCTGGATCCACCAGTTTTTCCATATAGAGAACGAATTGTACCATGATTTATGAGCTTTTTATTGTTGGTAATATTCAGCGTAGATGAATTGTTGTAATGATTATTGGTTAATTCGACAGTACCACGATTAATAATATCCGTGGTTGAAATCATCTTGGCGTGGTGTCCATAAACACCCTGAATCATTACTTTACCACTTGCACCATTCTCAAAAGTGCTATTAAAGGTGCTGGTATGACGGACTATAACTCTACCATAATTCATAATGTTACCTTCAATGGTAGCACCTTCAGCTATAAGAGTCTGGATTCCCTCAGCTCCACCAATGGTAATAGAATTGGTATTGATTGATCCCGTTATAGAGACTGAATATGTACCCTCTACATTTATGTAAACATCATCATTAGCTGTTGGAACGGTTCCTGTACTCCAGTTTGCGGCAGTATTCCAATTCCCATTTTCGGGATTTATCCATGTTACATTTGCAGCCATTCCTGGTACCGCTGCAATCAGCGAGAAAACCGCTATCAACAGGGAAATGGTAAGAAGCTGTTGAAGCCTTTTTGCAGAAGAGAGGTGGTTAGAAGTATCCATGCTATTGCCTAAAACGTACTTCTTGAAATTATGGAAAGAGTGCTTTTGAGCCAAAAATAATCGTTTCATTTAATGCACCTCTGAAGCGTATTTCCACTTTTTAGCTTTAATAGATTTCCAGTTAGAATCGATCGTTGAATACGCGGTGTACTCCATCTCGCCCAAGCTCATCTTGAGCTGAATTCTTGGGGCCATATCAAGTCCGTTGTGCCCTTGCGGGTTAAAGTATACTTTCATCTTAAAGCGACCATTTGAGGCAACGGAATGTTCGGTAATGCTGATGGGTATATCCTGATGCCCAGGTCGTGAGAGAACAAACGCTACACTGGCATCAAGGCCTACGGGAATGTCCAGTTCAATTTCACCATCGTCATCAGTATCGATATCATCTTCATCGATGGAAGGGATTGTTGTTACGGTGTTATCTGCTGCAACATGAATGATCACTGCACCGATTGTTACAGTATATTCGCCTTCATAGTCTTTACGATTCAACACGATGTTGCTTGATTCATGATCTATGTAACTGGCTTCAATTCCAATGGGGCCATCATAATCAAAAATCTGCCCAAACCATTTAATCTTGTATTTTTTATAGATATCCCAGTCTTTTTTAATCCAAACTTTTTTATTTTTCCCTCTAACCTTGAAGTTGACAGGAGCTGGGGTAACAGGCGGGAGTGTACCTATCTGGATTTCAACATTACTTTGAGGAGATATATTTAGAGGTATAACAGCTGGTGGCAGGTCAATGTATCCTTTGTAGGAAATTATCCCTTTACGCCAATTAACCTTTGCGCGAGAGATGGCCAAACTTGTCTCATAAACACATCGCGAGGAACAGCCATCACCATCTAAACTGTTGCCATCATCACAAAGTTCACTGTCTTCAACTACGCCATTGCCGCAGACTTGTTGATCACAAACATCTCCCAATCCATCGCCATCAGAATCATCTTGATCAGAATTGGATATGGTTGGGCAGTTATCCATGTTGCCACAAATACCATCGCCATCAATGTCGTTTTCAAAATCCTCAGGGCAAGCATCACAGAGGTCGCCTTGTCCGTCGTTATCAAAATCAATTTGATCGGTATTAATAACTCTTGGGCAGTTATCTTCAGTATCAGCCACATTATCGCCATCATCATCCAAATCACAGGCGTCTCCCTGCCCATCGCTATCAAGATCAGTTTGTTCAGGGTTCACGGCAAGAGGACAATTATCATTTGTATTCTCGATACCATCCCCGTCTTTATCAAGGTCGCACGCATCACCCAAACCGTCGATGTCGAAATCTTCCTGATCTGTATTGGAGATAACAGGACAGTTATCTATTTCATCAGCAACTGAATCACCGTCATCGTCAGGATCGCAAGCGTCGCCCAATCCATCCATATCAAGGTTTGCCTGGTCGGTATTGGCTGTTAAAGGACAATTATCAACATTGTCAGCAATTTTATCATTATCATCATCGGGGTCGCATAGGTCCCCTAAATCATCATCATCACTGTTGCGTTGTTCAGGATTGGCGATTAATGGGCAGTTATCAGAATCATTTCCAATATTATCCCCATCCTGATCCGGGTCACATGCATCGCCGATGCTATCGCTATCCAGATCGTTCTGGTCAGTATTTGAAACTAGTGGGCAATTATCAGAAATGTCAGGTACTGAATCATTATCGTCATCAAGGTCACAGCTATCCCCCTGGCCATCACCATCCAGGTCTTCCTGCCCTGCATTTGCTGTTACCGGGCAATTATCATCTACATCGAGAATATTATCACCATCGTCATCAGGATCACAGGGCGCTCCCTGGCCATCTCCATCTAAATCTGCCTGGCTATTATTTGAGATGAGTGGACAATTATCCTGATCATCAGCAATGCCGTCTCCATCATCATCGGGATCACAAGCATCCCCTGCCCCATCGCCGTCAAGATCAGATTGCTCTTCATTTGCCAGAGCTGGACAATTATCTTCAACGTCAAGGACTCCATCCTTATCACTGTCTGTTGGCCCTGGAATGGAAACAGTATTTTCAGGAAACGCTTCCTTGTCCTCTACATGCCCAACATTATCTGTGCTGACTACACGAAATTCATAGCAGTGTCCGCGGGTACCGGTAAACTCACCACTGGTCTCCCGGGTATTATTTAACCAACGTTCCCAACTGCTATTCTCGCTGTCGCGGTAATAAATATCATATCCAGCAATATCAGACCCTCCATCATACCCGCCCCAAACGATATTATAAGTGTCTTCAGTGAGCTGTTCGATATGGACAATGGAACTGGTCGGGTCATTGGTATCAATTGTGATAAGAGCTTCTTTTGCAGGGTCAGTGCCCTGCGAAGGATCATGCGGGTCAACCTGATTTGTGTAAATTTTTTCTCCTTTATCAAAAACAATCAGTGCTATATTCCTTATTTCGGTGAATTCGGGCAACTCCTTATCATGGTTAATAATATAGCTGACGTGACCTTTCCCTCTGCCTGTTTCATCTTCCGGAGGTAGAAATCCTATGTCCACAGATGGAGGTAAACCTGTCTGAGGATCAACGGAATAAAAATGTGCATAGATTTGCCCCGTGCCAGTGTCTATCCCGGCATCAATCACTACCTCAAAGGTTACGCCTTCATAAGTCATTTGAGCCTGCGTTTCAAATTGTGAAGTTCCTGGTGGCACGGTGATAAAAATGTCCCCAAAACCAACTTCTGTTAACTCAAATGATTCCCAGTCCAGCTTTTCGTCCAGATCATTTGTGATATCCACCTGTTGAGCCGGAACTGCTGCTTCTGCATCATTTTCAAAGTCAATTCGATAGGCGAGAAGGCTTCCTGCAGCTATAAAATTTCGATCTCCATACCCTGAAGGCCCTGTTAACTCATTGGGGTCTACTGATGAAGCGGATGCGCCAGTAGACCTATCGCCTAACCCTTCATCTGGGCAATCTGCATAGCTTGTTGCGGCTAGAACAAAGAGGATAGAAATTATAGAAAATGGGTAAACAAGGGCATGCAGACGTTTCATGCTAGGCCTCAAAAATTTAATAGACTGTCTTGACATTGGAACCGAAATTGTTCGAAAATTTAACAATATACAATCGCTCTTAGCGAGATTTTAAGTTTTTTCTCAGATCCCCAGTAAGTGCAACGAGTTATACTCAAAAGGGTGGTCCGAATTCCTGGGACCCTCTCTAACTTTTACAAGCTGAATAGATATAAAACACACGGCAATGCTCAGGAGAACGAGAATTCGTTCAACCCCGATTTTTGAAAGATCATGGGGACGCTGTAAAATATTGGTCACTGTTAAGACCAGGAGTATACAGACGACCTCATAAATGGTAACTGATCATGGGCACTTCATCTGTGCACGCTCACTCTTTTCCGCATACTCTTGTATAGCAAAAAAGAGTGCTTGCACAAATCTAAAGCAACCGAGACCAGTTACACGTCAGAAGCAAAGAATAATGCTGGAGGATAGCTCCAGTGATTGGTTACCATAAATGTTACGTACAATGAGTGCTTTTACTCCATTAAGCTTCACTGTTGATTCTATCAAAGGTCTAGGGCGTGTACCAAATTTTTTTTACTGGTATCATGGGCTGCGGCCAGGTAGTACATGTTCTCCACACACCATTTTGCAAACTCTTGTACACAGAGTCTCACGTTGTTCGCTTGAGCTGCTCAAAAGAGTGCTTGCACAATTCTGTTGCACCCGTGACCAGTTACACGGCAGCAACAGAGAATACCACTGAAGTACAGCCCCCGTGATTGGTGCAACGCTTCACTTCTTGATGCCAACATCCCGCTGATACAGTTAAAGCGAGAATTGGAGGAAGTGCAAGGTAGCTTCTTGTAATTATGTAGAAATACATCTGCTCTCTTGGGTTTGTTCCAGACAGAAAAGTTACACAAGCCTTTGAGCTTTTTGTGGATGAATTGTACCCAGAGATATTCCCCAGTGATGTTTTTCCCTTAGAAGAGCTGCTAACCAACCGGATTTGCCGGTAGTTATTTGATGGGAGGGTAGAGACAGATACTGTGGTTTTCGCTGGTAAAAAAGCTGCTGAGTAACTGTGCATCTCGCCCGTAGATATCGGGATAAAAGAAGACCTCTTTTGTTTCATGATCCACATCAACGGTTCTGTAAAGGATATGCACAGGAACGGGGTCATTGAGCAGCACAACTTTTCGCTCGCCACTTTCAAGCTGATCGGCGATGGCTGCTTCATCCCAGGGCTTGAGATTATCTTTGAGCAGGTAGTGGGCAAGTTTAGCTGGCTCACTGACCCGGATACAGCCGTGGCTGAAGGCTCTGCTGTTGCTGTTGAAGAGGTAATGGGCTGATGTATCGTGGAGATACACGCTATGTTTATTGGGAAAGATGAATTTGAATCGACCCAAAGCGTTTTGCGGGCCTGGCTCCTGGCGGAAACGATATTTTCTGATGCCTTCACCAAGGCTGGCCCAGTCTATAGCTTCCGGTTCAATGGGCTCACTGTTATGATCCCAGCCTTCAAACACTTTGATCTGATTGTCCGTGAGATAATTGGGATCATCTATCTGGTTGGGAAGGGTTTCGTACGTTGCGATGCTAAGCGGTATATTCCAGTACGGGTTGATCACTATATGCTGCATCTCATCGCTGAATATCGGCGTTTTATGGTAAATCTGGCCGACAATGACCGGCATTTCAAGTGCGGTTTGCTCACCTTCAAGTACGCGTAGCTTGTATCCTGCAATGTTAACCAGAATTTGACGTCCAAGTAAGTGGTGGGGGAGCCAGCGCCAACGTTCCATGTTGATCAGGATTTGCCGGGTGAGTTCCTCCACTGGCCGGTTCATGGCTTTCAAGGTTTTGCTGCCAATTATACCATCTGGTTTCAGGCCAAACCTGGTTTGAAAATGCTGTACCCCTGCAACCGCAGCACCATCGTAGCGTTGACCGCTAAAACCGGTTGAAGCAAGATCACCAGTGGCGTGCAACCGCTTGATAATCAGCGGTACTCGCCGATCAATCATTCCCGGCCGGAGTGTTGCTCCATCAGGAATCACTCCCCAAGGGGTTGTCGCAGCGATTTCACGGTATTTTTTGAGGGTCTCCTTAAGGAGGATGTAATCCTTATGTGAAGGCAAGAGATTTTTCAGATACCCTGCCAGGTCCTGTGCCCCAACGCTGTATTTAAGCAGCGTTAAAGTGCTTGTGCCGGGATGACGAGCAGCGGCAAAGAGTTCTGGGTCAAGCATGCAGGGGTTGATACGGCCACCCTGGATATCTGCAATGTAGCGAGCCAGCCCCTTGGTGAGCAGGAGGTCAAGATAGGCTCTTCCCTTGGTGTCATAGTGGTTCCAGTGTTGAAGTATTACAGAGAGCAGGTAATCTTCTGGATTGAGCCCTTCCTGGTAGGAATTGGTCAGGACATCAACGATTACTCTTGCCTGGGGTTTTATCCCTTTTTCCGTGAGCCACAGTGGGCTGTAATTATTTTCTTGATAGAGTTGCTCTACGATATGTTCAATGTCTTCAGGCAGCAGTGTTTGCTGAGGATGCGTGAGATTTGCTTGGGCTGTGCCTGGGAGCAGGCAATACCAAAGCAAGGTGATCCAGGGAATACATGAACAGATCATGAGTTGAGCGATTTTCATTAAAGACATGGGAAATGAGCAGGGCTATTGCGGTTACTTGTCTTTCAGGATTTTAATGGTTTCAAGTTCAAACCTGGCAATAAGGGGATTGTACTTTTGCAGGTTATCCAAGGTTTCAAGAAAGGTTTGTCCAAGAAAGCCATCCCGTGCTGAAACAATAAATCCTGCCTCTGCATGTTGAATAGCATTGAGTGCTCCCGAAACGGCTGTTGAACCACGCATGGAGCAGCTGCCCTTTGCTCCATCACAAAAACCACCACTGGTTGCAGAAACAAAGTTATTATAGGCTCCTTCAAAGAGATGCATCTCATCTCGCAGGTAGAGGATACCGCCAATGATGCCTGCACCTGCAGCATATTGAGCGCCACACACAGAGGAGACTTCGCCAAAACGGGAGGTGATCAGGGTGGTGAGTAACACGGCAACAAGCACTGCTTTTATCTCAGCCTCTTCCCCGCGTTGCTTATTTCTGGAGAAGGTGACCACCGGGATGAAAGACGTCAGGCCCTTGTTGCCAGAACCGGCACAACTCATCACTGGAATAGGGTCACCATTCATCCTGGAATAGATCGCCCCCATGACAAGGTGTTCAGCGTCGTTGCCGAGCTGTGGTATATATTGTTGACCATGCAGTGCAGCGGCCATATTATAAGCGATTCCCTGGCGAACCAATTCCTGCATTTCAGCATCGTTATATAAGGACTCGATCATATCAGGCCAGTTCTGCACCTCAAAGCAA
Organism: Desulfobulbus propionicus; assembly: GCA_002746685.1. GTDB lineage: Bacteria > Desulfobacterota > Desulfobulbia > Desulfobulbales > Desulfobulbaceae > Desulfogranum > Desulfogranum propionicus_C. The sequence goes on along the minus strand of PDQK01000010.1, from coordinate 35,933 downwards.
TCAGGACTGAAAGTAAAATAACTTTCATCAGTAGCACGATCGATGAGATCGCCGAGTTGGATATCTACTCCATTTTTGCTTAAATGGTGAACTCGTGTATGGCCTCCTTTAAGCACGCTATGTACTGAATGCGTAGCTCCTTTAGCTTGAATATCGATAAGAAGCCCTTCCATGTCTTTGAGTGTAACAGTTATACTCTTTTTATCATGGAGTGTATCAGCCTGGGTAAGCAGCTCTGGAGTAAGTTGGGTAAACAGTGAAAGCCGTTTTTCAGGACTGGCTGTCACAAAACCCAGCACTAAGGCCCATTCCGTTCCCTTACGATCACCAGCATGAGGAATACCCGCTGCAAATGCATTTTTATATGTACGCTGATCAATTGTGAGCAGGATTTCTTCTACTGGCTCGTCAAGATATTTGCCTGCAAAGCTTGCACAATATGCGATGGCAGCTGGTTCAGTACAACCTGAGGTGATTTCAAGAGCTTTTTTAAGTGTTTGCTGAACAGATTTCATGATTATCCACCATAAGAAGGAAGGAAAAAACGAAAAGTAGGCAAGTAAACTTTACCAGCAGTTACCTGTAAAGACAAGACTGTTGGACAGTAAAGGGCTCGCTGTTCACTGGGGTGTAATTGGATGGTGTTGACTGAGTGCTGAGACAGGCTTTAACATGCTAACATTTTGATTATACAGTTGTTTTGCATGTTGTTTTGCGGTAATTTGTACCTAAATGTTTTTTTTAATAAGAAAAGATAACAAGGTGAAACAGGGGAGTGGTCCAAAAAGTGGGACGACTACTTCCGTAACCGATGAGTAAACGACGGAGTTATGTTATGGAAATGACATTAAAAGCAAATCAAGCTGCACTGGTGCTCACCATCGATGATGAGGGCGAAGTTGCGGTTGAAGTTGCTACTGTAGATAAGGCAGGGCTGGCAGGAGCAATATGCGATGCCATTGCAATGAAGCTGACTGAGGACGAGGAGTTTCAGGAAGAGTTGATGGATATACTCAACAGTGAGGAGGAATAGCTACCTCAGGAGTAACTCATCAAAGGAGTCGATAACCCAGGTGGGGGTAACCGGAAGGGTATCCACCTGGATATGACTCCAGCCAACAAAGACAGTATCAATACCAGCGCTTGCGCCGCTGCAGATATCATATTTGGCATCGCCGATAAAAACTGTTCTTGACGGGGGAGTGCTCAGTAGCGACATGGCCTTGAGTACCGGTTCAGGGTCTGGCTTATGTTTATCTGTATCTTCCGGGCTCACCACCACATCAAAATATTGGGCAGTATTTGTAGCGTTCAACAGACGCTCAAGGCTGATACGTCTTCTTGAGGTTACGATGGCAAGTTTTTTGTTGCCTTTTTTCAGATGCTCCAGAGTTCGCATCACTCCAGGGAAGAGCTGAATACCATCGTCTATGACAGAGAGCTGATAGTTCAGATAATCACTAAGCAGCTGTTGTATATCGTGTTCTTCTCCCAGGTGGGTGATGAGTTGATCCTGCAAGGGCAGGCCAATACCATTAATGACTGTTGCTCTATCAATAGCACTGCCAATATATTTCCGTGCCACATAAGTAAAGCAGGTGTAGATAAGCTCAACGGTGTCAAAAAGGGTACCATCGGCATCAAAAAGATAAGCATCGTACTGTTTCATGGATTTTGCAGGTAACGAGTTGTCTGTATGAATACTGTAGGGGCTGTTTGCTCAAACCAGGAACATCTGTACCATATCTGTACTGGACAGGTATAGGAATATCTTTGTCACTGATCCCGGGCACTGCAGATTTGCACAAGCACTCCGCATGGTCAGCGAAGAAACTGGTTGCCACGCTGATGATTGTGGATGATGATAGGCTCTGTGACTGGTGATGGAGAAGACCTTGAAATTCATGAAATGAGCTGTGTATGGGGTATAATGATCTCATTGATAAAAAAGGTGCGCTTGCAGCAGGTATTGCCGGATACCTTGAAAAGTCATTGCGGGGGGAAGTGCTGGAAAACATTTTCAACCTGCCCCTGGCTGGTAAACATCAGCAAGGGGAGGCCGGGATCGGCCTGGCTGCTTAAGGAGATGCTTTATGTTTAAGCAACTGCAATCCCTTTATAATTTTGTTGATAAGACCATTGACTCCATCTACCAGCAGCATCCCGATGAAATTATGTGTAAGCCAGGGTGTGCCGACTGCTGCCACGCTGTGTTTGATGTGTCCTTTATCGAGGCGAGTTACCTGGCATCGTATCTGAAAAGAAATCCTGGGCTTTTGGCGAGTCAGCAGGAACAGGCCACTGCAGCCGCTGTGGCTTACGAGGAAATGCTGAAAAAGAACAAAGATGCCGCTACCCAGCGGATTCGGTGTCCCCTGCTTGGTGAAGATGATCTCTGTTTAGCGCATAAGATGAGGCCAATCAACTGCAGGACCTATGGTACGCCAACGGTCATAGAAGGGCAAACCCATGTGTGTGGCTTTTCAGGGTTTACTGGAAACCTTACCTATGCCACGGTTGATCTTGCTCCCTTACAGCAGAGTTTAAATGCGTATTCAGTGCAGCTGGTGGGCCCGGATTTTGGCAACCGTCGTTTTCCTTTGGCCTGGGTTTTTTTGAAGCCCAATTTTTTTCTTCCCCCTGGTGCTTGAATCCACCTGTTTTTGCTGGATAGTCAGGGAACACCTTATGCTTTTCCCGAAAAGAGCAGAGGTAGAGCATAACACTGAAACACAGACTTCGTGATTGGTTACGTAAATGTTATTTGACAGCTATAAAAGATACCGGCAGTTCGTATTGTCAAGCGCCATGTTTTTGTTGTGGGGCTTGCTTTCCCCTTCAGGGGCCTCAATGGCTTGTGATGCGTATTCCGTTGTGGTGACCGACGTGGGGACAAGCACGACCCAAACAGCACGGATGATTCGTATGCTCACCGGTTTGGAGCCCAGGGTACACAACGATGGTATTGCATCTCTACCGGTTACTATTGCAGAACGTTTATCCAGAGAGGAAGCCCAGCGTTTCAAGCTCAGGTTACAAAGTGTTGGAACACGGGTGCGGCTTGAGTGTTCCACCACCTCGTCAGTTGCTGCTCTGGATGACGCCATGAAAACGGTGGACAGTTTACCGCCCGTGATCAGCATTGCGGCAGATTCGTCGCTCTCGCTTACCATGGGAGATACTATACGGCTCCGGGTTCGTGCTGAAGATGATACACATGTGGCAGAAATAACACTATTTGCTGATGGGAACATCATCAAAACCTGCACCGGGCAAGACGAATGCTGGTACGAAGAGAAAATGCTTGAAGCGGGATCAGTCAGCTATATGGCTCAAGCTGTTGATAACTCGGGTAATATGGGAGTTTCTTCGATCCTTAAGGCCAGAGTGTTTTCTTCCACCAAAAGTGGTCCGCTTTTAAACAGCAGAACCATTCCCCTTGAGCCCACTGAAACGGAAACCGTCCGTTTTGTGGTCAGTGGATTTCATGCAAGCGGGATTGAAGCAATCAATATCCAGGTCAATGGGGTTGAGGTGGCAACGTGCAACGGGGTGGAGACCTGTGAATATCTGGGGGGCCCTTATCCTCTGGGTAACCTTGTGTGGCGCGCTTCAGCGATAAGCGTGGATGGTGAACGAACCTACACCATCAAGAAAAAGGTCACCATTGCTCCAGGGGTAGTGGAAGGTAAATGTACGCTTTCCGGTACAGGCTCAGGGCCTAACGCAGATTTGGCCTCAGCCTTTTTTATCAACCTGTTTGGACCTGATGATTTGCAGGAGTATCGCGAGACCGTCAGTTTCCGTCCCAATGGTGAGTACCGGTTTAGCGGACTTCCAGAGGGACGTTATCAGCTGGTTGTTGATACCAGGGGGGATATGGAAACCTTTGCCGACCCGCCATCACTTATCACCACCTGTCAGGGAACAGGAGTAAATGAGGTTAACTTCACCTTCCCTTAGTTGCTCTGTGCCTGTTTTATGCTTCGGCTGGGCCAAATATGTTGTCTGTAAACTTCACATACCAAGCTGCTGATTGCACCTGAATAATGTAGGAAACCGCAATAACCAGAGCAGCATTGGCTCCTGCCTCGCCAAAGGCGTTAATGGCGATGGCCAACGCAATGGAGAGGTTTCTCATTACTGTCCCATATACCAGCGCGATCCCGTCTCCCCGATTAAACGTACATTTGGCGATAAGGGTGGAAAGGGTAAAGTTGAGTCCGTAAATAATCAGCAAGGGGATAAAGATAGACAGCAATAAAGAAGGCTCACTTACAATGGTTTTTGCCTTCAGCGCCATGGCTACAAATACAATGCCCAGCACCCCAATGGTTGATAATGCTGGAAACCGCGGTGCGATATCCTTTTTAAACACCGGCTGGGAGTATTTTTTCAAAAGATACTGGCGGGTTGCTATGCCAAGTACCATGGGAATGAAAACGATATACAGGATTTGTTTCATTACCATCACTATGTTGACATCCACCTTTGCACCAAGCAGCGCCATAACATAAAAAGGCGTGGCAAGTGAGCCTAAGGTAAGGCCAATAATTGTCATGTTGATGGCTGCTCCCATGTTGCCCTTGGCAAAACCTGTCCAGGAGATGGTCATCCCGCTTGTTGGCAGCAGGGCTGCAAGCAGTAGTCCCAGAGCCAGATAAGGTTGATCAGGGAAAAACAGGAGACCGAGCACGTAAGCGATCAATGGAATGACGGTGAAATTGATCAGCTGGGTGACTACCTGCAGTTTTACGTTTTTGAGTCCCTGTAACAGGTGATTGATGTTCAGGGTGACCATCATGGGATAGACCATGAGAAAGGTCAGAGGCATAATGAAGCTTTTCAGGTTTTTCGTAAAGCTTTGTTCAACAACACTGCCAAATAAAAAGCCTGCCACAAGCATGATGGGGATGGCGATGGTGAGCTTTTTATTCACTCGTATTAATGTCTTCCACATAAATATTTTCCTCAGGTAAAAGCATTACACGCAGACTGCCTGGTTATGCGTATATGCGTAGTTATGGGGGACTTGAAAAATCGAACACAATTTATAGGGGATAAAGCGATGATTAAAAAACAAAGTGTAAGCAATACGTTATATATCCCATTGGCAGGGAACATATATACCTCGAAAAATTTTCAGGAACTACTCTTTGATGCAAAGGCTCTCGAATTAGAAGAAAGAATAGCTCAAGATAATACAAATGAAATAAATAATGAGTATTATTATTTGGCATCGGCTTCAAGATACTACAATATGGACGTAGAGATAAAAACCTTTATTAAAAAACATAATAAATGCAATATAATCAATATAGGAGCAGGATTAGATACCTCATATTACAGAATTAACAGTCAAACAGCAACCTTTTACGAAATTGACTTACCTCCTGTTATCGCGGAAAGAAAAAGGCTTATTCCTGAACAAGAAAACGATATATACATTGAAAGTTCTTTTTTAGATGTCGATAAATGGACAAAAAATATAAAAGATAAAACTCTCCCAACTTTGCTCATTATTTCAGGTGTTTTTTATTATTTTAAAGCAGAAGAAATTGATAAGTTCTTCCTTCAGATAAAAAATAAATTCAATTTGTTAGAGGCCGTTTTCGACTGTAACAATAAAATAGCCTTGAGCATATCAAACAGATATGTGAGAAAGACAGGAAACAAGAGCGCCCCCATGTTTTTTTATATCAACAGTATCAATGCATATTTAAAACATCTCAACCTTGATATAAAGTTAGTCAATGAATATATGATGTATCATTATGCTAGAAAAATATTAAAAAAAACCTCCTTTAATACTCAATTTAAAATGGCCATTTCAGACCTGTTTAAAATGGTCAAGATTGAACACATAAGAATAAATTAAACCCATAATAAGTCGTTCCACTCGGCGGTGAACTCTGTGATAAGTGGAGCGATAACGGCTGTAAAGCATGAAAGAACGTTAACCTCGAAGGAGTAACTTTTCAGGAGATCGATTTAGACAAAACGATCATCAGACCGCTTTTTTGAGACCTCAGCTTCATCCGCTACCATCCATCCGGAACGGCTTTGGGAAACAGCATCGAAATTATGAATATAGGGTTTGATATCCAACAGCGGGGTTTGATCAATGATATCCACCCCCTTGATATGGACGATGTTGTCTTTAACCCCGATGACTTCAACGATGGATAACCCGATGTGGTTTGGCCGTAGTGGCGAGCGGGTGGCAAACACGCCACGCTCAACAGTATCCATAAAAGGCGTGACAACAAGTTCCATGCGTTTGGCCTTATGGCAATGATAGAGCAGGTAAATATGGCTGAACCCTTCCAGATCCTGTAATCCTGCTGCAAATTGGGGATAAACTTCCGCTTCTCCCACAATATCAGCAGCTCCTTTAGGCTGGATCGGGGCATTTTCAGGAGAATCAATGGAAGAATGGATAATGCCAATTTGAGTAAATGGGATTGTTATGTCCATGACGAGTGAGCGGTAAAGTTAGCTATGGGCAAAGGCCAGTTGAATACCAAAACCGATAAAAAGAAAGCCTGTAAGTTTTTGCAGGGAAGCTTGTACCCTGCCATTTCGGCGTAACAGGGTGGTGGTTTTACCCGCGCCAAAGGCCAGCAGGCAGCAACAGAGAGCTCCGGTGGCTACATAAGTACCACCGAGAAGAAGAAAGGGCAGCGGGCCATAACCCGAGCCGCTTTGTACAAACTGCGGAAGAAAAGCTAGAAAGAACAGCGCTACCTTAGGATTAAGGAGATTGGTCACAACCCCTTGGAAGTAAATTTTACGCAAAGAAATGTTTATCTCGTTGGGGTGTGTTTCCACCGACACCCTTGCCGGGCTTTTAATCAGCATGATGCCCAGATAGGTGAGGTAAAACGCTCCGGCAATTTTTACGATGAAAAACAGGGTGGCTGAGGTGGTGAGGATAACAGATAAGCCAAAGGCCGCCAGCAGAGTATGGCCAATGGCCCCGGTAGACACCCCCAGTACTGACAGCACACCGGCTTGAGTGCCCTGACTGATACTGCGGCTGATAATGTAAAAGAGGTCTGGCCCAGGCGTCAGGCTAAACAGGATTCCGGCTGCCAGAAAGCAAAAGTAATTTTCTATCCCAAACATAGCTTTGCCTGCAACGCTTTATAAGGTTTTTGATTTTACCATGTAATACAGTACAGGTACTGCCATGCGACTGATCAACAGCGAGGCAATCTCCCCGAACATCAGAGAAATAGCCAGGCCCTGGAAAATAGGGTCAGCTAGAATTACCGATGCCCCAACCACCACAGCCAAGGCAGTGAGGAGCATGGGGCGAAAGCGAATCGCTCCGGCTTCCACCACCGCCTCAGCAAGAGGCAATCCATGATTGACCCGAAGCTGGATAAAATCTACCAGAATAATTGAATTGCGCACCACAATTCCAGCGCCAGCCATAAAACCGATCATGGAAGTGGCCGTAAAAAAGGCTCCAAGTCCCCAGTGGGCAGGTAAAATGCCGATCAGGGAAAAGGGGATCGCTGCCATGACCACCAGCGGAGTGACGTAATCCTTAAACCAGCCCACCATGAGCATATAGATTAAAACCATGACCACACAAAAGGCCAGTCCCAGGTCTCGGAATACCTCCAGGGTTATATGCCACTCACCGTCCCATTTCATGGCAGGCTCACTGGTGGTAAAGGGCTGCTGCAAATTATAGAGCTTGATGTTACCTTCCTGGCCGCCATATTCGCCAGCCTTGAGTTTTTTGAGCAGCCCGTTCATCTTCAGGATCGGATACACAGGGCTTTCAGCAGAACCGGCAACATCACCGGTTACATAAATAAGCGGGCGGAGATTTTTGCGGTAAATCGGTTGATCAATGGGTTCTTCATAAAGGGTGACCAGCTCTCGCAGGGGAATGAGTGTTGCCTGCGGATGTGTTGCAGGGCGAAGCGCGATATTCAGCAGGCTGTCCACCCTTGCCCGTTGTGCTTTTGCAAGCTGGAGCACGATGTTGATCTCTTCTTTATCCCGTGGCTGGTGAAACAGGTCTGTTGATGCACCCCCTAACCCCATCTGCACCGCCTCAGTGATATCTGCTTCTGAAATGCCGTGGAGTGCCGCCTTTTCCTTGTCCACCTTGATGATGATTTTACTCCGTTCCTTTTCCCTGTACCAGTCGATGTCCACCACCCCATCGGTTTGCTGAAAAATCGCCTTTACAGCACTGGCAAGACGGGTGCGGTCTTCTGCGGTTGGCCCATAAATTTCAGCTACCAGCGTCTGCAGCACCGGTGGGCCGGGAGGAACCTCTGCCACAGCCACAGCAGCACCATATTTTGCTGCGATTGCTGCCACTGCCGGGCGAATGCGTTTGGCAATGGCATGGCTCTGCTTGTCGCGGTCATGCTTGGGCTTCAGATTGATCTGAATATCAGCCACTGTAGGGCCGGAGCGCATGAAGTAATGGCGTACAAGTCCATTAAAATTATAGGGTGATGCCGTACCCGCATAGACCTGAAAATTCACTACTTCCGGTTCATGGCGGATGGTTTCTGCCATTTCAAGAGCCACCTGAGTGGTATGTTCCAGAGTGCCACCTTCCGGCATGTTGAGGATGATCTGAAACTCGGACTTGTTATCAAAGGGGAGCATCTTAACCTTGACCATCCCGATATAGACCATGAAGCAGGAACCCAGCAGCAGGGCTATGATGCAGGTAAAGAAGAGCAGCCTTGCACCCATGCTTGCAAGCAGTGGATCCATGATTTTATGGTAGAGTCGGGTGAAAAAATCATCCGGTGCGTGATCTGGATCATGGCCTTTAGCTGCGCTTGTTGGAGAGCGTTTGAGCATCCGGATGGATGCCCATGGCGTGACCGTGAACGCGATGATCAGTGAAAAGATCATGGCTGCCGAAGCGCCAATGGGAATAGGCCGCATATACGGCCCCATCAATCCGCCAACAAAGGCCATGGGCAGAATTGCTGCAATAACAGCCCAGGTTGCCAGGATGGTGGGGTTGCCCACCTCAACCACCGCTGCAATGGCAATATCCTTAAACGATTTTTCCTTGCTGTCAGGGAGTCTGAGGTGACGAACGATATTTTCAACCACCACGATGGCGTCATCCACCAGAATACCGATGGAAAAGATCAACGCAAAGAGGGTGATCCGATTCAGGGTGTAGCCATAGAGATAAAAAAGCAGCAGGGTGAGGGAGAGTGTGGAAGGAATCGCCAGCATAACAATGATGGATTCCCGCCAACCCAGAAAAAACAGGATGAGTATTGCAACCCCGAACACGGCTATTCCCATGTGAAGCAGCAGTTCGTTGGACTTTTCTGATGCTGTCTCACCGTAGTCACGGGTAACGGTAACCTGGACATTGTCGGGAATAAGGGTGCCCTTGTAACTTTCCACCTTTTTTAGCACCGTCTCAACCACATCCACTGCATTGGCACCGGGCCGTTTGGCCACCGATAAGGTTACTGCAGCTTCTACTTCCGACCCGTTGCTGTCGCCATAAAGAACATACGAGCGAGGTTCTTCGGGGCCATCAATGATTTGGGCCACCTCATCAAGATACACCGGCTTGCCTCCATAGACGCCAATCACAATCCGGCCAATATCTTCAGCAGATTGGAGAAAGGTGCCGGTCTGGAGGAGCACCTCATTGTCCATTGCCTGGAGTGTCCCAGAAAAACGCTGGAGGTTGGCCTGCCTGAGGTGTGCTGTAAGCTCAAACGGGGTGATGTTTCTGGCCGCAAGCAGCAGTGGATCAAACAGTATCCGCACCTGACGTCTGGTTCCACCAATCAGGGTGGTTTCCGCCACCTCGTGGATACTTTTCACTCCGTCATCCACCTCGGCTGCAAGCCTGCGCAGCGTATAATGATCATAGGCACTGGAGTGAAAGGTCAGCGCAAGGATGGGGACATCATCAATGGTATGCGGCTTGATCAGCGGCCTGGATACACCGTGGGGAATACGATCAAAGTTGGTCTGGAGTTTCTGGTTGAGGCGTACAATGGCATCTTCCAGATTTTGTCCAACATAGAAGCGAACCACCAGCAGGGACTGTCCTGGCATGGAGGTCGAATAGATGTATTCCACTCCTGGCAGCTCGTAGAGGAGCTTTTCCATGGGGATGGAGGTACGTTGCTCCACTTCCTTGGCACTGGCACCGGGCATAGATACCATGACATCAATCATGGGAACCTTTATCTGCGGCTCTTCTTCTCTGGGGAGAAAGGTAAGAGCCAGCATGCCCAGCATGAGCGAGGCTGCGATGCCAATGATGGTCAGTTTGGAATCGATGAACGTGGCAGCCAGGCGACCGGCAAAACCTAACTGGGTAGTGTGTTGAGGTTTCATTGGCTCCCTATTCAGCTCGTTTGATGGGTTGGCCGCTCACCAACTGGTGGGTATCGCTGGTGATCACCTGGGCTCCCGGTTGCAACCCACTTAGGATTTCGACCATCTCTCCATGTTCCATACCGGTGCGGACCAAGCGAAGCTTAGCTGTATTATTTTCAGCAACAAAGATCAGCTCCATTTGTCCACGGGTGATCACGGCCTTTTGGGGGACAAACAGGCTTTGACTGGCCTTCCCAGGTAAAAGTACCCGGGCAAACTGACCGCTACGCAGGTTTGGGTTGGCCTGAATATCCAGGGTTACCGGAGCGGTGCGGGAGGTGGGGTCTGCAGACGGTGCAATCTCTGCGACCACTCCCTGGGCCGCGACCCTGGTAGCGGGGACCGTGAACTCAAGCGTATCGCCAGGCTTTATGGTGAGGAGTAAACTTTCCGGCACTGCAGTAATCACCTGGAGGTGCTTGTCATTTTCGATCTGGAGCAACGTTGCTCCCGGGGTGGCCAGGTCACCCGGATGAACCGATTTTTTAGTGATCACCCCATCAAAAGGAGCGGTAATGGTGGCGTAGCCAAGCATGGTTTTTACTTCCTGGTACGCAGCCCAGGCTACATTATACCCATCCTGCATGGACTTGACCGTCTCTGCAGTGGTCGCATTTTTTTTGAGCAGTTTTTTCTCCCGATCCAGGTTCCGTTTTGCCTGCCTTAACTGGGCTTCAGCCTGGCTGAGTTGTGCCTTAAGCTCATCAGCGCTGATGACTACCAGCAGATCTGCCTTCTTGACCCGTGAGCCCAGTACCACCGGCAGCTTTGTTATGACACCGGTAACCTTGGCTGCGATGGTGGCCCGTTCCACAGCCTGAATGGTACCGACTACCTCAATCAGCGCCGGGACGGATTGGAGTTTTGCCTGAGCCGTGGTAACGGTAACCGGAGCGGTGGTGATTTTTGCTTCTTCGGCACGCAGGTACTGGGAAAAACAAGAGGTAAACACCAGCAAGAAAATGGTAAACAGTGTGGAATGTCTCATGGAAAGGTCTTGTATTTGAGTGAAATGAGAAATAATTACTGCTGTGGGTATTGGCCAAGGCCTGCTGCACGACGTAGATCAGCCACAGCAATGTGACGTTCAGCATTGGCAAGAGCATGGCGCAGCTGGGCGTCGGTGAGTCTGTTTTCTGTGTCAATCAATTCAGAGGAAAGGAGCAAGCCTTCTTTAAATCTGGCCCGGGAAAGTCTGGCAGATTCCATCGCAGATTCAACCATCTGGGAGGTTACCTGGACTCGTTTTTCAGCCTGTTCAAGTCCCAGGGTCGCCTGTTCAATCTCATAGTTAAACGCCAGTTCCAGCTTCCTTAATTTTTCCCGTGCTTCTGCCAGCTGTAACTTCGCGTGTGTAATCTCAGCCTGGGTACGGTTACCATTGAACAACGTGTAGTTGACCCGCATTCCAGCCATCCATGAGTTTCCCGAACCTTCATCAAGCTCAAACCCCTGTTCCACCAGGTAAGAACCAAAGGCTTCAGCAGTGGGATAGTTTCCAGCCTGTGCTTTACGTACACCAGCTTCAAGGGCCTGTATTGCTGACTGCATGGCCTTTATTTCAGCCCGATTGCTCAATTCTGGTTGTTCGGGTACAGGCTGAGAAGCATTGCCACCAGGATCAATTGCCACCACACCTTCAGAGAGTCCTAGCACCTTCAGAAAGCCGCGTTGAGCCAGGGCAAGCCCATGCTGTGCCTGGATGAGGTTTTCCCGAGCAAGAGCATGTTGTACCTTAAGATTAACAACCTCATTTTTAAGCAGATCCCCTTCGTTGAAACGAGCCTGGGCAACATTAAGGGAAGCCTTCAGAGAAGCAACCGCTGACTCCCTGGCCTGTACCGTTTCCTCAGCCTGAACAATGGTATAAAAGGCCCGGATAACTTCATACCCGAGCGCTGAGCGGATTGCCTGGTGGGTAAGCTCAGAGGCCTGCTTGTTTGCCGCTGCCATTTCAAGCCCTGCCTGATCGCTGCCGCCATTATAGAATCGGTACTGGAGCAGGGCTTTGAGTTGGAGGCTGTCCGAGGTGCCTGGATCATTAAAATCCATGCTGTTGTTGAACTGACCCTGGTTAAGGATATTGCCAAAGGAATACATCGGATTATTCGTCCTGGTGTATTCTCCAACCAGCCCCAGTTGGGGGTAAAATGCTGACCTGGCTTGCTGAATTTGCGCTTGAGCAGCCTCAATGCGTAACTGGGCAGCCTTGGCATCGGGGCTGTGTTTAAGGGCAAACTGCACCGCTTCCGGCGGAGTCCATACTTGTGGAGTGGGTAATGCGGAAAACGCCGACTGTTTCCCCAACAAAATAAAGAGAACACCAGCCAAGGCTAAGAGTAATTGTTTGTTCTTCATAAAAGAGTATTTTGGTAAAAGAGGAACCGAAATCTACGTTGATAATAATTCTTAAATAGATCTGATAATATACTTAAAGTATACCGGTAATGTCCAATGATTTGTTGTAATTTAAACAAACTGCCACACTGCGGGGCTGGGGTTGCGGCAGGGGGACTGGTCCATCTGCATCTAGGCAGTTCATATCCCCAAAATCATTGTTTGGGTACCTGTTTACAGATTTGAGGTACGTAAAACAAAAGGGGGACACGCCGGTGAAGAGTTCCATTTTTTTTTATGTTGGTTGCTTTCAGGGAGCAAGAGATTACTACTACTGGATACCTTAATTAAAAAAGTAAAGGAGTATGGTATGTTTTTAACAAGAAAATTGATACCAGGCGGGTTGATTGTTGGCATAATTGTCCATGCAGTAATTGTCGGTGCAACCCAAGGGGCAGAAGAAGCTGATAAGTGGGATAAAGCTGGAAAGGAAATGAAAGAGGCTGCTGTTGCAGTAGCTGAAGCCGCCGGTGATTCTGCCCAAAAGGGATGGGATAAAGCCAAACAAGTCAGTGGTGAGGCCTGGGATAAGACAAAGGAAACCAGCTCAGAGGTTTGGGATAAAACCAAACAAGGTTCTGCCAGGGTCGTGGAAAAAAGTACGGGAGCAGGCAGTGAAGGATGGGATAAAACCAAAGAAATGAGCAGTAAGGGGTGGGAAAAAACCAAAGAGGCCAGCGCTACAGTTTGGGAGAAAGCAAAGCAGAAATCCGGTAAGTTATGGAACAAAACGAAGAGGATAAGCAGCAATGCCTTGGAGAATACGAAGGAAGCTGCGGGAAAAGCTTGGGAGGCTGGAAAGGAAAAAACTGCTGAGCTGATGGACACCAGTACGGAAAAAGGGGAAAAGGTCGCCGAACCCGTTACAGAGTAGTGACGCATGGGAGCAAGTTCCAGATCTGGCTCCTGCGATTGATGGATGACTCTTTAACATGAGGGGTACGTTCCTGCATCAGATACTCAACTGGGTTTGACATTGTAGCTTTTCAATCCATATAATGGGTTTTGTAAGGAAATGTTTCGGGTGGGGGAAGTAACTCTCCTGAAACCGTATGTAATTTTGATGCCGATTATCGCCCTTTTTATCTCGAAAAAAACTGGTAGTTACCTTGACCCATCACGTAAGAATTTCAGACATCGTAGCAGAGGCAGGAACCTTACTCTCCCTGCCTGATATTTGTTTACAGCTTAAGCATTTGGTCGATTCAGATGAGAGTTCAGCCAATGATATAGCCGATCTGATAGGAAAAGACCCTGCTCTGACCGCCAGGCTCCTTAAAATTGTTAATAGCTCCCTGTACAGTTTTCCCCGGCAGATATCGTCGGTTTCCCAAGCTATTACCCTGATAGGGACGCAAAGTTTGTATAAGTTGTCGCTGGGTACCGCAGCAGCCTCAATCATACGAGCGGCTGGGGGCAGTTCTCTTGAGATGAAAACCCTGTGGAAACGTGCAGTGTATACAGGAATTCTCGCCCAGTGCATTGTCCATCATCACAGGTTACAGAGTGACACGGCTTTTATTTCTGGATTGCTCTGTGATATAGGTGTGCTGGCAATCATAAGGTCTCATCCCGAGATTGCCATGAGTGCCGTTGGGTACAAGATGAAAAACCAGTACCCCTGGCAACGTGAAAAAGAGGTTCTCGGTTATTCCTTGGCAAAAGTCAGTGGAGCATTGCTTGACGAATGGAATCTTCCAGCAGAAATTATAGAGCCGATCCGCTTTCAGCATGAACCGATTCTTGCCATGGGGTACCAGCAGGATTGTTGTGTCCTGCACATGGCAACCAGGCTCGCCTCTGATGTTCTTCAAGATGAACTGCAGGATGGGTTGGATTATCGTGCTACAATTGAGTATGACGCATGCCAGGTTTTGGCACTGGAACCAGAAGATATAGACGTTATCATTGAATGGACACGGGATATCGCCCCTGAAATGTTACAGATATTAACCTTCTAGTTGAACACGGCTGTGATTTTCCGCCTGCCCCTTGCTGATGATATGGTGTTATTCTCTACAGGAGGTCAAATCGATCCAGGGGTTCAGGAAGAATAACCTCGGTTTCGGTGAGCAGGGTGGAAAAAACCTCCATGGATTTTTCTTCCCCGTGGACCAGAAAGGTTTTTTCCGGTTTGCCTGTTCTGCTGTGCCAGCGTAAAAGCTCCTGCTGGTCGGCATGGGCTGAGAATCCACCGATTGTGTAAATATCAGCGTTCACATCAATTTCTTCTCTGAAAATCCGCACCGGATTCTCTCCGTCAATAATACGACGTGCTGTGGTGCCCACTCCTGCATATCCCACAAAGACCACTGCAGCTTCTTTACGCCACAGGTTATGGCGCAGATGATGGCGAATTCTTCCGGCAGTACACATGCCGGAACCGGCAATAATCACCGTGCCCCGTGCCTGTTTTAAGGCTATGGAATCTGCTGTATCACGGGAAAAGTGCAGGTTGGGCAGCTCAAACGGATCCTTGCCAGAGTTGAGCACTGCCCAGGTTTCCTCATCAAAGCACTCTGGATGGCGCCGGAAAATCTGGGTGGCAGAGATGGCCATGGGGGAGTCGAGATACACGGGCAGGTTTTCAGGCAACTTCTTGTGTTCTATCCCTTCTCGCAGATAATAGAGAATTTCCTGGCTCCGTTCCAAAGCAAAGCTTGGGATAAGGACGTTCCCGCCCCGAGCAATGGTCTTGTTGATGGCTGCATACAGTTCTTCTATTGATGGCTCCAGCTGCTTATGGAGCCGGTCTCCGTACGTGGTCTCCATTACCACGATATCTGTATCTGGGGGGATTGCCGGATCTGGAAGAATGGCCCGTCCGTCATAGCCAATATCACCGGAAAATACTATCCGTTTTGTGTGTCCGCTGTGTTCCGCTTCCACCAAAATTGAAGCAGAGCCCAGAATATGGCCGGAATCGTAAAACGTTACCTGCACCTCAGGGCACAGTCTGACCGGCGTTTCAAAGGAGGGGATATCCATGAAGTAATCCAGGCTGGCCAGAGCGTCCACCATATCATAGAGAGGAACAATGGGCTCCTTGATTTTTTTTCGTTTGTTGTTCTTGTAATTTTTGTACCGGGCCTCTTCCTCCTGGATGCGGGCAGAATCAAGCATTACCAGTTTGGCCAGCTCCCGTGAGGCAGCTGTGGTCACAATTTTTCCCTTAAACCCTTTTTTCACCAGGAGCGGGATTCGGCCACAGTGATCCAGATGGCTATGGGTCAGGAGCAGGAAATCAATAGCGGCTGGATCAAAGCCAAAATCCTTACGATTCTCTTCCTCCAGCTCTCTGCCACCCTGGTAGAGGCCGCAATCAATAAGGAACTGCTTTTCACCGCACTGAAAAAAATGGCAGGAGCCTGTAACGTTTTTTGTTGCACCGTTAAATTGAAGATACATGGTTTACCCTGAAACTTGAGGTTACCTGTTTGTGGAAGAATGAAGAGCTTATTTTTTTCGTAAGGTAATCGTTACCCTGCGGTTAAGCTGACGACCTTCCCTGGTTGCATTGGATGCCACCGGATTGGCATAGCCGTACCAGTACAGCAGGATTCTATTTTTACTTAAGTTAAACCTTTGCTGGAGATAACGCTGTACGCTTTGAGCCCTGCGCTTGGAAAGGCCAATATTATAGATTTCTGTGCCAATGCTGTCGGTAAAGCCTGAGAGCACCACATAAGCAGCTGGATGATCAGTAAGAAATTGCCCAAGTGTATTCAGCTCTTTATGATATTTCGGCTTGACGTTGGATTTATCAAAATCGAACAGGATATTTTTGAAGGTGTTGTCAGCATCCATGTACAGTTTGCCAAACAGGTGCTCAGGATTGTCATACACCGTATCAAAATCGATTACCTGGGAACAGCTGTTAATGGAGCCTATCTGGTTCAACAGCTGTTGTCCTTCGGGCTCTGTGGCACTACTTATAATGGTGAAGCAAATATTAAACATTTTATCAAGCTTTTTCGCCTGTTCCAGCGGCATGGGCTCAAGGGGTTCAAAGGTTGAATCTTGCCCGTCAGAAAAAATGAATACCTCGGTAAGTCCAGGCAGCCCAAGCAGATGCTCAAGCTTCATTAAACCGGTCTGGAGCATAGGGGGGCTTTGGGGACGAACAGGGAGTTCTTGGATGGCAGCGTCGAACGCCTGATTGTCATAACGGTGGGTGGGGTAATAGGGCTTGAATGCCATGGGGGATCCGTGGAGCCATAAACCGCCTTTCCAGTGTGGGTAGAGACCAGCCTGCCAGCCCAGTTCGGGTAAGGTAGCGTTACTCTTCTCCAGTATTTCTTTTTGCGCTTCAATACGGGTTAGTCCTGTATTTTTATAGGGCACGTCCATGGCAGTGGATGGGTCATACATGACAAAAAAGTTATCAGCCATGCGCTGGTACCTGCTATCCTGCTGCTCAACGGAGGATTGGATATTGGCCGGCAGGGTTGCAGCGCTGGAAAAAGGGACCACAAACGAGAGCACAAAAAGTGTACACAAGGAGAAAAAGAGGGCGCGTGTGCGAGTCATAATCTGGACTCCTGTTAAAATGAGCTGTGAGAGAACCATAAGCTAAGGTAATGTGAGTTATTCACGTTTTTGGTTGGGATTTCCCTTGAAAAAGGGGTGATAGTTGCAACCAAATCGACAAACTTATCATTACTATACCACGGAGCCTGGTGGATAAATAAATTTTTGTCCTTTTTTTTCGATTATATAGGGGTACTCTTTCACGTTATTTTGTTCGACCCAGGTCCTGGGGTGGAAAATCCAGCCATTTAAATAAGTATCCTTCAAGCTCAACACAGATGTTGAAGTTTTTCGTGATGAACTCCTCTCTTCGTGGGTCACCCTGCCCATAACGCTCTAAAATGTATTGCAAGCGTTGGTCAAGATGAACGATCTCATGGTGGCGAACCCGTTTGTCGGCATAATAGACAATTTCCTTGGCTGTAAAGTGACCGTGAACGTACCGTTTGGGGTCAAACTGTTGCAGAATAACATGTTCTGCCACGATTTCTGCTATCTCGGGGTAGCCATGTTTACGGCATATCTCTGCACCCAGCCTGGCATGATCGCCACCCTGCTCAATACACTGGGTTTTAGCAATGTCGTGGAGGAGAGCCCCGGCCACAACCAGTTTTCGGGAAGCAACTGGAAGGGCATTTCTGTTCCGAGCCAGTGCTGAGACGATCTGGTCGGCAAGCCTGGCAACCACCAGGGAATGGTGGCGGATGTTTTCCCACATCCCATACCGCTGCATCAATGCTGCACATTGGGCAATGGATGGGATATTCATTGTGGTGACCAGGTGTTACTGGCCGCTGAATTTATGAACCGCCTCAACAGCTATCCGTGCCTTGTCCGGAGAGGTTTGCGGGAGGATACCATGACCTAGATTAAAGATGTGGCCTCGCGCGCCTTCCGCATCCTTGAGCAGGTTCTTAATGCGCTGCTCAAGCTCTTCTTTGGGCAGAAAGAGCGCCATGGGATCAAGGTTTCCCTGGACGGCATGATCACCCACTTTGGCGATGGCGTCCCTGATATTGATTCGCCAATCCAGGCCAAGCACATCAGCACCAGCAGTAGCTGTATGATTGATCAGGGTGGAGCCGTTGTTTGCAAAGTAAATGATGGGCACGTCGGTTACCTGACGCAGTTCACTGATGATGGATTGCACATAGGGCAGGGCAAAGCGAGCATAGTCTCCAGGGGCCAGCACCCCGGCCCAGGAATCAAAAATCTGCAACGCCTGAGCTCCGGCTCTGGCCTGGGCCTGAAGATACAGGCTGGTGCATGTGGTGATTTTGCTCAGCAGAGCATCATACAGCTCAGGAGCTGCAAACATCATTCGTTTGGTCTCGTAAAACACCTTGGAAGAACCGCCTTCAATCAGGTACGTCGCCAAAGTAAAAGGCGCGCCGGAAAATCCTATGAGCGGTACGTTTAACTCTTTAAGCAGTAACCTGATGGTTGCCATGACAAAGGGCATAGCTTCATCAGGATCGGGAATAATCAAATTATCAACTGCTTTCTGGGTACGTACCGGGTCTGGGAAGACCGGTCCCCGTCCCTCATGAAACTCCAGCTTCAGGTTCATGGCCTCCATGGGGATGAGGATATCGGAGAAAAGAATTGCAGCATCAAAACCAAATAGGTCAATGGGCTGCAGGGTAACTTCTGTGCACAGATCAGGGTTTTTGCACAGCTCAAGAAAAGTCACCTTGCCCCGAACAGCCTGATACTCAGGAAGGTATCTACCAGCCTGCCGCATGAACCAGACAGGGGTGTAAGGGATTTTTTCGCCTCGGCACGCTTTTAAGAAGGTATCATTCATAGTTGTATATACTCAGTTAGAAGTTGTATATACTCAGTTAGAGTTTATTGCTTTATTCTTCTTGGCTGATAATGACAGAAAGGCTCTTGCGCCATGTAGTCGCCGGTGATAGCGTAAGCTCTGGCCCTGCATCCACCACAGACATTGAGATATTCACATTTTCCACAGTTGCTTTTATAGCTCTTGAAGTCTCGCATGTCCTTCAGCAGTTTTGAAGTCTCCCACACCTCTTTAAAAGACTGTTCTTTCAGGTTTCCGCCGGAAAGTGGGAAATAACTGCACGGCAGGACGTTTTCATCCACGTCTATCAGGCAGATAAGCTGACCGGCCAGGCAGCCTTTGGCTCCACCAGTGGAAAATTTAAGGCTTCGTCGTTTGAATGTAGAGCCCTCTTTTTTAGAACGCTGCAGCACTATGCGGTAATATTGGGGAGCACAGGTCGGACGAACCAGCAGGTCAGACTCGTCACTTTCCATATCATAATGCCAGTTGAGAATATCCTCGTACTCTTCTTCCGGGATCAGTTCTTCCATGATATCTTCCCCACGGCCAGTGGGAACGATCATAAACAGATACCAGGCTGTTGCTCCCAGCGATTTTACCAGTTCATAAATCTTAGGTGCTTCCTCTTTATTTCTCTTGGTAAAGCTGGAATTGACAAGGAAATCGATCCCGTGTTTGTTAAAAAGTTCAATGGCACGCATGGTTCCATCAAAGGCCCCTTGCTGGTTACGGAAATCGTCGTGTACTGCTGCAGTGGAGCCATCCAGGCTCAGTGACACCATTTTAATCCCGGATGCCTTGATGTTATTGCAGGTTTCTTCGGTAACCAGAGTCCCGTTGGTGGCCAGACACATCCGCAGGCCCAGTTCAGTACCATGGGTGGCAATATCAAACACGTCTTCACGAATCAATGGTTCGCCACCGGAGAGCACAACAACAGGGTTAGCGTAGCTGTGGATGTCATTGAGAATCCGTTGAGCTTCAGCAAACGAAAAATCCGGGTGATGATCCACTTCCAGCTCAGAAGATGAGCGGCAGTGGACGCATTTTAAGTTACAGCGGCGGGTAATTTCCCAAGCGATCCATTTGGGGACAAAATCCATTCTATGCTCCGGTAAAGGGGATAAAAGAAACCGAAATATATTCTCTGCAACATGGAGGGTCAATGTTTTTCCTGTCAAGTCTTGTTTCTCCTTGTCGTCTATGCGATAATATAAGGAGAAAAAAAGAGAGAAATGATTATTTCTTAAGAGATAGACCTGAGTTGGTGAGAGGGTAACTTAAAATCAGGAGGTGACACATGCAGGAAATTAAACGTGTTTTAACGCCCATTGATTTTTCCGACAATGCAGGCAAGATTGCAAGCTCAGCAGCTTATGTGGCCGGCACCTTTGGTGCAGAACTGAACCTTGTGTTTGTGGCACAAAACTTTGAAGATTACAGTGGTTTTTTTGTACCACCGGTGAATCTGCCTAACCTGGAGGATGAGCTGTATGAGTCGGCCCAGCAGCGGATGACCAGCTTTATTGAGGAACAGCAAGCAGGTTTTGAAACTTTTGGGGTGAAAAATGTGACAGGTAAAGTGCTCTCTGGCGATGTTGCTGAGGAGATCATTGCCTATGCAGCTCAAACCCAAACCACGCTTATCGTTATGGGAACACATGGGTATAAAGGGCTGGAGCGAATCATGTTTGGCAGCGTAGCAGATAAGGTGGTTAAGTCAGCCTGCTGCCCGGTTATGACCATCAATCCGTACCGCGAAGAGTGCGAGGGGAGGGCAGGTTGATCTAAAATAGATAAGATGGAGTGTTGAAGCAACGTAGCTCTTTTGAGTTGCGTTGCTTTTTTGTTGGTAGGAGCTTTGATTTCTGAGTAGTTTTCTCAAAACATCGTATTTGAAACATTAAACTGATAAATGAGGTAGCGCTTGAGACTACTTATTTACGGGGCAACCGATACAGCGTATATGATTGCCTCCCACCTGTTTACCGATCATGATATTACCCTTTTGGACCCCAGTCCGGAGCTGCCGGATAAGTTTCAGAATCTGGATATCAGGCACATTGTTGGCAATGGTGCGGATGTCGCGACGCTTGAGCAGGTAACCTCGGTCAATGCAGAGCTGTTTGTTGCCTGTTCTGCGTTGGATGAGTCAAATATCATTGCGTGCTGGTCAGTCAAAAAGATTGTGGATATTGATACGGTCTGTTTTGTAAGCCGGGAGGAAATGTATACTACTCTGATGTCACCAGATCAATATAGCTACCAAACCAATCAGGACATCGATACGGTGATATGGCCGGAGCACCTCCTTACCCAGGATATTTTTCGTATCGTGGTGGTGCCCGATGCCATTGATGTGGAGCATTTTGATGGTGGTCAGGTGAAGCTGTTTGAATATCGCATCAAAGAGGACAGCGCTCTTTGTGGTGTCCGCATCATGGAATATACATTTCCTGCCAATTGTCTGATTGTGGGGATTACCAGAGACGAGGAACTCTTTATTCCCAACGGTGATACCAGGATCGAGGTGGAAGACCGGGTTATTTTCATGGGCGCTGCAAAAGCACTGGACCTGCTGGCTGCTGATCTTTTTGAGGTGAGTCAGAAAATCACAACCGCTGCAATTATTGGGGGCGGAAAAGTTGGCTACTACCTGGCCTCGCAGATGGAGCAAGCCGGTATCAAAGTTAAAATTATTGAAAAGGACGAGCAGCGATGCCTTTTCCTTGCTGATAAGCTCAAGAGCACCCTGGTATTAAACGGTGATGGGACTGATCTGGAAATGCTGGAAGAAGAGGATGTGGGTGCTGCAGACGTGGTTGTCTGCGTAACCAATAATGATGAAAAGAACCTGTTGTGTTCTTTGCTGGTCAAGCAGCTTGGCGCAAAACGGGTGGTTACCCGAAGCTCAAGTGTTCACAAGGCCACCTTGTTTGAACGGGTTGGAATCGATGTGGTGGTCTCTCCCAAGGAATCTGCTCTTAAAGAATTACTCAGTCATCTTTACGCTAAGGATCTTGATATCCTGGCTATGGTCGCTGGGGGGAAAGGTGAGGTACTCCGCATTCAGGCGGGAGAGCGCTTTTCAGATGGATTGGTTAAAGATGTTGCCCTGCCGCCGGATTCCATCATAGCCACAGTACAGCGTGGCAAAGGGCTTATTGTTCCCAATGGCAATACCCTGATTCGCTCTGGGGATATGCTCAAAATTTTCACCATCCCTGAACGGACAGAAGAAATCAAGGCTGTGTTTGCATAATGAAACCATCTCTTACCGCCACCGCACTGGGGCATATCCTGATTGGATTTGGGGTAATCATCCTCTCACCTGTTATCGTTGCATTGCTTGATAAGGATTTTGGTTCCATCCTCCCTTTTTGCGTTGCTTCTGTCTGTAGTATTGTGGCCGGATATGGATTGCGCAGGCGTGGCGGGTGGCAGTCCAGCGTGGAAAAGGCCAAACGCACACAAGTACTTTTGCTGGTAAGCTTAACCTGGGTGACAACTGCTGCCATTGGTGCTCTTCCCTATCTGTTTTACGGTTTACATCCCATTGACGCGTATTTTGAATCTGTTTCCGGCATCACCACCACCGGAGCAACCATCCTGCTGGATTTCTCCCTCTATCCCAAAGCGTTTTATTTCTGGCGCAGCCTCACTCAGTGGCTTGGTGGCATGGGAATTATTGTTTTGTTTGTTGCTATTCTGCCGCAGTTTGCTGTGGTGGGACGACAGATGTTTTTTGCAGAGGCACCAGGGCCTACTGAGGAGAAAATTACCCCCAGGATCGCAAACACAGCCAAAGCGCTTTGGTTTATTTATGTGCTGCTCACCACGGTGGAGATCATCCTCCTGTATAGCGTAGGGTTACCCGTCTTCGATGCAGTCTGTAATGGGCTCACCACCATGGCTGCAGGAGGCTTCTCTCCCCACCCGCAATCAATAATGGGATACCAGAACAGTGCGGTAACCTGGATTATTACTGCCTTTATGTTTCTGGCCGGGAGTAACTTTGCCCTTCAGTATCGATTTCTCATCCAGCTTAAGCCGAAATCCCTGGTTCGCAGTGAGGAGTTTCGTTTGTATTGTGGAATTATTCTTGGGGTGGCCGCGATACTTACCGGGGTGTTGTGGCTGGGCCAGAAGATACCTTTGGCCGAAAGTATCCGGGACAGTTTGTTTCAGGTGGTATCTATCATTACCACCGCTGGCTTTTCCTCAGCAGACTTTGCCTTATGGACTGTCCCGGCGCAAGCATTGCTGCTTATTGTGATGTTTGTCGGTGGCTGTGCCGGTTCTGCCGGAGGCGGTATTAAGGTGGTGCGGGTACTGTTTATGGGCAAGTACTTATTCAGGGAAGTGGTCCAGGCGCTTCATCCCAAAGCTGTGGTACCAATAAAAATAGATCGCCAGACCGTACCTGATTCCATTGCTTACCAGATGCTCGGATTTCTCCTCTTCTACCTGTTGCTATTTTTTGTTTCCGGAGTGCTGGTGACCATGATTGAAGGGAGCTTTTCCACCGGTTTTGTTGGTGCAGCAGCAACCATCGGCAATATTGGTCCCGGCTTTGGAGAGATTGGCCCCATGGGAACTTTCGGAAACCTGACGATCCCAAGCAAGCTCATTTGCATCCTCAATATGGTGGTGGGCAGGCTTGAGCTTATCCCCTTTATGGTGATGTTCCATCCTGATTTCTGGCGCAGGTAAAAAGAGAGGATTGAATGTGGTTATGAAGGGCTTAGGTTGCAGTATTCTTCAACGGCGTTAACACGCCAAGGATGGTCTGGTTGGTTTTACTCGTGGCAGCTGGTGTTTTCTGATGTCCTGGAGAAGAACACCCAAAAAGCTGGGCCCCATTTTTTTGCTCAATTGGATAGAGGTCTAAGCGCATACTATGGATACTTTTAGAACAGTGTGCATCTAAAAGAGCCTGGCTGGCAGCTGTTTGTTCCTGACAGTGTTGTAAAGCACTGTTTGGGTCAAGCAAGGTTAAACAGAGCCGTTCAATATCTATCTCAGCAGTGAGATCGTGAAGTCTGGTCGTGTCAATTTCATTACTCCCTCTGTCTAAGCCTGGAAGGGCAAGGGAAACATGTTTCATTGGGTCAAACGCAAGACCTTCTACCTGAGCATCACGGATGCGCGTTACAGTTTCAGTCTGATCTGTAATAAAAACAGAGAGTTCGCTAGTCAGGTGCTGGTCACCAAGACAATAGAATTGTGACCACGCCTTAATCCTGTGGGGCATGAGGTTATCACTTTCCCCCTGGGATTGAAAAATATCCTGGGTTAGTGAGAAAGAGGAATCTGCTTCCTTACGTAACTCGTTGAACAGTGCATCTTCCCTCGCTTCTATTTCAGAGAGCTGCGCAGCAATCTCCTGTTGTTCCTGGTCAAAAAGCTCACCCAGCTTGAGGAGCAGGCGTGCCTGCCATAGAATCTCACGGTTTTTGTCTTCCTCTTTTGGGGAACGTACCTGTCCTTTAATGGTGGTGATTGACTCTTCCTGGTGAGTATGTAATCCTGCAAGACGTAAGGCAGAAAGCTGGTTGAGGTAATCATCACGCCTGCTGGCCACGTCTTGAATAAGATGTAAAAAACGGTCTCTGTCTTCTCTTAGAGGGGCAGGAGC
Source organism: Desulfobulbus propionicus (assembly GCA_002746685.1). GTDB lineage: Bacteria > Desulfobacterota > Desulfobulbia > Desulfobulbales > Desulfobulbaceae > Desulfogranum > Desulfogranum propionicus_C. The sequence continues at coordinate 11,151 of PDQK01000010.1, read as the reverse complement.
AATAAGCTTGAGTAGCTCATTTTTGTATACCTCTTCAAGTCTGCCGGTTATTTTCTGGTCAAGTGTCGGGTCATGTTCAATCGGGTGAAGGTAGACAACTGAGGGGAAAACATGTACAAGGGGGAAAACAAGTGCCAGGTTCGGCACGGTGTACGGAAAAATACAAGCTGTTGAAAATGACATGACTTCCTTACGTGAAAAAATAACGTTTATACTTACGGCAATTGCCTTTCTGCTTTTTCATTTACGAATAAGTACAGATATGCAGGCAACAGCAAGCGGCACACTCTATCAGATACTCCTGACCGCGCCATATGCCATAGGTTTTACTTACATCATCACTGTGGTGTTTAAGAAAATGACAGGTGCAGGCAAACTTCCCTGGGACAGGTACTTACGCATCTACTTCACCATTGCAATCCTGTTTGCCTTCTTTTTTGCACTTTATGAGTATGCCGGAGGCGATGAAGAGTCTGCAGATTTAAAGAACCTGCCTATTTTATCAGGCTGCCTGGAGGATGATACCCGGAAGGTGCCGTTGTATTTGGCATAAGCATACATTTCTTGCCGATTATTGTCCCAGGATTGGTGACTGAGTTACACCCAGTCTGCGCATTGTCCCCCAGAATGGCACCTATCTTTCTCAGACCACTGGCAATGTTTTTTCCATCAACCCGTATATTGACATTGCCAGGAACAAAGCGCAGGTTGGCAAACTTGGTTCCAGCTCCCAAGTTCACATTGTTACCAAGGATGGAGTCACCCAGGTAGGCAAAATGTCCTGCTTTGGCATCATTTAAAAAGATAGAGTGTTTGACCTCGGTAGTGTGGCCCACGACACATCGCCTGCCAATAATGCAGTACCCTCTGATATATGCACCTTGACGAATTTCACTGTAATCTCCAATAATGGCGGGCTCCTTGATGTAACTGCCCGCCTCAATCAGCACTCCCTTGCCAATGGATATCTGTTTCCCCACAATGGTGGCACCGGCCATGATTACCGATGCACCTTCTAAAGGCTGACCATTTTCCGTTACAATCAGTTTTCCTTTGGTGGCATCACCATAGGAAATGATGCACTCGCGAGCGTTACGAATCCTGCCGTGGTGTAAAATATACGGGGAATCCAGAGGGACTCCGTCTGCGATACAGCGGTGGTTGAATGCTGAACCTGCTCTTTCGGCTGTGTACTCCTTGAGCTGCTTGAGGGCATCCCACGCGTAAATACAGTTGCTGAAAATGTCATTTTCCGGGAAGTCTTCCAAATCAAATAAATCTGCAGGGCTCAGCATGATAACAACCTTTTGGGCAAGAAGAATAATAGATCACTCAAACTTACGTCTCTATATTGGGAGCTTACCTTTTTAGCAAGGTAATTTTTGCTTTAAGCTGCCCCTGGTTGCACTTTTTCTTTTCCCTGTATAGCGTGTTTTTAAGCTTACTCTGGTGTGGGTTGACTTAGGGTAAGGTTGTGTTTACCTTGCTGGAGAAATTGTATTTATGTGTATTTGCCACAGGCGTTAGAACAGGAGGAAAAGAGTGGAGTTTGACGATACGTTGTCCCACAGTATGGATGATTTCGGTGAAAGCCCCAAAGACCTTGAAATACCCGAATCATTGCCGATGATGGCCGTGCGTGATGTGGTGGTTTTTAATTATATGATCATCCCACTGTTTGTTGGACGGCCAGGGTCTGTTGAGGCTGTCAATGAAGCGGTGAACGGCAATAAGCTGTTGATGCTGGTCACCCAGAAGGATGCGACCAAAGACGAGCCAACAGAAAAAGATTTGTATACTGTTGGTATGGTTTCCATGATTATGCGAACCCTTAAGCTGCCTGATGGACGGCTCAAGGTGCTGGTGCAGGCGCTTTCCAAGGCTCAGATCAGGGAATTTGAGCAAAAAGACCCATACTTCAAAGTGAAGGTCGATTTGCTTGAAGAACCGGAAACCGAGAATGTCTCCGTGGAGACCGAGGCACTGATGCGCACCGTGCGCGAGCAAACCGAAAAGATCATGTCGCTGCGAGGGATTCTTTCTTCTGATCTGATGATGATCATCAATAATATAGAGGAACCTGGGCGATTAGCCGATTTAGTGGGCTCAAATCTGCGGTTAAAGATCGGTGAATCCCAACAGATTCTTGAAACCATTGGGCCGGTGGAACGGCTGCAACTTGTGGCAGAATTGCTGCTTAAGGAGCTTGAGGTCTCCACAGTACAGGCCAAGATCCAGTCCGATGCCAAGGAGGAAATGTCCAAAAGCCAGCGTGAGTACTTCCTGCGTGAGCAAATCCAGGCCCTTAAGCGGGAACTGGGTGATGAAGACAGTTATTCCCAGGAAATTGAGGAACTGCACAAGAGCCTCCAAAAGAAAAAAATGCCCAAGTACGCCAGGAAAGAGGCGGAGAAACAGCTTAAACGGCTGGAGATGATGCACCCGGATGCATCAGAAGCTACCATCGTGCGTACCTATCTGGACTGGTTTATTGATCTGCCCTGGAAGAAAGGTTCCAAAGACCGACTGGATCTGAAAATTGCTGCAGAGCAGCTTGATGAAGGGCATTACGGGCTTGATAAAATCAAGGAGCGGATCCTTGAATATCTGGCTGTGCGTAAGCTCAACAAGGATACCAAGGGGCCGATTATTTGTTTTGTTGGTCCTCCAGGGGTTGGAAAAACCTCCCTTGGACAAGCCATTGCCAAAGCCATGAATAGAAAGTTTTACCGTTTATCTTTGGGTGGTATGCGTGATGAGGCGGAGATTCGGGGGCATCGTCGAACCTATATAGGCGCACTGCCAGGACGTATCTTACAAGGGCTTAAAACCGTGGGCACCAACAATCCGGTGTTCATGATGGATGAGATTGATAAGATCGGTGATGATTATCGGGGTGATCCATCTTCTGCCTTGCTGGAGGTCCTTGATCCTGAGCAGAATTTCACTTTTTCAGATCATTACATGAACCTGCCATTTGATTTGTCCAAGGTAATGTTCATTACCACGGCAAACCGCAGTGATACCATTCCACGTCCATTGCTGGACCGGATGGAGGTTATTCAGCTTTCAGGTTACACCCTGGAAGAGAAAAAGGTTATTGCTCAGCGTTACTTGCTTCCACGTCAGATTGAAGAAAACGGTATCAAGCCTCGTCAGATAAAACTTAATGACGCCATGCTTGAAAAGGTGATCAGAAATTATACCCATGAGGCTGGGGTGCGTAACCTTGAACGTGAGCTGGGAAAAATTTGCCGTAAAATAGCACGTAAAGTTGCTGAAGGGGGGAAGGGGCCGTATTCCATCTCCATCAACACCATAGAAAAATACCTCGGGCCGCCAAAATATCTGCCTGAAACTGATTTGGATACCAGCGCGCAGCCAGGCTTGGTGGTTGGGCTGGCATGGACAGAGGTCGGCGGTGAGCTACTTCACATTGAAACGGCAGTACTTCAAGGTAAGGGCAAGCTCATCCTCACAGGCCACCTGGGTGACGTGATGAAGGAATCTGCCCAGGCCGCACTGAGCTACTGTCGGAGCAGGAAGGATGATCTTGGCGTTGATGCAGCGTATTTTGATAGTATCGACATTCACATCCATGTCCCTGCCGGGGCCATCCCCAAAGACGGACCATCTGCAGGCATCACCATGACCACAGCCCTGTTCTCCGCCATTAGCGGGAAGCCGGTGAAAAAACGGTTTGCCATGACCGGCGAAGTAACGCTCCGTGGCAGGGTGCTTCCCATTGGCGGGCTGAAGGATAAATCCCTTGCTGCCCTGCGTGCAGGAATCAACAACGTGATTATTCCAGATGAGAATGCCAAGGATCTGGTGGAAATTCCTGAAGAACTGCGCAAGCGGATCACCTTTTATCCTGTGAAGCACATGGATGAGGTGGTACATCTTGCTCTTGGTAAGGTGGTAACGGCTGGGAAGAAAAAGAAAAAGTAGTTTTTGATCCGGTTTTGCTTGTTGATTAGACGCCTGGTGTGTACAAACGCACCAGGCTTTTTTCTTTTCCCTGAATCCGTGACAATTTAGAGCCTGATTGTTCATAACGTAGTGTTTTGGCCAAGTAAAAAGGAAACAAAGTCAAATATCAGGCTCACTCAACCGCCCTGCGGGGCGTCCAAAAACAGCACAGCTACTGTGTTGGTAACGTATTGATAGACGAGTTGTATAATCAATTACGTTACCATTTTGTATCTGCACTGTTTTTGAACGCTCAGGGATTCAGGTTTACTCTACCAGGTTGTGCCATTGTGACTGCGTTGAAAACAATCGTGTTGGGATTGATGCTCTTGCTTCTTCTTGGTTGTGGGGGAGCTGGGCTGTGGATTTGGGAATATGTAACGACCCCTGCTTCAGGAGAGGGAAGTGCGTTGGTAACCATTCCAAAGGGAAGCGGCGTGAGAGCGGTTGGCCGGTTACTTGCTGAAAAAAAACTCCTGAGAAATGATATTCGTTTTTTACTGGTAGCCCGCTATACAAAAACAGCCACCAGGCTCAAGGCTGGAGAATATGAAATACCTTACAAGCTCACTCCGAGTGAAGTGCTTAAGGTGCTGGAGCAGGGTAAGGTCTACTATCACTCCATAACCATCCCTGAAGGGTTTGATCTTGTCCAGATTGCTGCTGCATTTGCACAGCAAGGATGGGTCGATCAAGAAACGTTTTTTCAACTGGCAACTGACCCTCTCTTTACTCATTCCCTGGGAATTTCAGCGGATTCCCTTGAAGGGTATCTCTTTCCTGATACGTATTTTCTTGCTCGTGGGAGTGTCACCACCAAATCGGTAATGCAACTCATGGTGCAGCGTTTTCAAGCTGTGGTCAAAAAACTGCCTGTTGACCAGCAAAAGGATCTCAGTCTCCACCAGATAGTTACCCTGGCTTCCATTATTGAAAAGGAAACCGGTGCTGCTTATGAACGTCCCTTTATAGCAGGGGTCTTTCTCAATCGGTTGCAGAAGAAGATGCGGTTGCAGTCTGATCCCACTGTTATCTACGGGATAGAAGGGTTTAACGGTAACATTACCAAAAACGATTTACGTCGTCCTACCCCCTATAATACCTATGTTATTTCTGGGCTACCGCCTGGACCAATATGCAGCCCGGGCAAGGAAGCCCTTGAGGCAGTGCTTTTTCCTGCTGAAACCAGGGCCTTATATTTTGTTTCCCGTAACGATGGCACCCACACCTTTTCAAATTCGCTAAAAGAACATAACCGGGCCGTACGAAAGTACCAGAAACGCGTAAAGCGTGAAAATAAAAAATAATTCCTTTGTTTTTAAAAGTAATAATGGTAAGGTCGCTTCATTCAGTAGACCATGTATTGTTATTGAATAGTGTAGTACTGATTATCATTTCTGATAGTGCTGTTGGCTACAGTGTAAGGAGCATTGCATGGGATAAACATTCAGCCTAATAAAGGAGATAAAAAGGGCAATGTTGAAAGGAACTGTGAAGTGGTTTAATGAGTCAAAGGGGTTTGGTTTTATCGAGCAGGAGGAAGGTCGGGATGTTTTCGTACACTATTCTGCAATCAATGGATCCGGTTTTAAAACATTAAATGAAGGGGACAAGGTAGAATTTGAAATAGTTGATGGACCAAAAGGTCCTGCAGCAGCTAACGTAGTAAAGCAGTAACTTTTCATATTCTTCTCACCCGACAGCAAGGTTTCTTGATGTTGGGTGAATGGTTTTGGGCAGCTGTTGCAACGTGATAGCTGCCACACCAGAAAGTTTTTACCTCTCGTTTTCTTCGTTTTACCTCCCATCCCACACAAATTGGTACCTAAGTACAAGACGATCAATTTTTGTTTTGTCATTTCGTAACTATTGAGTGTAAATGGAAAACATACCACCTGCCATACGATGTACCTGTTCAGCTGTGCCTCCATATGAGCATAAGCGGAGCGGTTTGCTCTACATCGGTATGCAAAGCAATGCGATCATGTTCAGATGGTGTGTTGTTGAAAAGTTACCTCATTTCTAGAGTATATTTTATTGGGCTTGTTGTGCTGTGAAAATTGGACTTGTTCAGATAAATTCGGTAATAGGCGCTTTTGACCGCAATCTTGAAAGTATTGGAGAATGGGTTGAAAAAGCGAAAAAGGCTGATTGTGACCTTGTTGTGTTTCCAGAGTTGACCCTGTGCGGTTATCATCCCCAGGATCTGCTTGAACGTCCGGCCTTTTTAGCGGCCCATGACGCAGCTCTTGAAAAGCTCTTGAGCAAGATAACCGGTATTGTATGTGTTATCGGTGTGCTGGAGCAGCGTAATGGAAGCGGAAAACCACTGTATAACTCAGCCTTTGTTATCGAAGAGGGCAGGGTAATACATCGGGCGCGAAAGCAACTGCTGCCCACCTTCGATGTTTTTGACGAAACCAGATATTTTGAAGCGGGCACCGAGTCCACCATCTTTCCTCTGAACGGATACCATTTTGGGTTATCTATCGGTGAAGATCTCTGGTGGGATCGCCGGGCATATCAGGTTAACCCGCTGAAGAATTTTGTTATTGGTGCAATAGTACCAGACTGTCTGATTAATATCTCAGCCTCCCCGTATTATCATGGCAAGCTCCAGGAACGGCAAGACGTATTTGGCCAGGTTTGCAGGAAAAATAACTATCCTCTTCTTTATGTGAATCAGGTCGGCGGACAGGATGGGCTCATTTTTGATGGCCACTCCCTGGTGGTAAACACCGAGGGCAGGGTGGTTGCTGCAGGAAAGGGCTTTGTTGAGGGTATGGTGGTGGTTGATATTGATGATCTGCCGCAGCACGCTGCACAAGTCCCTGTGGATAATGTGGCTACCATTGAGCAGGCATTGGTATTAGGCGTTCGGGATTATCTGCGTAAGGCCGGTTTTTCCAAAGCTGTGATCGGGTTATCCGGTGGCATTGATTCAGCTGTTACGGCGGCTATTGCGGTACGTGCTCTTGGGCCGGAAAATGTGCTCTGTGTAGCCATGCCATCTCCCTACACCTCTCAGGCATCCATCGATACAGCACGGGACCTGGCTGCTAACCTGGGGTGTGGCTTTGAGATCCTTGAGATACAGGAAATCATGGAGAGCTATCATAAAGTGCTGGCGCCTTTATTGAGCAAAACAGCAGAAGACGTAACTGAGCAGAACATTCAAGCCCGGATTCGCGGTAACCTGCTGATGGCGATTTCCAATAAATTTGGCGGACTGTTGCTCTCGACCGGGAATAAGTCTGAGATGGCCGTTGGTTACTGCACCCTGTACGGTGATATGAGCGGCGGCCTGGCAGTGCTTGCTGATGTGCCCAAGGCCATTGTCTATGAGCTGGCGCAGTTTTATAACGATGAACAAGAGGTGATTCCAGAGTATATCATTACCAGGCCTCCTTCTGCAGAGCTCAAGCCGGATCAGCAGGATCAGGATGATCTGCCGCCATACGAAGAGCTGGATCCAATCCTTATCGCTTATCTGGAAAAAGCACAGAGTGTTGAAGACATTGCAGCCAGCGGGGCTGCCAGGGAAACTGTTCAAGATATTGTGCGCAGAATTACGCTTAACGAGTATAAAAGAAAGCAGGCACCACTTGGTATAAAGGTAACCCCCAAGGCTTTTGGGCCAGGACGTCGTTATCCGGCGGTGCATGGGTTCAAAGAGTAGCTGTGGAGTGATTCAGCACAGGACTACAGAGCCGTTTCCTGGACCGTGACTGGGTGAACGTATGAAGCGTCCTCGCCAAAGCCTGCTATCTATATTGCTTTTTTTCCCGTTTGTCCTTCTTCTGGTTGGTTACCTGGTTTTTCAGGAAAAAACACGTAAGCGGCCAGAGCAGATAGCTGTAACCACAGCAGGCTACGTGGAGATGTGTTTGTCCTGTCATACAGAGGAAAAGCTTGACCCTGCCCATGACAGGCTCATCGTTGGGTGCTCGCCCTGTCATCTGGGCGATGCTCTTGCCATTGAAAAAGACAAGGCGCACAGGGGGATAGTACGCAACCCCGGAGATTTGCGGGTGGTTGCAAAAACCTGCGGCGTTGAAGGATGCCACCCTTCTGATATTGGCAAGGTGAAAAATTCCCTTATGGCGACCAATCGTGGGATTCTGGCAACTCTCCTCTATTACTGGGGTGAGCGGGAAACCAATGATGCCGATATTTCTGTTGAGCAGCTGCTTGAAAGCGGTGAAACCTCATTGGCCCTGGATTATTACCGGAAGCTTTGTGCAACGTGCCATCTGTGGAAGCAGAAAAATGATCTTCCCGGAGCTCCTGCCTTTTTTAATGAGAAAGGCGGTGGATGTTCGGCTTGTCATTATCAGGAGGCACCGGGTGACGTAAGAGAAACAGTGACAGATTTTGACGGGGAAGCCGGGGGCGACGTCGGTCCTGATGGTAAAAAGAAAAAACCCCATCCCTTGATTGTGAAAAAGGTACCTGATGATAACTGTATTCGTTGCCATAATCGTTCCGGCCGGATCGGGCTCTCCTATATCGGCGTGTTTGAGGCGGAAGGATATGGCACTCCTTATGAAAAGGGGAAATTATCTTCCAGGAAGCTCCCTGGTGATCGATTTTATCTTGAGATAGGGGAAGATGTCCATCACGCAAAGGGGATGTCCTGTATTGACTGCCACACAAGGGAAGAGATCATGGGTGATGGTACCAGCTATGCTCATTATGAACAGCAGCTTGAGATCACCTGTACAAGTTGTCATGATGCAAACCCCGGAACAACAAGAAAGAAAAATCACTTAACCAATGTTGAGCGGGAGGGGAAAAACGCATATCTCATCGGGAAAAATGATAGGAAAAAGCGTCTCCTTAATCCACCTAAGCACGATGTGTGCACCTATCCCGGACATAAGCGGATTACCTGTGAGGCGTGTCATTCCACTTGGGTGCCTCAATGTTATGGGTGTCATGCCAAACGGGATGCCACCCAAACCCACCTGGATAAATTAACCCTGGAAGAAACCCCGGGTTGGTGGGAGGAAGGGCGCTCGTACATTCGTTATGAAAAACCCATGCTGGCCATTTGGGGCGATGAGGTGGTGATTGTCACGCCAGGATGCCAGGATATCGTTACCCTGATTGATGATGCAGGTGAGGTGGAAGGCCGTTTTAATCGCTTTACCATGGCGGCCATAAATCCGCACACCACCCAGGCAAAGGGACGATCGTGTAAAGATTGCCATGCTTCTCCCAAAACCATTGGGCTGGGTGAGGGGACAGTGACCAAAGAGGATGGAAAATGGCAGTTCTATCCAGTTAACAAGGGGGTTGATACCCTGGATGGAAGAACAGTCGGGTTGGACAATTTTGTTACCATTGATGGTAAAGCGTTGCAATATGGCTCGCGGGAAGATTTACGGCCCTTTAATAAAGAAGAAATAGAAAGTATTTTAAGGGTCGGGCTGTGCCTGGATTGTCATACACGTTATGATGACCCTGCGTTTGTAGGGTATGAGAGAAATCGTCCCTGCCCTGTGTTTAAAGAACCTTAATCTCTGTTACCGATATTTTTTGCCACAACTGTTGTAAATAAGGAGAAAGAAATCATGCCCCAGAAAAAAATCGGACTTGCTGATCGAGTCCTTCAAATTGCACCTTCACCAACATTGGCAGTGAATGCCAAGGCCAAAGCACTACGGGACGCTGGTGCTGACGTGCTGAATTTCAGTGTCGGTGAGCCAGATTTTTCAACCCCTGAGCATGTTTGTGCAGCAGGAAAACAAGCCATTGATGATGGCCATACCCGCTACACCCCTGTCCCTGGTATTGTGGAACTGCGCGAAGCTATCTGCGACCGGTTTAAACAGGACCATGGGTGGGATTATACCCCGGATCAGGTGCAGGTCAGCTGTGGTGGAAAACATGGGCTTTACAATATCTTCCAGGCAATGCTTAATCCCGGTGATGAGGTGATCATTCCCGCGCCCTACTGGGTTTCCTATCCTCCCATGGTGCAGCTCGCTGGCGGAGTACCGGTCATTGTTGCACTGGATGAAAAGAATACTTTTGACCTTGATGCTGCAACCCTGGCTGCCCATGCTACCGAAAAAACCCGTGCTATTGTCTTAAACAGCCCTTCCAATCCGACTGGTGCGATTTTTTCAGAGCAGGCCCTGAAAGCCGTAGCTGAACTGGCACTGCAACATAATTGGTTGGTCATTTCAGATGATATGTATGAGGCGCTGACCTATACGGATGGCTTCCCTCCACACATTCTTGATGTGGCACCATCGTTGAAAGAGCAGACCATAGTGTCTAACGGCGTTTCCAAAGCCTTTTCCATGACCGGTTGGCGGATTGGATATGTAGCTGGCCCTGATTACCTGATCAAGGCTATGAATAAAATCCAGAGCCAGGCCACTTCCAACCCGGCAGGACCTTCCCAGTATGCAGCGCTAGCTGCCCTCACAGGGTCAACAAGCTTTACAGAGGAAATGAAGAAAGCCTTTCACCCGCGTAAAACGTTCATGGTTGATGCGTTAAACGCCATTGAAGGGGTGAGCTGTATCAATCCTGGTGGAGCATTTTACGTGTTTCCTAATTTTTCAGCCTATTATGGCAGGAAGTTCGGAGACAAGACCATAACCGACTCAGTTTCCCTGGCTGATTATTTCCTGGATGAGGCCTTGGTGGCAAGCGTACCAGGAGCAGTATTTGGTTCTGATGAGTTTATTCGGTTTTCTTTTGCCACCTCAATGGATGCGCTTGAGCAGGGGATAGAACGTATCCAAAACGCACTGGCGCAGCTCAAATAACAAGCTGGAGACCTCAGAGTTGTTGCCAGCTTGAGGTACATGACCAAAGGTACATATCCTGCCAAGGGAGTACAAAAAAGCCTGCTCTTTTAAAGAGCAGGCTTTTTTTGTAACCAATCACGGGTGCAGCAGAATTATGCTACCTGTCTTCCGGTTTGGGTTCTGCAGCGCTGGAGAAAGGTCTTTGGACGTATTCCGGACACACTATACCTAATTCTTGAAGGCGTGAACAGGTAGGTGCGTAGCCCTTCCAAAGGAGCAGCATCAGCAGATACGTTAAGGTAAGGGTGCCGCCGAGAGGTGGTCCCCATAATTAGGACCAGAAGTTAAGTTGTATATTGAAGAATAGCTCCTCAATTGATTACAGTGAGGAATTATGAAAAAGCAAAGACGA
>PDQK01000046.1 GCA_002746685.1 Desulfobulbus propionicus | reverse complement strand
CATATCATCACTGCTGATCCAGCTGATTATCTGGCTGCCATCAGCAAAGGATCTGATATAGCCAAAGGGCAGGGCGTGCAGAATACGGTGCAGCGCGCCGCCTTTGGGCGTCAGGCCAACGCCAAAGCGGAGCATCACTGTGCGGATGCCATACTCTTTCGCCTTAACAGCAGACTGCTCCCACCTCCTGCAGACCCCGGCGATAAAATTACTGCCGAAAGGGGTCTCTTCATCTATATTGTGCTGGTCATTGTTGCCATAGTAGCCGTTGGCAGAGGCACAGAGAAATACCGCAGGCCGTCTCTCTCTTGCCGCCAGACGGTTGATAAGCAGATCTGTCCCCTGTATCCTGCTGCTGAGCACCCGCTCTTTTTTGGCGGCCGACCAGCGGCAGAGACCGATATACTCTCCGGCAAGGTGGATAACGCCATCAAAATGGGGCGCAGAGCAGAGATCGAGTTCCCCTCTTTGCGGATCCCAGTAGATCTCCTTTTTCGCGCTGTCAGCCCTGCGGCGCACCAGCCGCCAGACCTCATGGCCGCCGGTGGTCAACAGCGGTGTCAATGCCTTGCCGATAACGCCGCTTGCACCACTGATCAGCAGTCGCAGGCTCTTTGTGCTGCAGCGGTTATGCAGCGCGATATCCTCCTGCAGGGTCTGGACGCGATAATCAAACATCCGCCGCAGCTTACCGCGTATATGCCGCTGTATAACAGCAGGGAGCAGCCGCTGGCAGGGGAGGGCGTATTCAACCCTGTCTTCCAGCTCACAGCCCTCTGCGTGCTGCCGGAAAAGGTGGGTATGGGTCCAATGGGTAAACGGACCTTCTTGCTGGGTATCGACAAAGCACTCGCCATGCCGGGCAGAGAGATGGTGCGCGGTAAAGGTTATCGGTATAAGGGCAAACGGGCCGGTTTTCATCTTCAGGGTCACCCGTGCTCCCGGGTCTATGCCGCCTGAGCTGGCGATTATCTCGGTGTCTTCCCAGGGGGGCAGCAGGCGCTGCAGCGCGCCATATCGTCCATGCCACTCATAGAGCTGAACCGGGCCGCATGGATAGCGGGAGATAGTGGTAAAAAGCTGGTGTGGCGCATCGACCATAGGTTTTTCTCTTTGCGAATCTCTTTTTCAGGTGGCATATATTTCACTGAAGCAGAATAGTAAGGGAGTTTTTCAAGAAAGGCAATATGTTCGATGTTGTTGTCTGATGTAAAATCCGTTGGCCTGATCTGTCGACCGGAAATTGGGCTTGCATAAACAGGATAAAAACGCCGGGCAAAAAAAACGGTTTTGTTTTTATTGAAAAAAACATATGGTTTTGTTTAACTGTAGAAGGGTGTGATCGTGGCACTCCTTTTTTGGATGGTTATCCCCCCTGTTTATCGAAACACGGTTTACCGGCAGACGTTAGTGTCCCGCAGTTCCGTGTTTCATGTTTTGTTATGGCAGAAGGCTGTCAGGTTCAGCCATGCCGGTTTACATGGAAAAGCAACATAGCGGAGGCTTGTAATGAAAAAATTATGGATTGGATTGGCGGCGGTGGCTGTTCTGGGTTTATGCGCGGAAAGCGGATTGGCGGCAAAATATACCCCTGGTGTATATAAGGGCACCGCTCCCGGTCATAGCTCGGAAAAGCATCCGGGAAAGATTGTGGCCGAGGTTACGGTTGATGAAAATGCCATTACCGATATCAAGCTTGTTGAATTTGTCCAGACAGACAAAAAGAAGCAGGGGGAAAGAAATGCCAAGGCAAAGGAGACTATCCCGGCGGCAATTCTTTCCGCCCAGTCTCTGCAGATTGACTCTGTAACCAAGGCCTCTGAATCTTCCGTGGGAATTGAGCTGGCAGTTGCCGAGGCGCTGGAAAAGGCTACTGTCGCCTATAAGGATGGGACATATCAGGGTAAGGCACGGGGATATGATAAGCCTCCCAAGCATCCCGGCGAGATTGTTGTCGATGTGACAATTGCCGGCGGCAAGATAAGCGATATT
>PDQK01000009.1 GCA_002746685.1 Desulfobulbus propionicus | reverse complement strand
CAGGTAAAGAACGTGGGCTCCCTGCAAACCTGCGTAAAGCGATTGAAGCACGTACCAAGAAAAAATAATGTTCTTGCAACGCCCTTTCTTTTAATTGCTTAAGAAAGGGCGTATCCCTTTTGCAGAATTCATATCCTTTCTTTCATCTATTGCCTTCACCGATGACGGTGTTGTTTCTGATCTCACGCCACCTATGAGACAACGTGATAAATCGTAACTGATCACCGGCACTTCATCTGTGCACAATCACTCTTTCCCGCATACTCCTGTACACGGAGTCTTACTCCGTTTGCTTACCTGCTCAAAAGAGTCTTTGTTGCCCCCGTGACTGGTTACGATACATCAGTTTTACTGGAAAAAATTATGTATAGATCTCTTACAGCATTCCCCCAGCTCGCCTTTTTTTTCCTTCTCTGCATTCTTTCAAGTTTCTCTACAGTTTCAGCAACAGAGACAGCTGGCAAGGAGCAGGCAGCTCAAATTAAAGAACTGTACAAAAGTATTTACCAGTTACACTTTGATTTCAAACAACAAACAACCACAGGCTCAAGGATCAGGGAGGGCGCAGGCAAGGGAAGTTTTTTACGACCAGCAGCATCAGAACAAATAGTCATGCGCTGGGATTACATGCACCCTGCACGACAGATTATTGTCAATACAGGGCAAAAACTCTCTATCTATACAGAAGAGGACAAACAGCTCATCATTACACCAGTTGACCAAAGTACCAGCGATATCACGCTAGCTCTTTTTTCCGGCACAACAGATATCATGGATACCTTCACTGTTAGTGTACCAGAGGCTGATTCGCAGTTGTCAGCGCCAGAACATCCATGGCAGACCATGTTGTTGACGCCAAAAGAACCGCACCCGCAACTGCAGCAGATTCGTATCTGGTATTCTGCTGATTTTCTCATCCACAAGCTTGTCTTGCTCGATCACTTCGACTCGAAAACAACCCTTGTGCTTACCAATATCAAAACAGACACGACAGCACCACCAAATGAAAAACAGCTATTCCAGGTAACCCACATCGATATTCCAGAAGATACGGAAATCATCCAACAGTAAAAGGGTAACGGATCACGACCACTTCATCTTTCCACGGCAGCTCTCCACAGGACACTAAACCAAGATAAACCAGCCAAACGAGAAAAAGGTATTGATCACTCCTGTTGATCAAGGTAAAGAGTGTTGTTTTTACACATTACAGCTTACTGATTATCAAAACTTCACGTTCTCCTCGTCTATGCGTATTGCCATATTGTCAGACAGTCACGATCAAGTCCTTCATCTCCACCGGGCAATTGATTATCTGCATCAGGCTGGGGTAGAAATACTCATCCATTGCGGGGACCTGATCTCTCCTTTTATGCTGAAGCATCTTTCGCGGTTTAAGGGGCAGGTCCATCTCATTTATGGGAATAACGCTGGTGATCAGCATCTGGTTTCATCGCGATCAAAAGAACTGGAGAATATTCATCACCACGGGATTTTTGGTTTCATCACGGTTGATGGCTTAAAAATCGCCTTTCATCATTACCCCGAGCTTGCCCACAGCATTGCCAAAACAGGTGAGTTTGATGTGATCTGCTATGGGCATAACCATATCTGTGAAACACAATATATGAATGGCTGCCTCTTGCTGAACCCTGGTGATTTGCTGGGAAAAGAAGTGGCCCCGGGATTTTTGATCTTTAACACTGCAGATACATCCGTAGAACGTATAACCGTGGGAACTCCCATGGATTTTGAGGCCCAATTTTCCCCAACCATTCATCAGATGGTTCTTTCATCTACCCCCTCTAATCAAACGATTATTCAAAACGAGTTACAACAACCAACTGAGTAAAACCATGAGTGACGAAAAATTTTCAGACCTTTTTCAGGACAAACCAACCGCAAAAAAGCAGCTGCATCCTGGCGACCGGGTGCAAGCCCAGATAGCCGCCATAGCAGGGGAAAGCATCTTTCTTGATGTGGGAGTAAAGAGTGAGGGCATTCTCAACGCTGAAGAGCTGCGTAATGAAGAAGGCGAACTTGCCGTTCAAGTCGGCGACACAGTTGAGGTGTTTTTCCTCTCCTCAAAGGGGGGAGAGATGACCTTCACCACCCGACTTGGCTCTGGTCATTCTTCGTCACAGGAACTGGAAGACGCTTTTCATGCTGGTATTCCTGTGGAGGGTAAGGTTACTGAAGAGATCAAAGGCGGTTTTGCCGTCTCTGTTGCAGGGCAACGCGGGTTCTGTCCCTATTCACAGATGGATATCAGGCGGGTTGAAAATCCTGAAGATTTTTTGGAAAAAACGCTTTCCTTTAAAATCATTGAGTTTGGTAACCGAGGGCGCAACATTATCCTCTCTGCCCGCGCTCTGCTTGAAGAACAACGGATGCTTGCCCGTGAGCAACTCATGGAAACCCTGGAAGAGGGTATGCAGGTTTCCGGCACGGTTATGTCCATCAGAGAGTTTGGTGCCTTTGTTGATATTGGAGGGGTTGATGGCTTGATCCCGGTTTCAGAGCTGGCCTGGGGGCAGACAGAAAAGGTGGAAGATGTTGTCTATATCGGTCAGCAGGTGGAAGTTGCCATTAAGCGGCTGGATTGGGACAACGACAAAATCTCCTTGAGCTTACGGGAAACCACACCCAACCCTTGGGACAGTGTGAGTGACAGGTATCCTGTTGGCAGCACGCATAAAGGGATTATATCAAGGCTTGCCCAGTTTGGTGCTTTTGTCACCCTGGAAGCGGGGATTGATGGCTTGCTCCATATCTCAAAAATTGGTGGAGGACGAAAAATTCATCACCCCAGAGAGGTACTTGAAGCAGGCCAGGAACTGACAGTAACCATTGATGGAGTAGATCAGGAAAAGCAGCGCATTTCCTTAGTACCCGATGATTATCAGCGTAAAGAAAAAGCTGAGCAGGAAGAAGAGCGGTTTGTTCCACCTCCTAAAGAGAGTGTAAATCAATCCATGGGAACCCTGGGAGATTTACTTAAGGCACAAATGAGGAAGAAAAAATAGCTGACATCAAGCTGTTGTTACCCACAGGCCCTCATGACATAGCGTATGAGGGCCTGTGCTGTTTTAGCACTTTTTTATACTGCCTTGCTGGCGGCCCACCTCAAACATGAACACCCCGGCAGCCACAGCAGCATTCAACGAATTAAATGTTGATTCCATTGGGATGGTCACCAGGTGATCGCATTTTTTCTGGACCAGTGGCCTGATCCCCTTTCCCTCGCTGCCAATAACCACGCATACTGCTCCGGTGAGGTCGGTCTCATAGAGTGAATCCACCCCCTCTCCGGCCACCACAGCGCCGTAAACCCAAAAACCTGCCTCCTTGATGAACTCCAAAGCAGCAGCCAGGTTGGTTGCCTGACAGATATGGAGGTGTGAGACTGCTCCAGCAGAGGTCCTGGCAACGGTTCCACCCAGCGGCGCACTGCGCTCCCTGGTCATCACAACATGATTAAACCCGGCAGCCAGTGCTGTGCGAAGAATCGAGCCCAGATTTCCAGGGTCCTGAATCGAATCAAGCACTAACAGCTTTTTTCCACTCTGAGCACCATTTCCAAGGGCATCTTTAACGAGATCATCAAGAGTATGCAGCGGGACAGCAGCTCTTTTTGCAAGCACCCCTTGATGGGGGATACTTTTGGGCAGCCGAAAACCAGCAGGAGCAACAAACCGAAGCTTGGTGTTATGTAATCTGGCAAGTGCAACGATTGCCTGGATACGTGGGTTGGATTTCCCTTTTTGGATGGTTACTTCCACAACGCTTTTCGGCTGCTGTGCAAGCGCTTCATGGACGGCATTGATCCCCCAGATCAGGTCACGTTCTTCCGGGGTAGCCTCAGGGCGAGGTTGCAAAGGAATGGCTTTATTTTTTTTCTGCTTTGCCATAAAAACGAAGGACTAACGCTGGCGACACCGCTCAGCGACAATGATGGCTTCCAATGCGCTGATCGCATCTTCAAGGACATCATTGACAATCAGATACTCGTAATTGTCTGCTGCGGCCATCTCCTCCTCTGCATTCTTCATTCGCAGGGCAATGGCTGGCTCATCTTCTGAGCCACGCCCGCGAAGCCGTCGTTCAAGCTCGTTCATATCAGGCGGGGCAATAAATACAGTGACCGGGTTTGCTTTTTCCATCACCTGCCTGGCACCCTGGACATCAATATCTAAAATGACATCATTGCCAGCACTGGTTAACCGTTCAACTTCTGCAGAGCTTGTTCCATAATAATTTCCATGGACCTCTGCCCACTCAAGAAACCCTGTGGACGCCCCATCACGAAGCTGAACAAACGCCTCTGGTGATACAAAATAATAATGGGTTCCATGTTCCTCACCCTTTCTCGGAACACGAGTTGTATGTGATACAGAAAAAACCAGGTGCGGGAGGTTTGCCATCACCTGACGCAAAATGGTGGTTTTACCGCAGCCGGAAGGAGCTGAAATAACAAATAAGAGTCCCTTACTCATGCTCTTCCCCTTTCATTTTTCGATCCAGGCGAAGGACAGGATCTTTTTCTTCAGAATCCAATGCGGCCAGGCGCTGGTTGATGGTTTCCGGCTGCACCGAAGAGAGGACAAGGTGGCCCGAGTCAAGCACAATAATCGCTCTGGTGCGGCGGCCTTCAGTCACATCAATGAGCTTTTTGTCCATTCGAGCCTCGTCTTTAAGCTTACGAATTGGCGAAGAACCAGGGTTCACAACTGCAAGAATACGGCTGATTTTAACTGCATTTCCAAAGCCGATATTTACAAGGCGAATACTATCCATCACATTTCCTGTACCTATTCCCAGCTGGAATTATTCTAAATTCTGTACCTGCTCGCGCAATTTTTCAATCTCATTTTTCATTTCTACTCCCAGGTGAGCCACTGAAGCATTGGATATTTTCGAGGCCAGGGTATTAACCTCACGCAAAAATTCCTGGAGTAAGAAATCCAGCCGACGACCAACCGGTTCATCACTGTCTAGAAATGCCTTGAACTGCTCTATGTGACTCCCAAGCCTGACCACCTCTTCAGTAATATCACACTTATCAGCCAATATAGCTGCCTCCTGAGCAAGGCGAGCCTCATCAAGCTGGATGCCATCAAGCAGGTTGAAAAGTTTTGTTTTGAGCTCTTCATGCCGTTGAGCAAGAATTTCAGGAGCGTTGCTCTCAATGCTTGCAACAATCCCTGCAAATCTATCCAGACGCGTCAGCAGTTCTACTTTGAGTGCAGCGCCTTCCTGTGAGCGCATGGTATCGCACTCTGTGAGCGCCTCATCAAGGGCGGCTGCAATGAGTTCCCATTCCGCTTCCAAATCAGGGTTGTGCTCTTCCAGGTTAATGATATCACGCTGGGTCAGCATGTCTGAAAGCGTCACCCCCCCCTTAAGCTCATAGGTCTCAATAAGGTGTTGCAGGCACCCATAATATTGACCAGCAACATCCTCATCAACAGTGAGCCGTGGTTTAGAGGCCACCTGCCCCTGGACAGAGAGGGTAATGTCCACCCGGCCCCGATCCATTCGCGTGGCTACCTGCTTTTTGACAGCCTCTTCAACAGAGCCAAAGGAACGTGGAATAACCACCCGTTGATCTAAAAAACGGTGATTAACCGTACGAATTTCAGCAACCCAGGTCCGCCCTTCAGCAGTTGCCTCGCCCCGACCAAATCCTGTCATACTTTGCGGCATTGCTCTTCGATTCCTAACGCATAATTTTATAGAAGTTCTGCTGGCAAGGCTTCTTTTAATTCCCCAGCAGACACGCAGGCCGTTCCCACCTTGCCAACCACAATTCCGGCTGCGTAATTGGCAAGCACTGCAGCATCTCTCATATCACACCCTGCAGCAAGGCCCAGGGCCAACGTTGCCGCAACAGTATCACCAGCTCCGGTGACATCATACACTTCCTTCGCCATGGTCGGGATGGCCACCATGGGCTGATCCTGATGAAAAAGTGCCATGCCGGATTCACCTCGGGTGATCAAGACAGCTTCACAACCTATATCATCAAGAATCTGATGCGCTGCTGCATGAAGGGTCTGCTCATCGGTAATGGTTATCCCGCTCATCAATCCAGCCTCATGATGATTTGGGGTGATAATCGTGGCCCCGACAAAACAGTGCATATTAGCTGGTTTGGGATCAACAATCAGGGGAATCCTTTTCCCGGTGGAGCAGGAAACCTCCTTCAAGACGCTGCGCAGTTTGATCATGAGCTGTTCGTTGACCACGCCTTTGGCGTAATCGGAAACCATCACAGCATCAAAGGTTGCCACATGGGTTTCCAGGAAATCAACAAATCTGGCAAAGGTTTGCCGGGAAGGTTCGCCAGTCTGCTCGCGATCAAAGCGCACCACCTGCTGGCCCTGAGCAACAACCCTGGTCTTCACCGTGGTAGGTCGTTTCCCGCAAATGAGCCCTTCCCTTGAGGCACCAAGCTCTTGAACCTGCTGCTTGATCTCCTCACCCATGGAGTCACTGCCAATCAACCCGCACAGGGCACCATTTCCCCCTAAGGAAGAAATATTGCGGAGCACATTGGCGCTGCCCCCAAGCAAGAGCTCTTCCTTCTGCACATTGACCACAGGGACCGGTGCTTCAGGTGAAATCCGGGTCACCGATCCCCACACAAAATGATCAATAATGATATCGCCGACCACCAACACCCGGGTTTTGCCGAAGGTGTTGATCAGCTCATGTAAACCACCAGCCATAGAAGTTATTTGGTGGCCTTGTTTAACGCTTTGGTAACGGTTTGGGTGAGATCAATTGAATCATCAGCATAAAAGGTTACATTGTGCGGAAGCACCAGGGTATAGCCCCCATCTTGAGCCACCTTCTTCACCACTTCGCTCAATTTTTTCAGAATTGGTCCCACATGTTTATCACGCAAATTCTTCAGCTCCAGATTGGCATCTTCCTTCTTAATTGCCAGATCCCTTCTCTTTTTCTGAAATTCAACGCCTTTTTTCTGGAGCATTTCATCATTCCAGGCAGATTGCTTTTTCTTGATCTCTTTTTCAAGAGCGATCAGTTCTTCCTCAACTTTTTTTAACCCTGCCTGGAGTTCTTCCCCTTTTTTCTGCACGATACCCTGGGCTTTTTTTCCAGCATTCGAGCTGGCAAGAACTTTTTGCATATTAATAACACCGATTTTCATTTCAGCAGCCATTGTAGCTGTGCACAACAGACTGAGAAGAAAAACAACAACACTACCAACAACGATCATTTGCTTTTGCATAACTTTCCCTTTTTCTCATTAATCAGCATGGAGATAACAAAAAAAACCGGGCGGGGAACATTTCCCTGCCCGGCTTTATCCTCTAAATAACGGCCAGTTTATTTGGTTATAACAAAGTCTGCTCGACGGTTTTGTGCCCAGGAAATCTCATCGTGGCCAAACAGCAACAGCTTTTCTTCACCCCAACTGATGGTGGTTAATCTGTCAGCAGCCACACCAAGGTTTACCAGATATTTTTTTGCACTCAGTGCCCGACGTTCACCTAAAGCCAGGTTATATTCTCTGGTTCCCCGTGGGTCACAGTTCCCTTCAATGCGCACCATGATATTCGGATTCTTGGTAAGAAATGCACCGTTTCCTTCTATACGCTGCACCTGCTCTCCAACGATGCCAGACTGATCAAAATCAAAATATACTGGCAGCATTGGCCCCGAAGTACGGCCTTCCATAATTTCAGACTCCTGGGTTTCAAGCGACTCAGCCGGTCCCAGCCCATCTGCAGGCGCTACAGTTGCTTCAGCAGGTGCTTTTTCTCCACAACCACTGAGACTGATCCCCACGAACAACGCCATAACAAAGGCCAAACATAGAGATTTATTGATATGCATAATGCACCTCCGTAACAAATCTATTAACACTTGAGTAAAAATTCAGGACAATTTGATGGTTTGATTTTACTCAACCCACAAAGTAATACAACATTTTTTTCCAAGAAAAGAAATTCACTTGCAAATCCAAACCAGCCTATCTACATTCTGAGGTACAAGCATTTTTATGATCGCCAGGAAATTGTTGGTCAATATCAGGCAAAAGATGAGAAAAGCATTGTTCCCATTCCGCCAACACTTTCGGGTAAAGGGCACAAGAGGAGCATACCTATGGCACGCCACATTAATCCCAGTAATTCTACCAATAAAACCATTGACGCCATTGATCGTAAACGAGACAGGGAGCGGTTATTTATTTTAAAAAAGGCACGTGAAAACTGCAAAGAACTCGCTGTTGCTCTCGTCCAACGGCTGCTTGATCAACATATCATTGAAACCAATAACAATGTGGCGATTCAGGAAAGCATTGAAAACCAACTTCGTACCATGGGTGATCTGGAAGAATTTGAAATGCGCTATAAAATCGCCCCCATTCGCAATCTCACCCAGGACCCCAATATTGCCAGCCTGTTCATCACGCAACATGTGATTGAGGATTTGATTGATCATCCTAATATTCAAGATGTTTTTGGTGACGATCTTGATGTCTACCGGGCCGTTGATTCTATCCTCCAGGCAATTCGTCCCCGTTAAGGAACGGTAATGGGGACTGAACACCCGGACCAGATACCATCGCTTGTTTTTGCCAACCAAAAAGGTGAAATTGAGGAATATGACGGGTTGCTTATGGCAGCCCAATCCGCAGGGAAATTTTATGCTCCCGAACTTGAGGATCTGATTGAACTGCCTCCTGGCAGCGAGCTGTTCACTCTACCAGCCAGGCTGCCTGTGGGGATAGAAGCTGGAAGCAACGAACCAGCCCTGCTTGATGCTGATCCCTATGGCGGTACTGGTACCATTTCAGCGGTTGCTGCCTTTATGGCTCCTGCCTATACCTCTATATCCACCACAGCATATATTACGCAAACGCCTCGTAATCCAGTTTTGCCCCTTTTTGCCTACACCGCAGTGGGATGGTATGATAACCGTTTCTGGGTGACTGGATTTCGCAGTGATGACGATTCTCGCCAGGATTTCGCTCAATTTGACCAGGAACTGATTAACAGCAGAACTCGAAAAAAACTCCAGCAGCACCCTAAAAATCGCCTCATTCAGCATTTAGGCAAATGCTGTCTGACCTACTGCTGCCCTGCTGCACGAAATTATTTTCTCAATCGCTGGGAAGCCCCACTGCCCTGCTCCCCCATATGTAATGCACAGTGTGCCGGCTGTATCTCGCTCCAGGAATCTGGAGAATGTGCTTCCACCCAGGATCGCCTAAACTTTATTCCCAGCCCAAAAGAGTTGGCAGAAATTGCGGTTGAGCATTTGGAAACCGCACCGCTGCCCATTGTCAGCTTTGGGCAGGGATGCGAGGGTGAGCCTCTGCTTCAGGCTGATACCATGGAGCGGGCAATACAACTCATCCGGCAAAAAACAGCTAAAGGCACCATCAACCTGAACACCAACGGCAGTCTTCCTCGTGCTGTTGAACGGCTTGCTCTGGCAGGACTGGACTCCATTCGAATTTCCATGAACAGTGCCAGGCTGGATAAACACACGCTCTATTATCGCCCCAAAGGCTTTACGCTTGCAGCGGTGAAAGAGTCCATCAAGGTGATGAAACAACACCACCGTCATGTCTCACTTAATTATTTTATCTTTCCAGGGGTGACAGATGATCCAGAGGAATATGCCGCCCTTTCACAGCTGGTGGATGAATGCAAACCTGATTTTATTCAACTCAGAAACCTGAATATGGACCCTGAAGAGTATCTTGATGTTATTGAGCATAATCCAAGTGAAGAGCCACTTGGCATCCAGAACTGGCTGCGTCTGTTAAAGGAACACCACCCCCACCTGGGTTTTGGTTATTTTAACCCGCTGACCAGGAAGTAACATGCTTTTTAAAACGATCTGGCAATGCTGCAAATCCATCGGGATCGCTTCTGGTGAAAAACTGCTCAGCCCTTTCCAATGCATCCCCCATGGACGCACTTGACTGAACCCTGGTTGCCAGATGGTGTCCAAAGGTATAGTTGGTGGCAAAATAGTGGGTAAACTCTTTGAACCGTCCCAGCCTTCGCTCTGGCCTGAATCGCTCAAACAAGCTGTCCACAAATTGGTAATATACCTGGGGTAAACAGACCACAGGAACGCTCCCCCCTTGATCATCAAAAAGGGCGCTGGCAATCTCAGCAAACAGCCAGGGTTTACTGGCAGCAGCTCTGCCAATCATGAGCCCGTCAGCACCACTTTCTTCCAGACATCTTACAGCGGTTGCAACAGAATCAATACCACCATTGGCGATCACCGGAATGGACAAGTTATGTTGTATTGGGCGAATCCACCCCCAGCGAGGCTTCCTGCAAAAAGCCTCTTTTTCCAGCCGGGCATGGACAGTGAGTAAATCAACACCTTCGTCCTGCAAGAGGAGCCCAAAGCCTACCATATCCTCTTCCTTCAGCTCTTTGCCCAGGCGAATTTTGGCAGTTAAAGGCAACCTGGTAAGCTTTCTTGCCTGGCGGATAATGTCACGAACAAGTACGTGGTTTGCCGCCAGTACACTACCGCCTCCAGCCTTGCGAATCATTGGGGCAGGACATCCCAGGTTAATATCAATGGCATCGGCACCAAGGCGCTCTAAAGCTGCTATTGCGGGCTCTACCATGTCAACCTTACTGAGTAACAGTTGATAGGAAAGCGGTTTTTCTGCACTGGTTTTCACCAAAAACGGTGAGGAGTCAGCATTTTCTTTGGGCAGACGCCAAGCTGCCAGCATTTCTGTACTCAATAACCCAACGCCACCAAAAGAAAGAATGGTGGTACGAAGTGCTGAGTGGGTCAGCCCTGCCATGGGCGCTAAAAATAGAGGCGGCCAGATATCCAGTCCACCGACAGTTAACCGCCCTTTATTCCTTGCGGATACATTGTTATCCATCATTTGAATATTGAAAAAAGAAGCAACGCTGTATAGAATGACACGAAAATCGTTCTCTCATTAATTGAAAACAACACAAAAACAATGAATGTACCGCAACCAATGCTTCGCTTGACCACCCAAAGGCAAGTGATTTTAGAAGAGTTAAGTAAGGTTAAAACCCATCCCACAGCCAGCGAACTCTACGACCTGGTACGCCAGCGTCTCCCGCGAATCGGTTTGGGCACCGTGTATAGGAATCTGGAACTCATGGCTGAAAATGGGATGATACTCAAAATTGAGGTTGGTGGCTCCCAAAAACGTTTTGACGCGACAACCGAGGATCATTACCACATCCGCTGCTCACAGTGCGGCAGGGTTGATGATATTGATGTACCGGTAATAGGCGATCTTATGCAGGAAGCCGCAGAGGCAAGCGCTTATCACATCATTGGTCACCATGTGGAGTTTACTGGAATCTGCAGCGATTGCCAAAAAGAACAGCAAGCTGCCGCTGCAGAATCAGCTCCCCATTAAACTCTAAGCTCCATCACGCGTTGCCTTCCTTGCCCGCCAGGCGAATAAGGAGAAAAACGGCACCCCTCCAGGGAGTGCCGCTTTTTTCTTTTGTGCTGTACCTGTTACCAGCAGCTACTTGGCAAACTCCACTGCCCTGGTTTCCCGAATAACAGTTACCCGAATCTGCCCGGGATAGGTCAACTGCTCCTCAATCTCCTTGGCAATATCACGGCTCATGAGCGTTGCTTCATCATCTTTTACGTTTTGACTGTTGACAATGATACGCAGTTCACGTCCGGCCTGAATCGCATAGGATTTCTCCACCCCGTCAAAACGGTTCGCGATATTTTCCAGGTCTTCCAGTCGTTTAACGTAACTCTGCAACATCTCTTTACGTGCTCCAGGACGGGCACCGGACAGGGCATCTGCTGACTGAACCAATACATCAAGGACGCTTTTAGGCGGCTGATCTTCATGATGAGCCCCAATTGAGTAAACGATATCATCGGCCTCGCCATATTTTTTCGCCAGATCCCGCCCAATGATCGCATGGGACCCTTCCACTTCGTGGTCCACTGCCTTGCCGATATCATGGAGCAAACCAGCACGTTTTGCTTTTTTCACATCAAGTCCCAACTCGGCTGCCATAACACCGCAGAGAAACGCCACCTCCAGGGAGTGGAGGAGGATGTTCTGTCCATAGCTGGTACGGTATTTCAACCGCCCGATAAGGTTGATCAGATCCACATGCATGCCATGGGCACCCACATCAAAAGTGGCCTGCTCACCAGCTTCGCGAATCTCAATCTCAAGCTCTTCAGTAACCTTCTGAACAACCTCTTCAATCCTGGCTGGATGAATCCGACCATCCGTGATCAACTGTTCAAGGGCTAATCGCGCAATTTCTCTACGAATAGGATTAAACCCTGATAAAATAACCGCCTCAGGGGTATCATCAATGATAATATCAATACCGGTAGCAGCTTCAATGGCACGAATGTTACGCCCTTCACGGCCAATGATGCGCCCCTTCATATCATCGTTGGGAAGCGGCACCATGGAAACCGTTTTATCAGCGACATAATCACCTGCATAGCGGGCAATGGCAAGAGCCAGGATATTTTTCCCCTTGCGGTCAGCCTCCATCTTCATCTCATTTTCGATGCGGGATAAACGCTTGGCACAATCCATCCGTGCTTCACTTTCAATGGACTGCATGAGCTGTACTTTGGCCTCATCACGGTCTATCCCGGCTATCTGCTCAAGCTTATAGCGGTGTTCATCAACCAGCGTTTCGTACTTCTGCTTTTGCTCGGCAACCTTGTGCTCAGCGTAAGTAAGTTGTTTTTCTCTCTTACGCATTTCAGCCTGACGCTCTTCCAGCTGTTGCGAGTCCTTCTCCACCTCGTCAAACTTTCTGTTTAACCGGCGCTGGTCATCTTTCAACTCATTACGGCTGATCTTAATTTCCCGTTCAGCTTCCTGCTTTACCTGAAGGGCGTCCTCTTTGGCCAGGAGCAGGGCTTCTTTTTTGATCTGCTCTGCCTCGCCAATGGCATTCTCAATAATTTGCCTTCCCTGAGAGGCCAAATTCTCCTGATTTCCCTCAACCAGCCTCTTGCGTAAATATATTCCTATCCCAAGCCCCGCGATTAAATTAACCACCGCAAGCAGCATGGTCATTGCATTCAGTTCCATGTTATTCCCTATATATTTTACGGTTCTATACGCTTATACGACAACGCGAACCATCCTGAGGTATCAAGGGGGAAAGAAAGGCGTGAGACAGCAGTTGCTGCGTAGAGGGGTACAACCAACCCAGGTAATGACGGGAAGTACTGTCTACTGAAAAGAAGACACTCCCTGTTTATACTGGAATTACTTATGACGAGAGAATGTGAAATATCTGTTTTACAATATCTTTTAAAGGTTCAACAACGCTCTCACATCTATGATAAATCTGATCTCATCAGAGTTCTCTTACATTACAGGCTCAACTATCATCTATTACGGCACGATCTTCCATCCCAATGCGCTCATCGGAAGATAACGAACAGGCTTTACCTGCCGACATATGTTAAAAACCCCCACGCTGCCGTGTCAACGAAATGATTAAACCTATTAGTATAGGTGGGCGATGCCAAGTGACGACCTCAGGGAATCAGTGCAGTTTCCCATCTTCCATCAACACAAGCTACCCTTATCATGAGAGTTGGCTCAATACTCCGATGATCACCAACAGAGCAGGGGCTGTCTCGTTGCTTGCAGTATAGCAGAACGCTACACCAAACAACACAAGAATTTCTTTTGCTCAATCCATATCTGACGACATTTTCCGTACTAGCCGACCTATGGACTGATCCTGACGTTCACGATAGTGTTCAAACTCGTTTTCAAGCTGAACACATTTGGCTGCAAGTCGTAAACAGCCCAAAACAAGCATCTTGCTCGATGGTATGGCATTGCGGTTATGCTTCTTTCCGCTTCCTTCAAGTTCTTGACGCAAAAGTTGTATAGACTGCTCAACTTCCGGATCAGGAGCGTCACTGTAAAAAGCAAACTCCTGACCAAAAAGATTGAAACGAACGAGCCGCTCTTTCATGTACTACTTACCAGCTAGCCGTTATGCTCTTGATGTTGCTCATCACTTTCAAACAAAGAGCCCTGCATACCGCCTTGCCCATCGTTGTGAGCATCATCACCTGCCTGCTCAGCTTCCCACTGGGTGATTCTGTCCAGAAGACCGGAAACACGACTGCTGACAGAGGCTTTTTCATCGTTCAAATTCTCAATGGTGCCTTTCAATTCAGCACATTCGGTATCGCGCTCAGCCAACATTTCCTCCAGAGCGTGATAGTCGCCTTTCAGCTCGGTGTATTTTTTCAGTAATTGGTCTACCAGTTCTTCCAAGCGATGTAATTCCGCATTATTTTCCATAACACTGCCTTTGTTTAAGTTTTTAAAAAAACAATAAAAATTGTCTTTATAAATCTATATAATTTTGACTGAGCCCAACTATACAGATGAGCCCACACCAAAGCAAGGTTTTTACGGGACAATATTTTTGCTCTCGCAATTTTATTTGCAGTCTTCAGTTATACGCTATTTTTTTCTACAAGGCTAAAACCGACTATATTGCCAGGAAAGCGGTCGGCCTCCATCATAAGGCATATACCCATGAAATGGCCTGGGATCACCATCAAACACCAGAGGGAGGAAATAACGATCCCCCTCCCACATGGGCAGGGTGAATATGGTTGCCACGGGATGCCAGGCCAAATCACCTTCTTCGTTGCTTTTCTTCACATTTCCTTTAAAGCTGGTGATGAGAAAGATAAAGCCTAACCAGTCCTCACCATTAGGACCAAAGCCGGTCCAGTTTATGGTTCCTCTCAAGGACATTTCCGTACAGCGTAACCCCGATTCTTCATAAATCTCTCGAGTCATGCAGGTTACGACATCCTCGCCAGATTTCATCTTGCCACCCAGTCCATTATATTTGCCCAGGTGCTGATCGTCTTGACGGGCATTGCGGTGGATAAGCAATGTCTCTTGTCTGTCAGGAGAAAGAATATACCCCAGAGTACCTATTATTGGTTTGTACATCGTTCGTATTGTTTGATAAGATATTGGTAAAGTCTCGTGTCCTGTCAACGCTGCTTTGTGGGCATCTTGCTGGTCTTTCTGCAGCTCTTTTGTAACCTTCTTCTGTGTCACAGAGCGCCACTATACACCCCAGAACAAAAAACATGCTGCACAATATACAGGCAGGTCACACTGAGAACCATCAACACAGCTAACTCGCCATATTTTATGCGTTATTCAAGCCTCAAAATCACCAGAACCACCTGTTTTTACAGGTTTATCATTACCACATCTGTGGTTTTCTGGATATTTTGTACGCCGTCCGCTTCGCTGGCACAAGAACCCTTTCCTGCCTATCAAATAATTCAGCCCAATGTGGCATTCTGGGAAAAAGTTTATGGTCAGTATCATTCCAGGCAAGCTATTCTTCACGATCGAGACAATCTGAACATCATTTACACCGTCATTGAGCTGGTCAGCTGGGAAGCACCAGGATCGGCCAGAATTAACCAGAAATTGATAAAACTTGCCAGGCAACAAATAAAAAATATCCTGTATGCATTGGGTCACGGAAAGCCCCCCACGACCAAGGCTGAAAAACGAATTGCAGCTCTTTTCCCCAAACAGCTACACACCACCTATTTAACCGCGCGGGATAACATACGACTTCAAATTGGCCAAAAGGATCGATTTGAGCAAGGGGTGGTCAGGTCGGGGAAGTATATTGGAACAATCAAAACAATTTTCAAACAATATGGACTCCCCGAAATGCTCGCTTACCTGCCCCATGTGGAGTCATCCTTTAATCCCCAGGCACACAGCAAGGCCGGGGCTTTCGGGTTGTGGCAATTTACCCGCTCTACCGGCAGAAATTTTATGACCATCAATGAACAAATTGACCAGCGGCTTGATCCATTCACCTCTACCCATGCCGCCGCAAAACTCCTTAAAGAAAACTATGCCCAACTGGGAAACTGGCCGCTAGCAATTACAGCCTATAATTACGGACGCTATGGAATGATGAGGGCTGTAAAGGAATGTAAAAATTACCCGTCCATATTTGCGAACTATCAAAAGGGGTATTTTAAATTTGCCTCGCGTAATTTTTATTCAGAATTTCTTGCTGCATGCAAGGTGGCAAAACAGCTGGAACACAACCCAAATATTAAAAAAGCACAACCGGAAAAAACAACTCCTTTTACCCTCCATGGAGATACATCAAGCCTATTGCTGCGGAATTTTTTCAATATCTCAAAACAAACCTTTGCTCGCCTCAATCCAGCGCTTAAACACCCCCTGTTAAAGGGAATCAGCCCAATTCCTGCAGGCTATACGGTGAAGCTTCCGTCAACAAAACAGGTCTTGCTGAAAAAGAACAAATGGAAAAAATCAATGTATGTTTTAAGCGAATATGAAACAAAAACATACACGGTAAAAAAAGGAGATTCGCTCAGCACCCTTGCAAAAAAATATAAAACCACGGTAAAACAAATAAAAACTCTCAACAATCTGGACAATGTGGCACTTATTCAGCTAGGCCAGAAGCTGATTCTGCCAGGTAAAGGCCGGATTTTTATCCTTAAAAACAACTCTAAAAAAAGACCATCTTAAAAGGCAATTTATGGATATTACAAAAACTCTCCAAGAACTTAAGCAACGACCTGATTTCACAGATAATGTGGGTATGGTTCTTATCCATAACGGTACGGTACGAAACTGGAGCCGTGCTGACAGGGAGCAGGTAACTGCACTGGAAGTTACTGTGGATGAACAGAAGATAGAGAACCTGCGCCAGGAATACCTGAACAAAGAGGGGATTTATGAAGTCATAATAGAGCCTCATTCTGGAACATTTCAACCTGGTGATGACCTGTTGTTTATTCTTGTGGCCGGTGACTTACGGGAAAACATCAAGCCAGTGCTCGCTGAGTTGCTGGATCGCATTAAGGCTGAAGCGGTAACAAAAAAAGAAATCAAGGCCTGATGCAACTGATCACGGGCACTTCATGTTAGCACGACCACTGTTTTTCGCATCCTCTTGCAGAGCGAAAAACAGTGGTAGCATAAATCTAAAGCCCCTGTGACCAGTCACACGTCAAAAGTAGAGAAGAACACAGAAGTACAGGCCCGTGACTGATTTCGGCCTGACGCTTCATTGATATTAAGGACTCATCATGAATGAAGCAGAGCACTATATACAACAGTTTAAAAAAGTTAAAACTCTGCCGCATATTGTCACAAAACTGGCCCAGATGATCAATGACGAAGACTCCACCCTCCAGGATTTTGAAGAGGTTATCCGGCTTGACCCTGCATTGGTGGCACGGCTCCTCACCCTGGTAAACAGTTCCTACTTTGGCATGTCGCGCAAGGTGGACTCCATCTCCAGAGCCGTCGCCTTGCTGGGCATGAAAAATCTCCACAACATGGCTGTCACTGATGCCATCCAGTCCATGATCGATACAGATGCAGCGTCGCATACCTTTTCGCCAAAGCGATTATGGTCGCACAGTGCAGCAGTGGGGATTTGCTGTAAAATGATCGCTGAACGGATCTTGTCCATTAACGGTGATGATGCCTATCTTGCCGGAATATTGCACGACATAGGCCTGATCGTTTTATTTGAAACTGCCCGGGAAGATTTTTTAGCTATTATCAATAGCCTGGAACCTGGCGGCCTGACCATTGAACAACTTGAGCAGGAGAAACTGGGCACAGACCACACCCAGATAGGATATCTGCTCGTCCAGGAATGGCAAATAGCTCAACCACTTGCTGAGGCCATTCGTGACCACCATAATCAGGCAAAAAATTTTCCTGAAAAATCAGTAGCAGCCATAGTGCAGATTGCTGAATATATAGTGAATCAAGTCAATTTTTCCTTAAAAGATGGACAGCAGGCACCCCTTCCCGAGGAACTCTCAAAGCATGTACAGAAAAACCTGGAGGAGTACAAGGTACTCGCTGAAGACCTCCCGGAAGAGCTTGAAAATATAACTAATTTGTATGGTAGCTAACACTTATGGCGCTAAGCAACCTTTTTGCGGACCTGGTAGATCCCACTCAGATTCTTCATGATATTCGCATTCACCTGGAAAACGAAACCGAACAACTCCTCTTTTTCTGTTCAGACCATGATCACAACATTGCCGTATCAGATGGATTCCCACTTTCCAAGCAGGAATCCCTTGAGCTTATAGCAACGCAATCGGAACGTTCTTCTGAAACTACCTGTGTTGTTGCGTCCAGGCTTTTTACCCTTCATACTGTCCCTGAACTGCAATGTCATATTCTCACCACTCCACTTTCCGTAGAACAACCGGTTGAAGCACACTGGGTTGCGACCGTTGTTCGGTTAAGTATCCGGTTGTATTCAGCCCATAAAGAAACTGAGGAAACTATCAAGAGGCTGCGGATTCAGAAAAAACAGTTTGATCGTAAATCCGGGGTTCTGGAGAAAAAATTCCAGGACATCATGGTTGAGAACGAACACAACTATCGTAAAATCCAGGAGCAGCAGCTCAACTACTCCAAAACCCTTCAGGAAGAAATCAAGCAACAAACCGCAGAGCTGCGCAGGGCTAAAAAGGCGGCAGAGTCGGCAAATGTAGCAAAAAGCGAGTTTCTGGCTTCAATGAGCCATGAGATCCGCACGCCAATGAACGGCATTATCGGTTTTACTGACATGCTGCTTGATACCCAGCTTAATGCTGCCCAGTGTGAGTACTCGCTGACCATTAAGCGTAGTGCAGAAGCCCTGCTTTCTCTTATCAATGACATTCTTGATTTTTCAAAAGTAGAAGCTGGCAGGTTATCCCTTGAGTGGATTAATTTTGATCCTGAACTGACTGCTCAGGATGTGTGTGATCTTATCCGGCCCAAGGTTGAAGAACTGCCCATTGAAATTTTATGTCGTATTGATGACAACCTTCCGGCAAACGTCAAGGGAGACCCGGGAAGATTTCGCCAGGTATTGGTCAACCTGATGGGCAATGCGGTAAAATTCACCTCCAAGGGCGAGATAGAGCTCTCCATTGCTGTGGAAGAGGAAACTGAAGAGCATATTTTTCTCCATGCCCAGGTTCGAGATACCGGTATCGGCCTTGCGGAGGATAAGCTTGAGTCTATTTTTGAAGCATTTATTCAGGCAGATGGGTCTACAACCAGAAAGTATGGCGGCACGGGGCTTGGGTTATCCATATGCAGAAAAATTGCGTCACTCATGGGTGGACATGTTTGGGCTGAAAGTGAAGTCGGCAAGGGCAGTATCTTTCATTTTACCACGCGCTTGCGTAAGTCTTCACAGCAACAGTTTAAAAAATTTGGCAAGGTTTCCCTGGCAGGGAAAAGAGTCCTTATTGTTGATGACAATCCGACCAACCTGGGTATCCTGACCAACCTTCTTCAAAATGCTGATCTTGAGGTAGTTACTCTCCAGAAGAGTAACAAGGTAAAGGAGCATCTCGATAGGGCTGCCAAGGAGAAGAAGACCTACGACCTCATCATTCTAGATATACAAATGCCCCAGCCAGACGGATATGCACTGGCCCGTATGCTCAGAAACGATATTACCACTACCAAAACCACACCACTGCTCGCTTACACCTCATCAACCGAAAAAAATGCACAAAAATGCAACGATGCGGGATTTGATGCCTTTCTTACCAAGCCAACCCGCCGTGAAATCCTGTTTAAAACCATTGAAAAACTCTTTGGAGCCAAGCCCCAGGAAAACCATCAGCAACCAGGTGATACACTCATCACCCAGTATAGCGTTCGGGAGGAGTTGAAGCAGTCTGTACGCATTTTACTGGTTGAGGACAACCCAGTTAACCAAAAGCTTGCACAGCTCATCTTAACCAAGGCTGGTTACCAGGTAAAGATTGCTGAAAACGGTAAAGTTGGCCTTGCAACGTATACCGAGGCCCCTGACAATATTGACCTCATACTCATGGACATCCAAATGCCAGAAATGGATGGGCTTGAAGCAACAAAACACATCCGTAAACTTGGCCATACCAATGTTCCTATCATTGCCATGACCGCAAATGCCATGAAGGGGGATCGTGAGCTATGCATAGAGGCAGGGATGAATGATTACATTACCAAACCAATTAAGCGGGAGGTTGTTTTTGAAATTATCGAGAAATGGCTCTTCTGTGAACTCATGCAGTAATGTATACCACCATCAAGACAGCGTTATGGGACTCCTTACATGAACCAGACACATCCCCTGTGGAACAGGGTATCAGCCTGGGTATTCACCCAGAACATCAGCGACAATAACCATGTACGAGTGATTCGGTTGTTCCTGCGAATCATTCTCATTGTGTGGCGTGAAGCAGGGCGTGCTAAGCTTTCCATCCGTGCCTCAGCACTGACCTACTCTGTTATCCTCTCCATGGTTCCCTTACTTGCCATGTCCACAGCTCTGCTCAAGGGCTTGGGCAGCGGTGATCAAATCCGTGTTGCGACGGAACGATTTATAGAACAGTTTGACCCAAGGCCAACCTACCCCACAGAAACCGCCAGTACAGAGTCACCGGAAGACCAGTTGCCATCGTCTGGTCATGGGAGCAACATGACTTCTCACTTGTACCGCGCCATTGACACTATCTTTGATTATGTCGATAAAACCAACTTTGCAGCTCTTGGAGTCATTGGAATCGCTGGCACCCTAGTTGTTGTTGTAACGGTGTTCAGCAATATAGAAGCTGCCATGAATGATATCTGGCGTGAAAAAAAGGGACGCCCGATTTTCCGCAAAGTTATGGATTATTTGGCATTACTGGTACTGCTTCCGATATCAATCAACATGGCCTTGGCTGGGGAAGCAATCCTGGCCAGTAAGAAGATGATGGGATACCTGGAAAAAATCTTGCCAATCCCTTTCCTCATAAATGCCCTGCTTAAACTCCTGCCCTTTATGTTTGTCATCTTGAGCCTCATGCTGATGTATCTCTTTTTTTCACGGGCAAGAGTGAGAACCCCTGCGGCATTCATCGGCGCCTTTTTTGCCTCTGTGTTCTGGTTTGCCACCCAGAAAATGTATATATTTCTCCAAATCGGAGTAGCCAAATACAACGCCATTTATGGGTCGTTTGCAACGGTTCCGCTCTTTTTGGTGTGGGTGTATCTGGGTTGGACATTTATTTTGCTTGGTGCAGCACTGGCCTATGCCGTGCAGAATAATAAAGATTATATTCCACACGATAGCAGCATTTCATCCCATAAAAGTCTGCAACTTGCCTTTGATATCATAAGACAAATCTACATTGACTTTGCGGCCAAAACCAAGACCACGGACATTTCTCTGCTCAAAGCCCTGCCCTATTGCTCAACTGCAGAACTTGAGCTGACGCTGAAAATGTTACAACAATCAGACCTGATTCGGATTGTGGAAAATAAGAAGACGAACGACATCTTTCCTGCAACCGATATCACCCATATTACCCCAAGCGACATTCTGGATACAGTTTTTAACGCTCAGGAGCACAACACCTATGGCAGCAAAATGTCACAAACGGCATTACAGGGAGCACGCAAGGCTCTTCCCCCACAACTCTCTCTGACTGATCTTAGCCATGGTAAAAACGATGGATCACTATAAGAATCGTTCGATTTATACGACCCTTGGCGACAGCAATATCCTCCTCATTGTTCCTAACGGATTACCAAGTGGTAACACCCTAAAAAAGCAACATTTTCTCACCACGTTTGCCCTTCAACTGGGGAAACAGCTCCAGTGCTATAGTGTAATTAACGATAAGTACAAGGCTACACTGGTTGATTTTTCTAATATGCAGGCAGTAAAGCAGCGTAAAAAACTTACGGATTCCTTCCTGCTTCATATAAAGCGATTTAGTGATGAAATCGTAGAAAATGACCTCAAACCTTTAGTCTTTATCTTCCAGACCACTAACGATTCACTACCAGATAATGTGAATATACTTTTGGGCTACGGACAGGGGCAGCGGGGCGACGACTCTAAACCTCACAGCCCGACAATTGCGCCATCTTTTCTCAGCAAGATACGCGTAGCCATGGAGGATCAAGGATTTGCAACAGGAATTGCGGACAGTGCATCACCATATTGCGGCCGAGAGCAAGACCATATCAACCAGATGTTTCGTCAGAAAAACTACCTCGAGGGATTTTATAAGCCAGAAGTGCAGTCTCTTTTAGTGACCATACCTGCCCAATACCTGAACAGCGAAGACACAGCCATTGAACGTGCGAAAAAACTGTCCTCCAGCCTGCTGAACTTTAAAGAAAAAATGCCACTGGTGAGAAAAGTCAGCTCAGGAAATATTGATACAACCCAGGCGACTGATCTTCAATACATATTCCGGATCCACAGGGATACACAATATAATGAACTGGCACGGGAAACCTATATTGAGGAACTTGCAAACTCGATAAAAAAAAATGGGCTTCTCCATCCCCTTGTCCTGCTCCAAAAAACCGATGGTCGCTACAAGGTACTGTGCGGTTTCAGACGTTTTCAGGCATTGCAACGCTTAAAAGCAGAATGGGTAGAAGCAAAAGTCTTTGCAGAAAAGAATTTCACCACCGCAGATTTCTTTAATATTTCTCTTGCTGAGAATACGAAACGGAGAAATCTCAACCCTGTGGAAATCGGCAACTTTCTGGACTCAGCAAGCACCTCGCTCAACCTCAACAACACCATGCTGGCTGAACAGTTTGGCGAAACACTGGGTATTGGTCAACCTGGCCAAAAAGTCTCACACACCACCATACACAAGTACAGGAAAGTACACCAAATCCGCAGCCGTGGTGAATCCCCTGAGATAATCAACGATCTCATTAACGAAAAACTCCAGTTTAGTATTGCTGCTGAAATTCTTGCTCCAATCAAATCCCCTGCTGACCGCGACAGCTTGTATATTGAAGTGGTCAAGACGTTAGCTCCAACGCGCCCCCAGATCATAAAGATTCTCAACCTGCTCAAACAAAAAGGAGCAAACATTACAGATACGCTGCATGACGAAAGGGTTAAAACCCTCCTCACCAAGGCCATGGAAAGCAAGCAACCTGCGACCTCTTTTATTCGCTCTCTGGAACAAGAAGAAAAGCCACCACAGGAAGATTCTCAACAATTTAAGACCACGGTGAAAAAGGTCCGGGAAAAATACTTTGGCAAAAAAGCCAGCAAAAAAGATTTTGACCTCAAGAAAGAACAAAAAGGCGGAAGCGAAAATATTGCACTGACCTTACGGATTAACAAAACAAACTACCAGGAAATATTTGAGCGAGTTACATCAATACTTGAGAACGAAAATATTCTAAGCCAATAGGTTTTTCGCATGCGAAAAACCTATTGCGAAAAAAGGTAGAGCTTGATTTTATTCTCCCTGCGTACTCCCCATACCTTTGTTTCGGATTTTACCAAAAACTTACTTAAAGAAATGGCGGCTACAGTTTTACTGAAAAGGTGAACAAAGAACATCAAAATATCGCCCTCATGCTTTTTCCTTTTTCATTTTAC
The DNA here is from genome assembly GCA_002746685.1 of Desulfobulbus propionicus. Lineage (GTDB taxonomy): Bacteria > Desulfobacterota > Desulfobulbia > Desulfobulbales > Desulfobulbaceae > Desulfogranum > Desulfogranum propionicus_C. Next base: position 21,960 of record PDQK01000009.1, on the reverse strand, counting down.
CAGTCACTCAAAACCTGCAATACAACAGCGCAACCCCACCTCCCCTTACCAGTAATTATTTTTTGGTTCTTGACCTAACCATTCACTTGCAGTATTGTTTTTCCTGTTTTGTTCATCAACAGGAACACCTTAAATATGATATCTACAAAGAAAGGAGAAAATTGTATGAAAATGATTAAAAAAAGTCTGCTAACGGGTTTGATGCTTCTGGTCGCATCTTGCTTGTCAACGGTTGCTCTTGCACAAAATGTTGAATTTGTAAAGCTTGCTGATAACTTTATCGTGCTTTACGATTACTCCAGCTCCATGGCTGAAAAAGCAGCTGGGGATCAGATGCGAATTGATGTTGAGCGTCAAATCTTGACTGAAACCAATGCGTCACTCCCCCCCCTTGATTGGCAAGCCGGTGTTTATGCATTTACACCAGGCGCTGAAAAGCTTACATTTAAACCTTTTCTTCCAATGCAAACCTATAATAAGGATCTGTTTACTTCTACCATTGCAAGTCTACCGTCCAACCCCGCAGGAAGAACCCCTCTCCAAAACGGACTTGCTTCCCTTGACCCTATCTTAGAAAAACTGCAAGGTGAAACAATTGTCTACCTCTTCACCGATGGGCAGTTCACGCCAAAGAGCAGCCTGCCTGCTCCAGGAGTAATTGCAAAGCAGCTGGCAGAAAAGTATAAGGTTTGTTTTTATGTCATCGATACCAACCCAAGAACCAATGGCGACGCAGTAATCAATGCCATTGCAAAGGCCTCTGACTGTGGTAAGGCATTTAAATTCTCCGAGTTACTTGGTCATCCGGAATGGCTCACCAACCCTCTTTTCATGGTGAAAAAGAGTGAAGCCACAGTTATGGGCAAGAGCTTTAATCATGTCCTGTTTGATTTCGACAAATCCGTTGTTAAGCCGGAATACTATGTTACCCTTAACGAACTTGCCATTTACATGCAGGAAAACCCAAAAGCACATGTAACTCTTGCTGGGTACACAGATAACATTGGATCGAAAAAATACAACATGGCTCTTTCTGAGCGTCGGGCTGCCAGCGTTCGTACCTACCTTGCTGAAAAGGCGGGTGTTGATCGTCAACGTATTACACTCAGCTCGTTTGGTATGGCAAATCCTGTGTCGAGTAACGATACAGAAGAAGGACGTTACCAGAATCGTCGCGTTGAATGCATTATATCTGGCATGTAATACTCAAGCGATACTGACAACTTTCTTTATCAAAGCAGGTCAGGCCATAGCGCTTGGCCTGCTTTTTTTATTGCATAAGCAACTGTACACCACCATCAAGACTATTCAAAAGCTACTTTTGTCTTCTCAGCATTCTGTAGCAGTTCATTGAGCACATCAATTGCGCGTCTCCAGTTGTACTGGGGAAATTCACTGATAGCCTCTTTAAGTTTATCCTCAAGCATACCATAGAGCCTTTGGGTCACCTGCTTTGCATGCCCCCCAATCCCCTCATCGATAATAAAAACTAAAGCATCAATAATATCAGCGAGTTTTACAACCACAAGGTATTCTGGATGAGCCTCTTTCATGGCCTCTTTCATCTCAAAAAGCCAGGGAGCTATTTCTCGTTCAATGGCCTCCACAGGGTTTGCATTGCCACTGAGCTTTTCAATATGACGCTTTAACGGGCTGGGTAAATCCCCCATGAGAAGCTCTGGGGTATCATGTAAAGAGGCATACTCCATTATCTGCAACAAACCGGAATCGGTTAACTCAGTACCAAAAATATCCTTGGCCAGCCGATTGGAAATACGGGTTACCATGTAATGGTGTTCTGCAAGGGTTTGGTCCCGCGAAGTTCTCACACTATGCCAACGAGTGACATGGCCGGATCTGGCGAGGTCTGCCAGTGTAAGTCTGGGTAGGGTCATATGTAGAGCTGTTTGACTGCGTTAAACATGAAAATACATTTTTTTCTCAAATAACACACGGTGTACAGGTGCTTGCAACGTCACATCTCATGAAGGCAAATGCATTGTATCGATAATGCACCCAACCTTTCACCAATAAAGAAAAAGCGATTATAAAGATTGACTTACCTGCTGTCAATTTTCCATTTTCAACAGGCTTGTTTTCTTTTTGGTGGTTGGCTCAAGTACACATTTCGCTTTACATAGATACCGCATGCTCATAAAATTAAGGATTAGACAACCAACATATGAGTAAATGAACTCTTCTTTTCGCTATACTGGAGAACAGCATGCACATTATCGTCACCGGTGGAGCGGGCTATATTGGCAGCCACACCTGTTTGGAACTTCTTGAAGCAGATTACCAGGTTACAGTGCTGGATAACTTAAGTAATTCAAGTGAAGAGTCACTTCACAGGATTCAAAAACTGACCGGCAAGAACGTAACCTTTCATAAAGTTGATCTTCTAGATGAATCAGGCCTTAGAGAAGCCTTTAAGAGTGCTGGCCCAGCAGATGCAGTCATTCATTTCGCTGGTCTCAAGGCAGTTGGTGAATCTGTTGAACAACCACTCTCCTACTATTACAACAACATCACTGGCACGCTTAATCTATGCAAGATAATGCAGGAAAACAGGGTGAAAAATATTGTATTCAGTTCCTCAGCAACAGTTTACGGTGACCCTGCCACGGTCCCCATTGTAGAAAATTTCCCTCTTTCTGCCACCAACCCTTATGGTCGAACCAAGCTGATGGTTGAAGAAATTCTCCGCGACCTGGCTCTACCCGATCCAGAGTGGAACATAGTGCTGCTCCGCTATTTTAACCCTGTGGGTGCGCACAAAAGTGGTCAAATTGGAGAAGACCCAAACGGAATACCCAATAACCTCATGCCATATATCTCACAAGTGGCTGTGGGCAAACTCAAAGAACTTTCTGTTTTTGGTAATGATTACCCAACCCCTGACGGTACCGGCGTACGAGATTATATCCACGTTGTAGACCTTGCGTTGGGACATGTATGCGCTATTGAAAAACTGACACAAAATCCTGGTGTTGTCACCTATAACCTCGGGACTGGTCAAGGATATTCAGTTCTCGATATGGTAAAAGCGTTTCAAGAGGCCAGTGGTAAAGCTGTCCCCTATACAATTGCTCCTCGAAGAGCGGGTGATATTGCCCAGTGCTATGCTGATCCGACCCTGGCCGAACAGGAATTAAACTGGAAAGCCCAACATGGAGTACAAGAGATGTGTGAAGACACGTGGCGCTGGCAGTCTTCGAACCCCAATGGGTACAAAACAACGTAATGTATCAATAGGGTTATAACTTGAAAAGCAGTCATAAAAAACTGCACCAGGGGGCCATGCTTTGTCCGCAATATCATCCTCTCAGATGGTTGCGCTTTATTGGCTTACCCATAAAACAGCGCGACATACCTGGCTCCCAGATTACAGGTATCTAAAAACGAGGAAACTGGTCAGAGGTGCAACAGTATGTGTACACCCATTTTTCTGAGCTCCAATAAGTAAGAACAAGAAAAATCCGGCGCAATACACTGACATTTCATCGTTGCCATGACACTAGCCTGAAACAAAACATGCGCTTACAGTAGCTACCATAAGCGCATGTTTTCCCAAAAGGCAGCCCAGAAGGTTAGTTCAAGGCTCTTTACAACTCTATAGTAATATTGGGATACAACCCTTTCATGGGGCCAAATTGAAATGGTTGTATAGTATTGAGTGACAGGTTCTGATTTCTTTGAGCGTGCCCTGTATTATTTCCTCTACCAAAAAAGGCTCCATTTGCATCAAGAATATGGTCAATTCGATCCTTGAATCCTTTAACAAAGAGATAGCCGTTCCCTTCAAAATGTAAGTTCCCCCTGCTGAATCCTGTTTTCTGGGCTGTTAATTCATCAAAGGAGATACTGTTTTCCTGGAGGTCTTCAGTATTTCTAATCAGCCCCCAGACAAGATGATCTTTGGCGATATGTAAGGGCTCATCAACATCTATAATTGTATGTGGCATCACAATACAACCTTGGCCAATATGTACTCTTGCGTCCTTTTTCCCAAATAAAAAGCTATTGAATCCGACAAAAACATCCCGTCCAAGATCAGACTCAATTATTTTGGCGCCATGTGCGGTTACGTTGAAGCTCTCTAGCCTTGAGTTGATAATAAAGCAATTTTCCTGGGCATTTGACCCCTTGCCAAGATACGCATTTTCTAAATACGCCCTTTGCGAGACGAGCACATTGTCAGCAATGGTGGTATCGCCAAGGACAACAGCATATCTGTCAAGAGAAGCTGTTTTTGGAATAGATTCGACAGCCTCAACTTTTACCGTATCAAAAAGGTACTGAAACGCCTCTTCACGCTCTTCAATAAAATCCAGAATTATACCGTGTGGCCGATGACCAGAGACAACAGATGCATACTGTTCAAGGCTTTCAGGATCGTGCCGATAGTAAAAATTAAAGGCTCCAGGCGCATGTACCCATATCGTGCCCGGCTCGATTTTCAGATGACTGATTTCACCCGCCTGAATATAGGAGTAGGTACCAACCACACAGTCATAAACAGTCGTTAAATCAACAGTGGCAAAAGGCCCTAAAAACGCCCCATTAGTTGGCGAACCATGGATATTGGCATAATCCATAGCAAGAGTGTTTTTAATAAAAAAGACATCAGGTGTTTCAGGGTCATGGGAATAATTATGTACCAGGGTTTTGGCCAGCGCAGAGTTTCGAATATCGATCAGTTCATCATCCTGAAGCTCTATGGGAAATCCCTGACATTGATAAGATGCCCCTTTTCTTTTTAGCTCGTCCCCCCGAATATCACTTTTATAGAGCAATGCATTGGAAATCCGGCATTTTCCTAGAAAATAGCTCCCTGCCAATCCGGAATGCTCAAACATCAGGCTCAATGGATGACCTGTTGTTATCCCGTAAAACGCATAAAACTTATACATCTGCTCTGGCTGAATAATGCCTTTGGAATATGGCTGAATGTCAAAATCAAGGGCACGAAGGTTAATATGTACTCGTTGAATGATTCTATTGTATAATTTTTGCAGTTCGTTCATGTTTGTCCTCTATCGAAAAGATACCGTGTACACAGGATGAATATATCAAATAGCGTAGCTGCCAGCGGCAAACCCCTTGCCCATTAACTACCTAACGATTCGGCTTTTTTACGTATTTCCTGATAAACAGAAGCAAAAACGTCTCCTGTTCTTAAAATCCCGACGATCTCTTTTCCACGGGTGACCAGCAGTGATTGCAGAGTCCCTGCGACGAGTTTATGGATCGCCACATCCAATGTGCTTTCCTCAGAGACAAATTCGCCTGGCGTTGGACGCTGCATAAACTCCTCTACTTTTTTTTGCACTAATGTCCGAAAAGACTCATCGTCCAATATTGGACCTTCCAGTCTGTATTGTTCACGTTTATCAGCTATATATTGATCACTGAATTTGAAACGGCTTAAACTTTCCACATCACATCCAAGATCGTATCGGGTTTCAATGGTTGCCAGTAATAAAACCTGGCTGATCTTTCCGATAACAGCATTATTTTCGTCAAGAACAAGAATAGCTCTATGCTGATATTTACTTGCGGAATATGCTTCCTGGGCTTTCTCCAAAGCTATAACAGCATCGATTAAAGAAGTACCGACAGTGACTGTGGCATATTCAGAAATTGGTACCATGAGTTCTTTGACAGATATCTGCTCCATAACAATTCCTTTTGCTTAAGGTTACGTTTTGTTCATAATTCAGTAAAATGAACACCCATTCACGTCCTTCAGTGAGTACATCAAGTAAAAATTGCATAAAGGCGCTTAACACAGTGTTTTCATTTTTGGACAGTAACGACAAATAAGGTAAATATCTACGAAAAAGAAATGCGGTGTTGATCTATTTTGCTGGCAGATGGAAAACCATACCGTGTATCAAAGCTTGGGAGTAGCTAAAATACCTTGCAAATCGCCAAGGAATTTCAGTGCGATTCTCCAATTCACGCATCAAAAGGACTTCTATCAGAAGGAATAGAGCCCGTCAAAATTTGCTTTGATTTCACTCCCAGTGCTTGAAATGCACCTTCAACTTGAGTACATTCTCTTTCCATTGGCCATGCGTGCTACTTGACTTATCGTTTTGAAAAAACGTTTATTTTACAACTTTTATGGCCTTTTTCTTTGGTCAAATGAGAAATGCGGAGTAGTTCCGAGCTATACGGATATATCCACAAATCTCTGTTTTACACATCCCTGCAGATGTAAAGGAGTAGTTATGAAACGTTTCCCTCGATTTTTTGTGTGGTGTTCTATCCTCTTTTTCCCCATTTTCTGCTGGGCTTCTGAGCCCTTGAAGATAGGTACACTTTTAATTGAAGACGTGGTGCCCATGTATGTGGCTGAAAAGGAAGGGTTGTATAGCCGCGTTGGAGTTGAGGTTGAATTAATCCCCTTTCTCAGCGCCTTGGAAAGGGACAGTGCGCTGACTGCAGGAGCCATTGACGGCGCCCTGAGTGATCCGATTGGCGCCATTCTTCTTGATCAAGGAAGAAACCTGATCAAAATAACCTCCCTGAGTCTTGGCAAAAGTCCAAAGGAAGGCGTCTTTGCCATTCTGGCTGCTCCTGGGGCTGGTGTAACCAGGGTTGAGGAGCTCAAGGGGGTGGCGATTGGTATCTCCAACTCCACGATCATAGAATATGTCACAGACCGCATGCTGCTTGAGCAGGGATTTTCAGCAAGTGAGATCAAAAAAATCGAAATCAAGAAAATGCCCATTCGGATGCAAATGCTGCTCTCCGGGGCGATAAAGGCTGCCACCCTTCCCGAGCCCCTGGCGTCCATCGCAGCAGCAAAAGGAGCAGTACGAATCCTGGCCGACAACCAAACCAAAGAGAGCTTATCCCAAACCGTTCTTATCTTTCGTAACCAGGCCCTGGATAACCGCAAAGACGATATAACTCGATTTTTCACTGCTTATGGCCAAGCCGTTGAACTGATCAACAAGCAGCCAGAGCAATACCGCTCCCTGTTTGTGGAAAAAGGACGCATACCGCCGAACCTGGCCCAAAGCTATCCCATCCCTTCATATCCACCACCACAACCTTTTCCCCAAAGCCTCTACACCCCGGTAATAGACTGGCTGACTCAAAAAGGAGATGTCGAGCCAGTAGCGTACGAGTACATGGTGAGTCAGGACTTTTTACCCCAAGTTCCATGATTGAAGTAGAACATCTCTCTTTTGCTTACTCCGACAACGGACAGCAGCACTGGATATTAAAGGATATTTCCTTTCATGTGCCCCAAGGAGAGAGCCTGGCAATTATTGGCCCTTCAGGATGTGGCAAAACATCCCTGCTGTTTCTCCTTGCGGGACTATTACAGCCAATGATGGGGCAGATCCATATCGCTGACCAGGCCAGGTGTGGCACGATTCTCCAGAATTACGGCCTGTTTCCCTGGAAAACAGTGTATGAGAACGTAGCTCTGGGCTTAAAGATACAGAACATCGCCAAACATGAGACCGCAGTCAGGGTAGAGCAGATGTTGGAAGAAATGGCACTGCTTTCCTATGGTACCTATTATCCATCACAGCTCTCAGGCGGTATGCAGCAAAGGGTCGCGCTGGCAAGGACGCTGGTTATTCAACCCGATATCCTGCTCATGGATGAGCCGCTCTCTTCTTTGGATGCCCTGACCAGAGAACGGCTGCAGAACCTGCTCCTGCACGTCTGGCAGCAAAAAAATGTACTGCCCATCATTGTCACCCATTCCATTGAAGAGGCGGTTTTCCTGGGCCGTAAGATTATAGTGCTTGGTAACAGCCCAGGTACAATTATTCAACAGATGGAAAACCATGAAGCTGGAACGGCTGACTACCGTGGCAAGGAACTCTTTTTTCAGCGGTGCAAGGTGTTGCGTAAACTCTTAATGGAGGAATGTCATGCAAAGCAGGCGTGATTTAGCCTTAGCAGCGGTGCTTTTACTCGTCTGCTGGGAAGGTGCGGCACTTGTGCTGGATACCATGGCCCTGCCCCAACCCTGGCAGGTCTTGGCCGACTTTGTCCACAAACTCTTTACAGGGGCAATTATCGATGACCTGCTGATAAGCGGGTTCAGAGCAATAGCCGGTGTCCTGCTTGGGGCTGTGAGTGCAGTTCCACTGGGTTTGCTCATTGGTCATGAACCGATGTTACGCAAAACCCTCTCTCCATTTATCTACCTGCTTTATCCCATTCCCCATGTGGTGCTGTTGCCCCTGATCATCATCCTTTTCGGCATTGGCAACCTTTCAAAAATTTCGCTGATTGGACTGATCATATTTTTCCAGATCCTGGTAACAACCAGGGACGCTGCCAAAGGCATTCACAAAAATTACCTCTATTCTCTCCAGACCCTCGGCAGCAACAGGTACCAATTGTATCGCCACGTGATCATCCCTGCAACCTTACCCAAAACACTGACGGCGTTGCGCATTTCAGTGGGAACGGCTGTGGCAATTCTCTTTTTTGTCGAATCTTTTGCCACCACCAAAGGGCTGGGGTATATCATAATGGATTCCTGGGGCAGGGCAGACTACATTGCATTGTACAGCGGCATTACCGGCATGGTACTGCTTGGATTTACCCTCTATCTTCTCCTTGATCGTCTTGAAAAAATATGTTGTCGCTGGAGTTACCTCTAACGCTTCTTTCAGGGTAACAAAAAAGACAACCAGCCCAAGCCCCTTTTGCACCTCACAGGACGAGTAATGCACGCCACAGAGTCTCCCAAATACGGTATCACCCTGATCATCATTTGCCTGGTTCAGTTTATCACCCCATTTATGTCCGCAGGCGTCAACGTTGCCCTGCCCGCAATAGGAACACATTTTCATGCCTCAACCTACCAGCTCAGCCTTGCAACCATGCTGTACATTTTCGGTCTGAGCGGTCTGCTGCTTTCAGCCGGACAGCTTGCAGATATTTACGGGCGGAAAAAAATATTTCTTGTCGGCATCTCGTCCTTCATCCTCACGACTACCGGTATAACCTTCAGCCCCACTATCCAGTTTTTCCTGGCCATGAGATTACTGCAGGGAATGTCCAATGCTCTTATTACCACAGCCAGTTTTGCTATTCTCTCTTCGGTTGTTCCACCGCAACAAAGAGGGAAAAGCATGGGGTTGGTTATTGCTTCGGTTTATGCCGGGTTATCGGCTGGGCCGGCATTGGGAGGATTTCTGGTCTCCTCCATCAACTGGCAGTTTCTCTTTTTTTTCAGTGCAGCTTTTGCATTCATCGGGCTTGTCCTGTGCTTTTTTGCCCTGAAGGGAGAATGGTGGGGGAATAGATCGCAACACTTTGATGTTGCGGGCAGTCTGCTCTTTATCATAACCATCTTTTGCCTGACAGCAGGCGTCACAGGAAGGAAATTTTTTGGCAGCTGGACTCTTTTTCTACTCGTGCTCGGCATGCTGGGAATAGTGTTCTTTTTCATGCTTGAGAGACGGGTCTGCTCACCGATGCTCCCTGTCCACTTTCTGCTATCCAACAGTACGCTCAGTTTAAGCGCCATAGCTGCAATGCTCAATTATGCCGCCAGCTTTGGTATCATTTTCTTTTTCAGTCTCTATTTGCAGAGCATAAAAGGATTGTCACCCCAAATTACAGGGTTACTGCTCATGATACAAACGCTGCTTCAATGCATCTTCTCCCCTGGGGCGGGAAAGCTTGCCGACCGAATCTATCCGGGGAAGCTTGCCACCCTGGGAATGGGACTGTGCACGATCTCGCTGTTTTGTGCCACCAGGATAGAGTCGGGCAGCTCTCTTGCTTTTATAGTGTTCATCTTCATCGTCATGGGGACCGGTTTTGCTCTTTTCTCCTCACCAAACATGACCTTAATCATGAACTCAGTACCCAAAGAACTCTACGGCATGGCTTCCAGCCTCACCGCTATCATGAGAAATCTTGGTATGCTGATTAGTATGGCGAGCTCCACCTTTCTGGTTGAACGTTTTATGGGGTATGCGCCACTTACCGTCGTAACCCATGAAGCGTTTATGCGCAGTATGCAATGGGGAATGGCCTTTTTTGCTGGTATCAGCTGTCTCGGTGTGATCTGCTCCGCTGGAAGGTATAAGGAGCGAAAGAAAGCAGAAGGAGTTTCTTAAAGGAAAAATTGAGTATACAATACTGGTTGTTGATACAAAGCGTTTTTCACAAACAACATTAAAACCATCTTACACCTAAATTTCATACAGTTACCATGGATATACTGATTGATTTCTGGCTGGGTTTAAACAGAATAAGCCAATCTCTTTTGGCAATACTGGCTTCACTGATCTTGTATTGGTTTTTTCGTACGGCCATTCTTTCACGAATGGAGAAAGTAGCTCTTGCTACTTCCAATGATCTCGACGACCGCATGGTGCAGTTTGTTAAGCAATTTCTGTGGATTGCGGCCCTGCTCACTACCCTTGCCATCGTGCTGAAAATAAACGCTATCAAAATTTCTCCTCTCTTGGCAGGAGCCGGGATTTTTGGAGTATCCATCGGTTTTGCGGCCAAGGAAACCATTGCCGATATCCTGTCTGGTATTTTCCTTATTGCTGACAGGCCCTTACGAGTCAATGACCGGGTAAAAATAGAACATATTGGCAGGCATTGGGGAGCATGGGGCGATGTACAAGACATCGGGCTGCGTCGTACCCGTATCCTGAATACGGATGGTGTCAGTGTCAATTATCCCAATTCTTTGCTTGCCAATTCAGTCATAACCAATTTTTCCTACAGCGATACACCGGTTCGGGTTCGAATCCGCTTGCAGGTTGATTACCACGCTGATTTACAACTCTGTGAACAGTTAATAATCAAGGCTATTGAGTCGGGCGGGAAAGTGATTCCCGGTACCGCACAAGTGGTGGTAAGATCCTTGTGGGACGACAGAGGGGGGCATCAATTAGCTGGAGTCCTTCTTGAAGCCCGTTACTATATAGATGATGTACGTAAAAGAACAAAAATACGTTCAACAGTACTTACCGATGTGCTTACAATTTTACGGGAAAATAATATCCCCCTTGCCATGCCCAGTGTGAGGATTGAAAAGCATACCCGTCGATGAGCTCTCTTTTAGGGGGCCAACTACCAGTTTTTTGTAACAGCTCACGGTGTTTGTCACTGACCTGCATACAACTGTACCTTTTCCGGCCCCTTACTGCTCCGGGAAAAACAGACAGAACTGCTGATTATGTGATCCTCGTAAACTCAAAAACAGAGTTGATGAAGTAGCTGAAAATACTGTTATAAAAGACTCTGTAAAGTATTTTGTGTCACTGACATTTTCCCAGTGAGCCGCCCACGATTTGGCGATCGAAGGGTACTTACCATCCCATTTTCTGGCAAAGGTTTTCAGCTCTATTTCTGCTCCATTCCTTTCCCTGAAGGCTTTAGCAATATCCCTCTGGTTGTCATTCCACGGGCATAAAGCGACAGAATCTGGTCATCAAACTCTGTTAAACGAGTTTGCCCTTTTTGATGAGCCGTTACGACTAATACATATGAGGCCTCATATTGTTTTGCCGTAAAGCTCGATTTACAGCGCAATGGTAACAATATACAAAAGGAGTTAGGTAGCAACCTCGTTGAACTTATCTTGAAATCTGCGAACTTCTTTTATGATTTTCTCAAAATCGGGTGGATCACCAAAGAACATTTCATCTTTCATGTTATTGTAGTCTGTTGCCCAGTCCGGCAATTGCTCATCGCCTGGGACGATACTCAGTTGACCAGGTCGATAGGTACTGTAGTCCACCCATCCATAGTTGAAATACATTTCCCTTTGGTTGGCGATATTCTGGAAAAGTTCTAGATCGGCAGCAGCGTCATCAGCAACCCCTGCTATTATCATTCGGTAGAGATCATAGTAATGCCGCGCGAGAGATACGTTCCTCTTTTTGCCTGGTGGACGAAATCCTTCTTCGTGTAGCATCATTGCTTTTTCCCAAAACGTTCGAATGGGCAGCAGGGCACGAACATTCACGTCTGCATCTGGGATCAAGGCAGGGAAAGTTTCGGCTACATAAGATTGAATAACGACATTATCAGCTGGTTCAACATCTGCACGTGCGCCCATTTCGATTTTTACCCAACGTCGCAGGTATTCAGCTCCTGTGGGGAATACGCTTGGATATTGAAATAAAAGAGTCTGGCTGTCTTCGGAATCACAGACAAGTGACCATGTGTCGTTATCAGACAGGCCCGCTCTGATGGCTGTATCCAATTCATTCAAGAGGGTGTCTTTAATATACAGCTCACATGCACTTTTAAGCGCATCCAGTCTTTTTTTACGCTGATTTTTGCTTGGTGCGGTATGCGGTGCATTGATACCTCCAAAACCTAGCGCATCCCGGTGAATCGTCATGTCAATGTCTTCGGAAAAACGATCAATCAAATTCCAGACCTTTGATAATGAGGTCCCACCTTTGAATGTGAGATGTTGACCGCACGGGAGTTTAAAGAGTGTGTCCAAAATCCAGCAGACCCAGAAATCCTTTTCTACGGCAATTTCGGCCAGATTCATTCTGGCAGCAGTTTGCTCGAAGACTTGTCGCCGACGGTCATTCGTCATGTCCAGCATGTTATTCATATAATTCTACACCGTGCCATTTTTTATCAAGATCATGGAATATGTCGGCAATCCAGGCGGGGGCGTAACGGATGTCTTTCATTAACTGTTTGTGATCTTCGGCGCTTACCTTTTTTCTTAGTATATCGATCACTTCCAGATCTACATTCTTCTTGCCGAGGTAGCGTAAGGCTTGGATTACAAGACCGCTAATCTTTCCTGCGGTAGCCATGTTACGTGGAGTTGTTTGCTTGAGTGATATTTGACGCTTGCCAATTTGCACTGTACGCGAACGGCCATCCGTGAGGTAAACTATTTTTGTTGGTACTTGTGTGGAGAGGCCTAGCAGGTTGGCTGCATAAGCACCGGAAGGCTGTAAACGGGTCGCATCACGACCGGCAAGTGCTTTGGCAATTTCCTCATTGGTGGGTTCTAACGGTCCAAGGTCTGGGTCAGTTTGAGGGTAATCATATACCCCTCTGGCAAGTTGGCGGATCAACCCGGATTGCTTATGTCGTTTCAGAGCCGAAGCAATTGCATCACGGCTACCAAGATCCTTGAAGTGGTTAGGGGTAAACACCCACCCCCTTCCATATCCATAAATCCTGCTAACTATTTTATTATCAACGTTATTTTTTGTTTTTTTTGCCATTTCTCTGACACAAATAAGTATATATATGTGTGTCAAAAAATACTGGAATCAGCTCCTTTTGTCTACTCATTTATCACAGTCCTGAAGCATATCCATTTGTGCATCTAGACTTTGCCCAATTGAACTTACTCGTGCATACCCGACCAATGCCATCCCATTTCCTCCAACCAAATTAGTCACAACTACTCTAAGACGATTTGAGAACTGCATTTTGAGACGTTTATTGAGACTAATTAATCAAAATGTCTCACAAATTATACTTTTTGAAACCATAAAAGAGCGTGAATCGTAATGACAACCTAAAAATGACCATCTGTGCTAATCCACGTTTGACCACCCTGAGCTTGTCCTGCGGCCGGTCTATCATCAGATAGCTCAAAGAGTGTCGAACCATTTATGTATCTGCTTGTTGGCTTACCATTTGGTGCACTTTATCCGGTTGCGCTTGAAACAGGGCTGCTACGTACATGATTCCTGGACTACATTGCGCAATGTGCTGTTGCCACATGATCAAGCCACGGTTTCCATGCAGTGCAAAGATGGGAGTACGGTTCATGTAAAAAAGAGTGTGGAGCCAGAGCCGGAACAGAAAAAATATATGCAATTCCTGGTGTTCAATGCATCCTGGCAAGTCCGTTAAAACGACCATTGCGGCAAAATAAAAGATGTAGAGCCAGAGCCGTAGGAAACACGCTGGTAATACATTGTAATTACGAGAAAAACAGCCCCCTTTCCATGCCCAGCGTGAGGATTGAAAAGCATAACCATGGATGAGCTCCACTTTTTGGAGGCACCTATCAAAAAATCAAGGAACGGCATCCCCTGCGAATAATTCCCTTTACAATACACAAAAAAACGGGATTGCCACGTTGAGCAACCCCGTTTTGTATCCAGAGAAAAAATACACCTGCTATTTTTTCTTCTTCTTTTTCTTGTCTTTCTTTTTGCCGGGTTCCTCAAGGCTTTCGCACGAAGCATAACCGCTGGAGAGAATCGGGCATCTGCTGCACCTTTTCCCTTTTTTGAGATATTTCTCACAGCACTTCTTTTTCAGCTTTGTTCCCTTGCTCATCAGCGCTGCACCTCCAAAATCAGCTCTCTAAGCTTATAAAAATATGCTTAAGACCTCATTTTTGGTCAGGGTTGATGTCAAGGAGCTCAACACTGAAGGTGAGCATGGAGCCAGGCTCAATTACCGGAGGTGCTCCTCGATCCCCATAAGCCAGTGCTGCCGGAATGTACAGCTCATAGATGGAGCCAACCGGCATCAGCTGCAACGCTTCCTGCCATCCGGCAATCACCTGATTTACCTTAAAGACTGCTGGCTCGTTACGACTGTAAGAGCTGTCAAACTCCTTGCCATCCAGCAAGGTGCCACGGTAATGAACCTTAACCCTGTCTTCAGCGCCAGGTTTTGCTCCCTGGGCCTCTTTAACTACCTTATACTGCAACCCGGATGGGGTGCTCATCACCCCTTCTTTTTCCTTATTAGCGGCAAGAAATGCTTCCTCCGCTTTTTTATTTTTCTCGATCATTGCCAGGGTTTGCTTAATCTGCTTTTGCTTTTGCTGCTCGGCAAAGGCCTGTTGAACAGCAGCGGTTTCTTCTGGCGAAAGCAGCGGTGGGTTTCCCTTATACGAATCATTCATTCCTCTGCTGAGTATATCCAGATCCAGTTCCTCTTCCATGTTCTTAAAATACTCGCCAAGATCAAGCCCCATGGCATAACTCAGCTTCTGCTTCTCAGTTTCCAGTTTCACTTCTGCATCAGCAGCCATCGCGCTCATAGGGAACAGCAGCCCAAGGGCAGCTACTACGACAATCATTTTTTTCATGTTTTTCTCCTGATTACATTAAAAGCCGGAACGTACAATCAGCTCCGGCAGAACTCGCAACCTTTTTTATCAAATCGGTTGTTCTTATAATTCACGTTTATCAATTACCCGCTGGGATTTACCGATGGTGCGCTCAATGGATTTTTCTTCCACCAGCTTCACATCCACACTGATCCCAAGTTCGGCAGCCATTCTTGCTTTAATATGATCCACCATCTGACGCTGTTTTTTCATCTGATCAAAAAAGAGCGCTTCCATAACCTCAACCAGAACCGTGACCCTATCGGTGTGATTTTCCCGTTCCACGACGATCTGGTAATGGGGTTCAGTGCCCTCGATTTCAAACAACACCTTTTCAATCTGGATGGGAAATACATTGACCCCTTTGATGATCAGCATATCGTCAGAGCGACCAATAACCCGCTGCATTCTCTTGAGCGTTCTCCCGCATGGACAAGGCTCAGGGATAAATCTGGTCAAGTCCCGGGTTCGGTAACGAATCATGGGAAAGGCTTCCTTGGTAAGTGTAGTGATGACCATCTCTCCCACCTCTCCCGGCTCAACCGGTTCCAGAGTCTGTGGATCTAGCACTTCAACCAGGAAATGATCTTCATTGATATGGAGCCCATTACACTCCATACACTCACCAGCAACTCCAGGTCCCATCACCTCAGAAAGACCGTAGTTATCTGTGGCGAGGATACCCAGCTTTTCGTGAATTTCTTTACGCATGGCCTCAGACCACGGCTCCCCTCCAAACAAACCAAAACGCAGCGCCATGCCGTTAGGGTTCACCCCCATCTCCATCATGGTATCAGCCATTACCAGGGCATAAGAAGGCGTACAGACCAGCGCTGTGGTCTTAAAATCCTGCATGATCTGGATTTGGCGCTTGGTGTTCCCCGCAGAAATGGGAATAACAGAAGCACCAATGTGTTCTGCCCCGTAATGGAGCCCAAATCCACCGGTGAATAGCCCGTATCCAAAGGCAATCTGAATCACGTCATTTTTGGTCACCCCGGCAGAAGTGAGGATTCGTGCCACCAGATTGGACCAATTTTTTATATCGTTTTTGCTATACCCAACAACGGTTGCCAGCCCGGTGGTCCCTGAAGAGGAATGGACCCGAACCACATCGCGCAGCGGCACGGCAAACAGCCCATAAGGATAATTACTGCGTAAATCCTGTTTTTCCGTAAAGGGCAGCTGACGGATATCCTCTAAGGAACGCACATCATCATAATTAAACTTGAGCTCGTCAAATTTTTTGCGATAAAACGGCACATGGGTTCCCACCCGATAAAGGGTTGACTGTAACCGCTCCAACTGGAGTTGTTCCAGATCTTCGCGCCCCATACATTCTCGTTCTTGTTCCCAATACATAAGCGTTTGTAACAGGTTAGTTTTTTTGCGCAAATAAGCTGTAACAATTAAAGCATTACGCAGGTTATTCGATCTTCTCTCTCCCCAGATATGCCCTCTGCACATCGGAGTTTTCCAACAGGTCTTCAGCAGGCCCCTGAACAATGACCTTCCCCACCTCCAGCACGTAACCACGATCTGCAATTGCCAGTGCAGCCTTGGCGTTCTGCTCCACCAAAAGCACGGTATTGCCAGCATCACGCAGTTGGGTGATGACCCCAAAAATATCTTTGACAATAAGTGGTGCCAACCCTGTGGAAGGCTCATCCATCATCACCATCCGAGGCTTGGACATCAAGGCCCTGCCCATGGCAAGCATCTGCTGCTCACCACCGGAAAGGGTTCCGGCAAGCTGCGCTTTGCGCTCGCGGAGCACCGGAAAAAGGTCATACTGATAGTGCAGTTCACGTAAAACCGCGCCACGTCCTTCTTGCTTTTCCAGCACATAGCCGCCAAGCATCAGGTTTTCTTCCACGCTCATGGAAGCAAAGACCTGCCGCCCCTCAGGTACCAGCGCACACCCCTGGGCCACCCGCTTTTGTGCAGAAAGCGTCGTACAGCACTTGCCTTGAAATTCTATGGTTCCGGTTGTTTCATGAACCAAACCGATGATGGTGTTGAGCAAGGTGGTCTTGCCTGCGCCGTTGGCCCCGATGATGGTGACAATCTCTCCACTGTTCACGTGAAGCGAAATATTTTTGAGCACCCGCAGCTTACCGTATCCGGCATCAAGATTCCGAATCCTCAGCATGGTTATCTCCCTGCTCCAGGTGCAATACTTACTGCATCATCTCCACCCAGATACATTTTGATCACCTCAGGGTTACGCTGAATGTTGGGCGGCGTATCTTCTGCCAGTTTTTCTCCAAAACAGAGCACTACAATCTCATCAGAGATTTCCATGACCAGCGACATATCATGCTCAACCAGCAGTACAGTGATCCCCATATCGCGAATCCTGGTGATCAGCCGTGCCAATTCAGCGGTTTCATAAATATTGAGTCCGGCAGCAGGTTCATCAAGGAGCAGCAGACTGGGATCACTTGCCAGAGCACGGGCCAGTTCCACAGCCCGTTGTTGTCCAAAGGCGAGGCTGGTGGCCTCCACATGGGCAAACTCAGCAATTTCGAGTAACTCCAGCAACTCCATGGAACGCTCATGGATACAGCGCTCTTCCCTGCGCGCAGCGGGCAAGCTGAGCATACCACTTAAAAAACCAGCCCTGGACTGGAGATGGCACCCCACCTTGACACACTCCAGCGCTGTCATGCCATGAAACAGTTTGATGTTCTGAAAGGTTCTGGACATGCCCCTGGCAGCAACCTGATGCGGTTTCTTTCCCTGGACAGGTTTTCCCTGAAAGTAAATGGCACCACTGGTGGGAGCAAGGTTACCTGCGATGAGGTTGAAAAGGGTTGTCTTGCCGGCTCCGTTAGGGCCGATGACCGCCTTAATAGCCCCAGCTGGCACGGTAAAGCTCACATCATTAACCGCGTGCAGGCCACCAAACTTTTTATGCACTGCCTGCAGCTCAAGCATCGCCACCCTCTTGAGTCACTTCTTTTGGGGGAAATAACCGATCTTTGAGACTTAATATGCCATCTGGAGCAAAGAGCATCACCCCAATTAAAATCACCCCGAAAACAGCGTCATCCAGCGAGCCAAATACGCCGCGCAGGGATAAAAAGGTCAAGCTCACTCCCATGATCAGGGTACCCCACAGGTTGGTCATTCCTCCCACAGCAACCACGGCTACATAGCGCACTGATTGCATCACCGAAGCCTCGGAGGGGCCAATCCCGCCGTTGTAGTGGGTCAGCAGGACGCCAGCAAAAGCTGCATAGACAGCACTGAGGATAAACACATACAGCTTGAATCTGGCGGTATGTACCCCAACTGCTTCAGCAGCCTCTTCCGAGCTGTGTAAGGAGCGTAACGCACGCCCAACCCGTGAATGAATCAAATTGAGCAGCAAGACCATGCCACCAATAAGCACACCCCAGGCCACATAATAGTTTATTACCCGGGTGCTGAAATCACCGCTGATCACAATCCCAGGTAAAAGCGTAAAGGGCGGTACATCGGAGATCCCATCAGCCTCACCAAAATAGGCAGAGGCAAGGAGTAAACGGTAAATGATGATACCAAAACCCAGGGTAGCCATGGCAAGATAATGCCCTTTGAGCTTGAGCACTGGAATACCAAGTACACAGGCTATCACAGCTGCAACGCCCACGGCAAAGACACAGGCGCCCCAGGGATGAACCGTGAGCAGAGGATCACCATAGATATCCTGGGCGCTCACCAGCAGCCCGGCCTTGTCGAGTACATCAACTACGGGAGCATCCTTAAAAGGCAACAGGTTATGGGTGGTCAGGGCTGCAGAAAGGTATCCGCCAATGGCAAAAAAACCGGCATGGCCAATGGATATCTGCCCGGCATAGCCCATGAGCACACCGAGCCCAATCACCACCAAACCATAATAGGCAGCCATGGTGAGCTGGGTCAGATAAAACTGGCTGCCTGTGAGCTGGGTCAGCACCTGGATGCCCACCACATAGAGACAGAGGTAAAAAATGTTAACCGTGTTTGTACGCACCATTAAAAATCTTTCAACCTCGCCGCTTCACTGGAGCCAAAAATGCCATGGGGTTTGACAAACAGGATGATCAGCAACAGGGTGATAGCAATGGCATCCTGAAAGGCAAGAGGTACTATGGAGACGGAAAACGCTTCAATAATCCCCAAAAGAATGCCAGCAGCAACCGCTGCCATGGAGTTACCCAAACCACCGAGAATAGCAACGGTAAACCCCTTGATCGCAAGCCCTGTCCCACTGTCGTACTGGGTGTAGGTGATGGGGGACATAACACAGCCTGCAAGGGCGCCGATCCCGGCGCTTAACATAAAAGACAAGGTCACCATATTGCGCGTGGATATCCCACACAAAATGGCTGCCGTGCGATTGGCTGAACAGGCACGCATCTCCCTTCCAGTGGGAGTATACTTAAAAAAAAGGCTCAACCCGCCAACCATCACCCCACACGCTGCAATGACCCATAGCACTTGAGGAGATACATGCACTGAACCCACGGAAATGGTGGTTATCTCATTGCCATAAAAATAGGGCAGACTCCTGATAGACTCACCCCAGATATGGAGTGCGATCTCTCGCAGCAGAATGGACACCCCGATGGTAATAATGATCAACCGCAGCACCGAAGGGCTTTTGAGCCAGCGGATAAACAGCATTTCCACCACAGCACCAATGACCATGGTGATCACCACCGCCAGCGCAATGGCAAGCGGCAACGGCATGAACTGGAGCAGGGAGATGGCAATCATCCCGCCAAGCATCACAAACTCGCCCTGGGCAAAATTGATGATGCCAGTGGTGTTGTAGATAATATTATACCCAATGGCCACAATGGCATAGATGGAGCCATAGGTGATACCGGCAAGCAGGTACTGAAAAAAAAGGTCGAGTGTCATCTGAATGGAAAAGTAAACGGGGCTTCAAGCCCCGTCAGGTTGATCAGTACCAGTGATATGTTTCCATTGTACGCTTGCAAGCCTGATGCTCTTTACAATGCACAGATTTCCTTACTGGAAAACAATGGGAACCCTTCTTTTTGCATGGTGGCCACGGCCTTGTCCATATCATCAAAACGGAAGATCATCACTGCGTTTTGCCCACTCTTGTGAACAAAAGCGTACATATATTCAACGTTGAGATCCACCTCGTTGGCTACCTTGAGAACGCTTGCCAGCCCACCGGTTTTATCAGGAACCTCAACTGCAATCACATCGGTCACACCAACAGTAAACCCATTCTCTCCCAGGGACGCCTTCGCCACCTCCACGTTATCCACGATGAGGCGCAAGATGCCAAAATCAGCTGTGTCAGCAACGGAAAGCGCCCGGATATTAACCCCGTTTTCTGAGAGAATCCGTGTAATCTCTGCAAGACGACCTGATTTGTTTTCAAGAAAAACCGCTATCTGTTCTACTCTCATTGCTTTTCCTCCAGAGGTTCAATTCGCCTGGCTTACTCCAATTTTCGTTTATCGATCACGCGCTGGGCCTTGCCCTCAGAACGCTTGATTGTACGCGGCTCTACCAGTTTGACCTGGCAGGTTACTCCAACCATATCCTTGACATCTGCCTTGATTTTTTTGCTCAAGCCTTCAAGAACTCTGATCTCATCAGAGAAGATATCCTCGCTGATTTCCACCAGCACGGTCATGGTATCCAAACTGCCTTCACGGTCGACCTCAATCTGGTAATGCGGTTCAACACCGTCAATGCCAACCAGCACATGCTCCACCTGGGATGGGAACACGTTCACCCCGCGAATAATGAGCATATCATCGGTACGACCCATAATTTTTTCCATCCGCACCAGCGTCCGTCCACATGCACACGGCTGGGCAATAAGCCGGGAAATATCCTTGGTACGATAGCGGATCAGTGGAAAGGCTTCCTTGGTTAAGGTGGTAAACACCAGCTCACCTACCTCACCATACGGGAGTGGTTCCAGGGTATCCGGATTAACAATCTCAGGCAGGAAGTGGTCTTCTAAGATATGCATGCCACGTTCGGTATGCAGACACTCCATGGCAACACCCGGGCCAATGACCTCTGAAAGTCCATAGATGTCCACCGCCTTAATGCCCAGCTTGCGCTCCACCTCTTCACGCATGTTCTCACTCCATGGCTCAGCACCATGGATACCAACCCGCAATTGCAGCTCCTCCGGAGCTATCCCCACATCTTCCATGGCATCGGCCAGGGCCAAGGCATAGGATGGTGTTGAGAGCAGCACGGTTGAACCAAAATCCCGCATAATGGTAACCTGACGTTTGGAGTTGCCACCGGAAACCGGTATGACCGTGGCTCCCAGCGCCTCGATACCGTAATGGGCACCAAGGCCACCGGTGAACAACCCGTACCCATAGGCATTATGCACCATATCTCCAGGAGTTACGCCAGCCATGGCAAGGGCACGGGACATTACCGAAGCCCACAATTCAATGTCAGCCTCGGTATACCCCACAACCGTTGGCCGACCTGTGGTTCCAGATGATGCATGCACCCGGATAACATCTTCTAAAGGTACGGTGAACAGGCCAAAAGGATAATTATCCCGCAGGTCATCCTTGGTGGTAAAGGGGAGAAAACGCAGGTCGCCAAGGGATTGGATATCCTCAGGTTTGATACCTGCGTCATCCATTTTCTTGCGGTACGGCGCAACAGAGTCATACACCCGTTGCACCAATGCCTGCAGCCGCCTAAGCTGGATAGACTCCAGGCCTGGACGCGGCAACGATTCTATTTCTTCAATCCACATCATCTAAAAAACGCCCCCACATGAAGAAGTACTCAACTAGTATATTGTTCTGTATATATTGTTACGCAATTGCGATTTCATCCATTTTGTAACGCCACTTAAACACGACAGGAGCTTGATTGATTTCCTCTAT